>NZ_ANAH02000014.1:0-300000 GCF_000335475.2 Cystobacter fuscus DSM 2262 | reverse complement strand
TCGAACCCCGCGCCCCGGGAGCCCTGCACGCGGATGGCCACCCGCTCCTCCTCCACCAGCCGCCGGTGCAACCGCGAGGAATCCCCCTCGGTGAGGATGCGCACCAGGAGATCCAACGCGGGGGCATCCGCGTCACGGCCGCGCAGACCGTGGAAGGCCATGTGCACGAGGGGCGCTTGCGCGAGCTTGCGCACCACCACCCGGCGCTCGCCCTGCTGCACGGGCTCCACGGTGTGCACGGGCTCGGGCGCGGGCTGGGCGGGGATGGGCTCGAGGTACTTCTCCGCCAGGGCGAAGATGTCCGCGGGCGTCACCGCGCCCACGACGAGCAGGGTGGCGTTGTTGGGCGCGTAGTAGGTGCGGAAGTAGCGCTCCAGGTCGCCCTGCGTCCACCCCTCGATGTCCGAGGGCCAGCCGATGACGGGAATCTGGTAGGGGTGCGCCACGAAGGCGGTGGCCTGCACCTGCTCCATGAGCAGACCAGAGTTGTCGTTGTCCACGCTGGAGCGCCGCTCGGAGTAGACGACGCCCCGCTCGCTCTCCACCACCTTGGGATCGATCGACAGACTCGAGAGCCGGTCCGCCTCCAGATCGAAGATGGTCTCCAGCGCCGAGCGCGGAAACCAGTCCTGGTACACGGTGACGTCCTCGGAGGTGTAGGCGTTGTTGCGGCCGCCATGCGCCTCCATGACCCGATCGAACTCACCGGGCCCGTACTTCTTCGCGCCGTTGAACATCATGTGCTCGAAGAAATGGGACAGGCCGGTGATGCCGGGCCGCTCGTTGCGGCTGCCCACACGGAACCAGTTGTAGAGCGAGACACTGGGATTGGCGGGCACGGGCCAGACGATGACCTTCAGGCCATTCTTCAGCGTCCGCTCCTGGATTCGCGCCCCCACCTTCGCCGCGGGGGTGGTGGCCGCCGTCCCTGCCGCCGCGGCCCGCCCCTGCGCACACGCCGACGTCCCGGCGAGCAGGACCAACCCCGTGATGTACAACTTCTGTCTGAGCATCCGCTCTCCCTTGAGTCAGTCGAACTTCCCGCGCCCCACGCCCTCACACCGCCGAGGAGCTGGCTCCCGACAGGGGCGCGGGCAGGGGCTCCACGAAACGCAACGGCCCATGCACCCGTCGGCGCAGGGCCGAGGCCAACCAGGCCAGGTGCGTGCCCCGGACCGCGCCGAAGAGGTAGCGGTCGGGGCGCAGCACGGCGATCTCCACCTGGTGCTGCTGGAACCACGCCTCGAGCGCGCCGTCGCTGTCCACCACCTCGCCCGGCCGGGCCTTGCTGGAGCGCGGCGCGCGGAAGCGCAGACACCGGGCGCCCAGGCTGTCGGCGAGCACCTGCGCGGCTCGCACCGAGGCCTCCTGGGTGTCCGGGTGGACGAGCACCGCGAAGCCCGGGCCGAGCAGCTCATCGAGCAGCACCCGGCCACCGGGGCCCTCCACCCAGGGCTGGGGAAAGTACGTCCCCTCGGGCGCGTTCCGATGGCCCCGGGACTCGCCCAGGATGAAGCCCCGGGGGATGAGGGGCCGGGGCTTGAACTCGAGGTTGCGGATGAAGCGTTGGACGCGCGGGATGCGGTCGATCGCCTGGAAGACCCGATCGCGCAGGAAGGCGAGCGGACGGCTGCCGGTGAGCACGAGCCGGCCCATGTTCACGCTGGCCTGGAGCATGGCCTCGGCGTGGGGGCGGCGCTCCAGCTCATAGGTGTCCAGGAGCGACTCGTCGGCCTGGCCGTGGAGGACGGCGGCGAGCTTCCAGGAGAGGTTGGCGGCATCGCGCAGGCCGGAGCACAACCCCTGGCCGAGCACGGGCGGCATGAGGTGGGCGGCATCGCCGAGCAGGAACATCCGGCCGTCACGCCAGCGCGAGGCCACGCGGCGGTTGAAGATGTAGGGGGCGGCGCGCAGGACGGTGACGCGATCCGGATCCACGTACGGGGAGATGAACTCGCGGATGCGCTCGGGCCGGATCATGTCCTCGGCCTTCTCGTCCTCGCGGATCATGTACTCCACGCGCAGCTCGTTGCCGGCGCACCGGGTGACGAAGACATGGCGGTGGGGGTCGCACACCATGCGGCACACGGCCGGGGGCTCCTCGGGCAGCAGGAGGGAGACGGCCACCATGCCCTCGTCATAGGTGGAACCCACCATGTCGATGCCGGCCAGACGTCGCAGGGTGCTGCGCCCCCCGTCACACGCGAGGAGGTAGCGGGCACGCACGGTGTGCTCGGTGCCGTGGCGCACATCCCGGACGGTGACCGTGAGACCTTGAGCGTCCTGGGTGTAGGCTTCCACCTGCTGGCCGAGCCGCAGCTCCACGTGGGGGAAGCGCGCCACGCCCTGACGCAGCACGCGCTCGACATAGGGCTGGCTGAAGAAGCGCAGGGCCGGGTAGCCGTTGCCGAAGTCCGTCTCCTGGATGCCGAGCCGGGCGAAGAGCTCGCCCGAGGCCCCCACGAGTTCCACCTCGGGGCAGGTGTACATGTGGGCATCCATGACCTCGGCGAAGCCGGCGGACTGGTAGATGCGCAGGGCCTCGTCGTCACAGGTGATGGCGCGGGGCTGGCCATGGTGGGCGAGCTCGCGATCGAGCACGAGCGTGCGGATCCCATGCAGTCCCAGGAGGTTGGCCGTCAGGGCGCCCACCGGACCGCAGCCGGAGATGAGCACGTCTGTTTCTTGTACCGATGGCATCATGGAAGTCTCGACATTGCTGCCCCGGCAGCCCGGGAGTGCGGCGCCGGCAATGTAGCGGATGCGAGGCGTCCCACCACGTTCGATGTGCGGGGCCTACCTCCCTGACACACCGGCGGCGGGTGGGCCGGTGACCCGGAGTGGACAGAAGGGGAGGCACGCCTCCCATCATTCCTCACCGGTCACGGGGTCCGGACGTCGGATGAGACCGGCGCGGTCGAGCAGTTCGCGAACACGAGAGGTGAAGGCGACGTGCTCGGGGTTGCTCGCGCTCATGGGCTCGGGGGACAGGACGAGGAGCCAGCCGAGAGTCCCCACCGGCTCGATGCGCACGGGGGCGGGCAGTGGCGGCACCGTGCCCAGCCGGCGCGACAGATACGTCAACCAGCCCAACCGCACTTCACCTCTGCGCTTCTGGACAAGGTCCACCATCTCCGAAGAGCTGACCATGGCGAAGTCAGGGTCCCACGCGGTGGCCACGCTGGTGAGCACCTCGGCCAGCAGTGGGGCACACAGGATCCGCTCGCGCAGTGGGCTCACCTCTGGCGGTCTGAACAAGCACGAATTCACCGCTCCTGAGGAGTAAGCACCACAACGCATTTCAATGCGGGTTCGCTCCTTGTTCTTCGCGTTCCAGACGTACTCCCTGAAGCCAAACTCCTTGATGACCTCCTTGCCAACGTCCGTGCGGAGCATTCCGCGCAGGAATAGTTGCTCCCACTCCTGCACATCCATTCGGACAGGGTGGCCAGGAAGCGTGCGAGGGGCGCCCCCTCCCCCTCTGTACCACTGGGTGAACGTCGGATCACACCGCGCCAGCATGTGAAAGAAGAGGTCCGCACGCCGGGCACACTCCAGCGCCGTCTCCTTCCGAGGTCCCCAATACGCCCCTGCGTAGAACCGCTCGTACATGCAACCCCTCACTGCGTCGGTGGTGTATGGCGGACTTCGATGTTTTCCAGACCATTGTCTATGAAGACCCTTCGGAGAAACTTCGCGAATTCCGCCTCGGCCACGTGCCACACCAGCGGCAGCTTCAGCGTCTTGGCGAGCTGAGACTGCTTTTCAGCCTGTTCCATCAGCCCCTTGAACCCCTTTCCGCCTTCGAACCAAGGCTGGGCTGTACCATCCTTCATGAGGAAATTCTTGTAGCTTGCCCCCTTGGCCTCGAGCAGTTCCTTGCCGTTGAAGCCGTCGAACTCCATCTTCCCCACCATGTACACGTACCAGGCGGGCCGTCCCGTCACCTGCTCTTGGTAATCCAGGGCCTGCTTGGACTCGATGGTGGGTTTCTTGTACGTCCACTTGCCGGGCCCCTTCGCCGCAACCGTCTGGGCGGGCTTCCCCACCTTGGCGCTCGCGCCACCGGTGCGTCCCGGGCGTTTTGCCGCCATGTGGAGGATGGAGAGGGCGCCCAGGTCCATTCCCGCAGTGGAGGTCACCATTCCTCCCGCCACCACGGCGCCGCTCAGCACCAGCTCGCCCCGGGCCGAGAGCGACAGCACCGGCAGTTCCGCCCCCAGTCCGCCCATGCGCCCCAGGGAGGCCTCCGCGCCCCCGAGCATCATGATGACGTGCGTGGACAGGCGCGCCGCCTCACGGATCTGATCCTCCCAGGACATGGCGCCGTAGTGCGCGAAGTATTCCGGCGACGCGGCGATGAGGCTCGCCACCGTGCCAGGCAGTTGCGTCAGGTCCTCCAAGGTGCGGATGGGGTGCAGGATGGACTGGGCGAGCGCCACCGCCATCTCCCCCACGGCATCCTGGGCCCCGTCGAGCGCGGCACTGAGCGGGTCTCTCCCCAGGCCCAACTCGCTCAGGGGCAGGCCATCCCCACGCCGCAGTGCGTCGTTCACCGCATAGAAGACTCCCCCGCGCGAGAAGTAGAAGTCGCCCACCGCGAGCGCACCCACCCTCCACTCGCCCCCTACGAGTCGGAGTGGGCCCATGCGCTGAAGGGGCTCTCCGGTGAGCGCGGCCACCAGGTAGCCGTCCGGACGAACCATCACCAGGAGCCAGAAGCGCTCGGTCCGCCACTTCAGGTCGGCGTACTCCACGCGCTCGCCGCCCTCGAGCACCTCGCGCAGCAACCAGAACAGCACTCGACGTGGGGCGAAGCTCCGGTGCGTCACCGGCGTCCTGGCCAGTCCGCGCAGGAGCTGGCGGGCCTGCTCCAGGTAGAGCGCCGCGCCCGCTGGGTGCCGGAACTCTTCCCCGAGGCCACTGGCCTCCTGTACCGCCTGGAATGCGTCCACCACCTCCTCGGGGAAACCGCCCGCGCCTCCTCGATCCTCCACGGGCGCGGAAGGAGACGAATGGCGGCCGACACCACGTCCCAGGCTCCCGCGCGGATGACCCGTGGCACACCCTTCGAGAAGCACCCCCACGACCAGGGCCAGGAGCACTGCACCGACCTGACGGCGAATGGACAAGTCGCACCTCCTCCGTTGCCTGGATTGGAAACAGACACCGAGAGTGTGGCCTGGGGACTGGAGCACGAGGAAGTCCTCCTGCGTTCAAAACAGCACGGCCTCCACTTTCCGTGGAGAATCCGAATAACGGGTTGACCCGAAAAAATGAGTCCCACGCTCTTCCTGGTACTCGCTCCGGTCCGCTGCGTCCGGAGCCCCCATTCCAAAGGAGAGCCGAAGATGTCCGTCCACCCGTGGAAGGCCCCGCGATGGCTGCGAGTGCTACCTTGTCTCGCCCTGGCGACCTCCGCCTGCCAACCGGATGGGAGCGCCGAAGCGGAGGGCACCAGCACGGCCCTCGCGGCCCTGGAGAGCTGCACTGGCGTGTCCGAGTGGAATGCCAGCACCATCTATCCGCCGGGCAGCCGGGTCGTTTACAAGGCCAACCTGTACGAGGCCCTCGTCTCCATCTGGTCCGCGGACCCCGTCCTCGGCACCGCGAGCGGTTGGTACAAGCTCATCGGCCCGTGCACCACCAGCGGCGGTGACACCCTTCCGCCCACCCAGGTGACGGGCTTGAAGGCCACGAGCACGACCAGCACCCAGATCTCCCTCGCCTGGAACGCGGCGTCCGACAACGTCGGGGTCACCGGCTACCTCGTGTTCCGCAATGGCACCCAGGTCGGTACGGCGACCAGCACCTCCTATACGGACGGCGGCCTCTCCCCGTCGACGCAGTACAGCTACACCGTCAAGGCCAAGGACAACGCGGGCAACCTGTCCACGGTGAGCAGCACGCTCGTGGCCAGCACCGCGCCCGGGACGACGGAGCCCCCGCCTCCCACTGGCTCATGGCACCCGAGCTATCTGGCGCTCGGCACCGTCTACGAGCCCTTCACGGGCACCGACCGGTTCTTCACCAAGGTCAATCCGCTCTTCCCCGCCGGCAAGCGCCTCGACTACGGCTACCTGTACCTCAACGGTGGCTCGCAGATCTCCGAGTGGCATGACCGCGCCGTGCGCCTTGCGAACAAGAGCAAGGAACAGGGCATGACGCCCATCTACGTGGTGTATGGGATTGGTGGAAACACCGACAGCCCCGCGGCCGTCTGGGGCAACCTGCAGAGCGCCGCCTTCCTCACGACGTACTTCAAGGGTCTGCGTGACGTGGGCCAGACCGCGACGGGCATCATCGGAACGGGCCGCATCGGCTACGTCATCGAGCCCGATACCCTCGGCTACATCCAGCAGCAGTACGGGCCGCAATATGGCAATGACCCCGCGCAGATGCCCGCGGCGACCTACGCCGTGTACGACTCGGGCGTGCTCCAGCGGGGCGTGGATCCCACCTTCCCCAACACCCTGACCGGCCTCGTCCAGAGCATCAACTACACCCTGCGCAAGTACACCCCCAAGGCCTTCCTCGGCTGGCAGCTCAACCTCTGGGCCGCTCCCGGCGCTCCGAGCACCGGCATCGTTCACGCGACCGAGGTGTATGGGCTCGAGGCGGGCAAGACGCGCATCCAGGAGAACGCGCGCGCCAACGCGGGCTTCGCCCTGAAGGCGGGCGTGAAGTACGGAAACGCCGAGTTCATCTCCATCGACAAGTATGGCCTGGATGGGGCCGGGGCGGCGGGCGCCAATCCCAATGATCCGGCGACCTCACTGTGGTTCTGGAACGCGGACCTCTGGAACAACTACCTCCTGTTCGTGCGGACCCTGAAGGAGACCCTGTCCCTGCCCGTGGTGCTCTGGCAGGTGCCCGCCGGACACATCAACGGCACCCTGCAGAGCAGCCCCACCGCGTACAACGCCTCGGGCACGTTCCCGCTCCTGTCCAACGCCGTGCAGCAGTATGAGGAGTCCGCCGCTCCCTATTTCTTCGGAGATCGGATCACGCTCTCGGGCAACCGGCTGGCCTGGTTCTCCAAGAACCTGTGGGGCGATCCCAAGGTCTCGGTGAGCGGCAGCACGGTGACGTGGGGCTCGCACATTCCCGAGGCGGCCAACGCGGGAGTCGTCGCCATCCTCATGGGCGCCGGAGTCGGAGTGAGCACGCGCGCCATTCCCCAGCCGGGGAGCTACCCGGAGGATCAGCCCACCGAGGGCTACTACTGGATCAGCCGCGTCCAGGACTACTACCGCGCTCCGGTCACCCTGCCCTAGCGCCTCTCCTTCCCTTCACCCTCCACCCCTCACCTCTCATCTACCCAGAAGGAATCATCCATGTATTCGTCGAGTCGAATCCGCGGGTCCGGACCGGGAAGCTTCATCCTGGCCGCCGCCATGGCGCTGCTGGTTGGCCTGTCCCCCACCCTCGCCGCCGCCGCGGCACGCGGTGAGTGGGCCCCCAACGTCGGCTACGCGCAGGGCGACAGCGTCACCTACAGCGGCAAGGGTTATGACTGCCGCCAGGCCCACACGTCGCTGGTCGGCTGGGAGCCGCCCAACGTCCCCGCGCTGTGGTTGGAGGGGAGCAGCGTCCCCACCGATACCCAGGCGCCGACGGCGCCCTCGAGCCTGCGCTCCACCGCCACGAGCAGCACCAGCGTGTCCCTGGCGTGGAATGGCTCGACGGACAACGTGGCCGTCACCGGCTACGAGGTGTCCTTCAGCGGCGGCGGCGTGTCCGGGCTCGCCAACAGCACCACGACGAGCGCCACCGTGTCCGGCCTCCAGGCCAACACCACGTATACCTTCACCGTGAAGGCCCGGGACGCGGCCGGCAACCGCTCGGCGGCGAGCGCGGCGTTCAGCGTGACCACGCCCCCCAACGTCGCCGACAACCAGGCGCCGACGGCCCCTTCGAGCCTGCGCTCCACCTCCACGGGCAGCGACAGCGTGTCCCTGGCGTGGAATGGCTCGACGGACAACGTGGCCGTCACCGGCTACGAGGTGTTCACCGGCTCCTCCACGACCGCGTCCGCCACCAGCACCACGACGAGCGCCACCGTGTCCGGCCTCAAGGCCAACACCACGTATACCTTCAGCGTGAAGGCCCGCGACGCGGCCGGCAACCGCTCGACGGCGAGCAACAGCATCTCGGTGACGACGACCAACACGCCCCCCGTGAGCAGCGGCAAGGTCATCGTCGGCTACTGGCACAACTTCGACAACGGCTCGACCAACATCCGCCTGCGTGACATCTCGCCCAAGTTCAACGTCATCCAGGTCGCCTTCGCCGAGCCGGTGGGCGGCCCCTCCACGGGCAACATGGCGTTCTCGCCCTACAACGCGACGGTCGCGGACTTCAAGGCGGACATCGCCTACCTGAAGAGCCAGGGCAAGAAGGTCCTCATCTCCCTGGGCGGGGCCAACGGCACGGTGGATCTGGCCACCTCCACCGCGCAGCAGAACTTCGTCACCACCATGCAGTCCATCATCGACACGTATGGCTTCGATGGCATGGACATCGACCTGGAGGGCAGCTCGCTGTCCCTCAACGGCGGGGACACCGACTTCCGCAACCCGACCACGCCGAAGATCACCCACCTCATCGCCGGCGTCCGGCAGCTCCTCAGCCGCTACGGCTCCAGCTTCCTGCTCACGATGGCGCCCGAGACGGCCTACGTGCAGGGCGGCTACTCCGCCTACGGCGGCCCGTGGGGCGCCTACCTGCCGGTCATCTACGCGTTCCGTGACCGGCTGACGTACCTGCACGTGCAGCATTACAACACCGGCACCGTGACGGCGCTGGATGGCCGCGCGTATGCCCAGGGCACCGCGGACTTCCACGTGGCCATGGCCGAGATGCTCCTGCAGGGCTTCCCGGTCGGCGGCAACGCGAGCAACATCTTCCCGGCGCTCCGCCCGGATCAGGTGGTGATTGGCCTGCCCTCCTCGCCCCAGGCCGCTGGTGGCGGTTACACCACACCCGCCAACGTGCAGAAGGCGCTCGGCTACCTCATCAAGGGCCAGTCGTTCGGCGGCAGCTACGTGCTGCGCAAGTCCTCGGGCTACCCCGACTTCAAGGGCCTGATGACCTGGTCCATCAACTGGGACAAGTTCACCAACTACGAGTTCTCCAACAGCCACCGCGCCTACCTGGACAGCTTGTAATCGGCGTTCCGCCAGGGATCTCTGGCGGCCCGGAACATGGAGACGGATTGACCCGAAAGGGCGGGTTTCAACCTCTCTAGAGATTGTCTGTCTTCATGTTCCCGTGGTCCCGGAGGTCTCATGCGTCGGTCGTCGAAATTCGTCGTTCCTGGCCTGTTGAGTCTGTTCACCGCATGTCAGGGGGTTGAGCCGGAGCTGCCCGCGTCGGCTCATTCCCAGGTGTCCGAGCTGGCGGCCACCGCCACGGGGTTGACCGCCACGGTGTCCACCACCGCGAGCTGGGACGGTGGATTCAGCGGCGTGGCCACCATCAAGAACACCACGAGCAGCCCCATCACCGAGTGGGCACTCACCGTGAAGTTCAACGGCGCCGCCGGCGTCAGCGGCTCGCCCTGGGGCGCGGGCGGCTCGGCCACCAAGAACAGCGATGGCTCGTGGACCCTGCTGCCCAACAGCTGGGGCGGCAACGTCGTGCCCGCCAATGGCAGCGTGACCGTGTCCTTCGATGGCACCGGGAGCTACAGCGGCGTGGCCAGCTGCTCCATCAATGGCTATGCGTGCTCGGGCAGCACCACGCCCTCGGACAAGACGCCCCCCACGGTGAGCCTGACGGCCACCCCCACCCAGATCATGAGCCCGGGCGACGTGAGCCTCACCGCGTCCGCCAGTGACAACGTGGGCGTGAGCCGGGTCGAGTTCTACAAGAACGGCACCCTCTTCAGCACCGACAGCAGCAGCCCCTTCACCGCGTCGGATGCCTTCAGCTCCAGCGCCCAGAATGGCACCTACAGCTACACCGCCAAGGCCTATGACGCGGCGGGCAACACCGCCACCTCGAGCGGCGTGACTGTCCAGGCCAACCTGCCGAACATCTACCCTCCTCCGCCTCCTCCCGGCGGGCGCATGTACATCGGGTACGCCAGCTCGTGGAACACGAGCATCAATGACCTGACGACGGCGAACATCCCCAGCTACTACACCCACCTGAACCTCTCCTTCGTCCGGCCCGACATGGCGTACACCAAGGGCTCGTACGAGTTCGATCAGGCGGTGGCGGGCTTCGAGTTCGCCGAGGGCGCCACGACGAACAGCGGGCAGAAGAAGTTCACGCGCGAGCAGGCCCAGACGCTCATCAACAACATCCAGGCGCTGCGCACCCGCGGCACCCAGGTGTGGATCTCCGTCGGCGGCTGGAGCTACAGCCAGGGGGACCAGTGGTCGCGCTTCAACGCGGGGCACGTGGTGGACCTGGCGCAAGACCTGGGCGCCAGCGGCATCGACATCGACTGGGAGTCGAGCGGCAGCAGCTGCAACAAGCTGACGGCGGACCAGTTCAGCTGCAGCAAGGACGGGGAGATCGCCAACATCATCACCACCCTGCACAACACCATCCGCGGCCGCGGGCTGAACCTGGGCATCTCCATCGCGGGCTGGTCCACGGGCGCCTACTACGTGAAGGGCACCCCCTTCGAGGAGGGCAAGGTGCAGTGGGGTTCGCCCTTCGGCGGAACGATGTACAGCGTGGTGAAGAACCACGGCTCCAAGCTGAGCCACATCAACCTCATGTCCTACGACGGGGGCGACTACTACGACCCCCGCGAGGGCTATGAGTCGTACCGGGCCATCTACGGCGGCCCCATCGCCATGGGCCTGGAGATCGCTCCCGAGGGCGCGGGCGGCGCGACGTTGAAGCTCAACGCCGAGCCCGGCACGGTGTACGACGCCGAGATGCTCACCGGACAGAACAACATGGCGACGAAGTATTACAACGTCGAGACGCTCGCCACGTACATGAAGAACAAGGGCAAGGCGACGGACGGAATGATGGTGTGGCAGATCTGGAAGGAGCGGGTCCACATGCCTGCTCCCGCCGGTGCGGCGTCGGTGAACGCCACGGGCCAGAAGGTCTGCCAGATCCTCGGCATCACCAGCAACTGCAACCAGAGCATCCCCAGCCTGCCGAAGTACTAGGAAGCGGGCTCCCCGGGTACGTGGGTGGTTGACGCGTACCCGCTGGGACGTCTACCGGTGGAGCCCGTCAGGGAAGAACCTGTTCGTGGCCCACCTGGCGGAACAGCAGCTCCCGAAGGTGCGCCTTGCCCAGGCGGAGACGACTGCGGACGGTTTCGAAGGGAACCTCCAGCTCCTCCGCCATCTCCGGCACGCTCATCCCCATCACGTGGTGCAGCACCAGGGCCCGCCGCTGCTCCTCGGAGAGCTTGTCCAGCAGCTTCTCCATCCGGCGCCGCAGGATGCAGTCCTCGGGCGGCGCGTCGTCGGCCAGCAGCGGAGCCGAGTCGTCCTCCTCGTCCTGCTTCAGCCGCGTGCGCTCGACACGCGCGCGCTTCGAGGCGGCGAAGGTCACCCGCCCCACCACGCGGTCCGCCCAGGACGCGAAGGCGCCCTCGCCCCGGTAGGACGGCAGCCCCCGCAGGATGGCGATCAACGCGTCCTGGGTGATGTCATCCACGTCGGAGTCCGCCCGGACCGAGTAACGCACCAGGTTGCGCACCCGGGGCAGCAGCTGCGCCACCAGGGCCTCGGCGTCTTCTCGCCGTCCTTCCATCACCGCGCGGAGGCGAGGCTCCTCCACATGGACCATCACCGGACGACGACCAGGGACATTGGCTCTCATCATTTGCATGGCGGGAACAGGACGGTGGGGGGTGGGGGTCTTGAACTGAAAACCTACGACGAAGGCCGGTGAGGGCATTCATCCCCCCACCGGCCAGTGACAGACATTCAAGGGAGCGCGAGGCGCTCCTACTTCAGCTTCTGGTACAGCGTGTCGAGCAGCGTGCCGTCATCCGAGCTCAGCTCCCAGGCCATCGCGCCGCCCAACCCCTTGCTCAGGATGTAGTCCGCCTTGGCCGACATGGACTGCGCGTCGTCGTAGGCGATCCAGATCTTCGTGTTGGGGTTGTAGACGTAGGCCTCCTTGGCCTCCGCGTGGAAGTACTTGGTGTAGCCGTTCTTGCCCTCGTACTTGTTCTTGATGTCCTTGAAGTCGAACACGCCCGTCGGCCCGGAGGTGCCATCATCCCAGGTGCCCACGGTCGGGGTGCCGCTCTGGAAGAGGCCGTTGTTCGTGGAGGGCACGTTGCCCCAGCCGCGGCCGTAGAAGGGCACGCCCACGACGATCTTGTTGGCCGGCACGCCCAGCTCGAGCATCTTCGCCACGGAGCCATCGGTGTAGAAGCCGGAGCTCGCCGCGGGGTCACCCGTGACGCGGTTGAGCGCGGACTGGAAGTTCGTCGAGCTCTCGAAGGCCCCGTGGTAGTCGTAGGACATGACGTTGATCCAGTCGAGCACGTTGGCCAGGTTCTTCGTCTCCTGCTTGTTGGCGAGCAGGTCCGGCGAGGCGCCCGAGGCGATCGTGAGCAGGTACGACTTGCCCGTCTGCGAGGAGACGGCGTTGAGCTGGTTGCGGAACTCCTGCATCAGCAGCGTGTAGTTCTGCTTGTCCGCGGGGCTGGTGATGTTGCCGGGCAACCCGCCGCCCACCGGGTACTCCCAGTCGATGTCGATACCGTCGAAGACGCCCGCGCCGTTGGCCGCGTCGACCCCGGGGAACTGGCCCTTGATGTACAGGTCCACGCAGGACTTCACGAAGGCCGAGCGGGAGGCCGAGGTGGCCGCCACCTTGGAGAAGTACGTGGACCAGCTCCAGCCACCCACGGAGATGAGCAGCTTGAGGTTGGGGTAGCTCTTCTTCATCTCCTTGAAGGCGCGGAAGTTGCCGCGCAGCTGGCCGGGGTCCCACTCGTTCGGGTAGCCGCCGCCCTTGTCGATGTCGGCGTAGGAGTCACCGAGGATGCACTTGCCGTCCGCGGAGATGTTGGAGAAGGCGTAGTTGAGGTGCGTCAGCTTGCCGGCGGGGACCTGGGACGGCTGGTAGTTGCGGCCGTAGATGCCCCACGCGGTGAAGTAGGCCACGATGCGCTTGCCGCCAGGAGGAGGGGGCGGCGTGGTGCCGATCGCCACGGTGACGGTGACGGTCTGGGTGCCCACGTTGCCCGCGGCGTCATAGGCCTTCACCGTATAGGTGTACGTGCCATTCTGGCCCGAGGCGAAGGTGCGGCTGTAGGTCTTGCTCGAGGAGACCACGGCGCCGTTCTGGAGGATCTCCACCTTCGTCACGCCCACGTTGTCCGTGGCGGTGGCCGTCAGGTTCAGCGTGCCCGCGGCCGTGAAGTACGTGGAGCTGGCGCTCAGGCTCGTCGTGGGGGCCGTCGTGTCGCCGCCCGTCGGGGGAGGATCGGTGGGACCCGTGGAGACCGCCAGCCAGAGCGCCGGGACCGCCGGGGGCTCCCAGCCCAGCAGCGAGGTATGGGCCTGACGGCACTCATAGGAGCTGCCACCGTAGGAGACCCGCGCGCCCTGCGCGTAGGCCACACCCGGCGCCCAGGCCGGATCCGCGAGCGGGGCCTTCATCACACTGCCGACGCCCCCCTCCACCGCCGACGACACTTCCGAACCACATCCCGCGGACAGCGCGGAAAAGACCAGACCCACGGCCCATTTGTTGAGACGCATGTTCGAACTCCTGGTTGCTTGGAATGAAGCGGGGCGAAGCGCGCGTCCACCGCGCGCTCGCGATGCCCCGCGCCGGAATCGCGCGGGTTCATCTTGATAGAGTGGGCATTCTATAAATCCGGGTCAACACGTCCAAAACCCAGATTCATTTTTTTCTCACTCTTCCCAGTCCAGCAGTTCTGTCGGGTCTGGATATTCGATTGTTACTTCAGCGTGGCGACGCGGCTCGTGCGGCCGTCGCTCGCGCGGGCCCGGACGGAAACCGCGCCCGAGACGGCGACGGGCTCCTTGTATTCCTTCCAGGTGGCGCCCGCGTCCGTGGAGTACTCGATGACCAGGCCGGGAAAGAGAACGTTTGCATTCAGCTTTCCGTCGATGAGCTTCGCGCCCGGCAGCGGGATGCGGTAGTTCACGCCCACGCGGCTCGGAAACTCCGAGCGCAGGTCCACCGCGCGGTAGCCGTCCAGACGCGGCAGTACGAACTGGCCCAGACTGTTGGTGAAGTGGGCCCAGAGGGCGGGCATCTCACTCACGTCGGGGAGCTCCGGGTTCCAGGCCCGCTCGGCCACGCCGAGCATCTTCGGGAACGCGAAGTACTCCAGGAGGGCGGGGCTCTTCTGGTTCTCGGCCCAGAGCAGGCCGTGCATGCCGAGGATGTTCTTCTTGCCCTCGGCCGTCAGGCGAACCTTGTCCTTCCAGGTCGACGCGTCGAGGGCGTTACCCATCCGGTCCTGGGTGGCGATGGCGTAGACGTCGAAGGGCCGGTACTCGAACGTCTTCTTCGTGTCGACGAAGTTGGCCCAGTAGTAGCCGGGCTCGTCCGGATCCTTGTTGTACGCCAGGTCCAGGTAGAGGTTGGTCGAGTGGGAGAGGATGACCTTGTAGCCCTGGTTGGCGAACTTGTAGGCATCATCCTCGCGGCCCCAGCCCCACACGTTGCTCCAGGGCATGGGGAGGAAGCCGGGGAGATCCTGACCGTTGTGGATGATGTCATCCCAGCCCGTCATCTGCGTGCCGCCCGTGGTGGCGATGATGCCCTGCCACTTCTTGAAGAAGTGGTTGAAGAGCTGGATGTCGGTCAGCTCGCGCGTCTCGGGGTTCTGCTTGCACAGCGGCGAGCCCTGCCACCACACGTGACCGTTGTTCAAGGAGGGCAGCTCGTCACCGCCGCCGTGGATGGCGTAGAGCGGGGCGCCCACCGCGTCGAAGCGCGCCTTGATCTCCTGGACGACCTTGGTCAGGAAGGCATACGACGTGTCCAGGCAGGGGTTGATGAAGTTGTCCGTGTACATCTGGACGCTCTCGTGCTTGGACGTGTCCGCCGGGTCCACCAGCCGGTAGGCGGCGGCCTGCGCGGGGTCCGAGTCCTTGAGCTTGCGGTAGCGGTACTCCATGGCCTTCACGGCGGCGCGCGAGTGGCCGGGGACGTCGACCTCGGGGATCACGTCGATGTGCCGCTCCTTGGCATAGACGAGGATCTCCTCGAAGTCCTTGACCGTGTAGTACCCGCTGCCCTTGCCCAGGAAGTTGACCGTCTCGGGAATGTAGCCCTGCGGGGCGTCCTTCACCGGATCCGCGTTGGAGGGCGCGGGCGGCTTGAGCGAGATGCGATCGCCCTCGGCGAGATCGTTGGACGAGCCAAACCCGGAGTGGAGCATCTCCTCCTCGGTCGGGTCGAAGCCGCGGCGGGAGCCGTAGCTCGTCAGCTCCGGGATGCCCGGGATTTCCAGGCGCCACCCCTCGTCATCGGTCAGGTGGAAGTGGAACTTGTTGATCTTGTAGTGCGCCAGCACGTCCAGCAGCCGCTTGACGGTGTCCTTCGTCTGGAAGTGACGCCCCACGTCCAAAGCCATACCGCGGTAGGTGAAGCCCGGAGCATCGGCGATGTGCACCCCGGGCAGGATGATCTCCTGGGGACGCGCGCCCTTCTTCGCGGCGGTATAGACCTCCGTGGGGATGAGCTGCCGGAGCGTCTGGATGCCATAGAAGACCCCCGCGGCGTCCTTGCCGCGAATGGTCACCGAGCCATCCTTCACGTCGAGCTCATAGCCCTCGGCCGTGGCCAGGTCGGGCTTGAACTCCAGGCGGATCTGCTCGCCGCCCCCCGTCGCCCGCGAGGTGATGTTCGCCGCCAGCACGTCCTTCAGCGCGGCGGCCAGGTAGGAGGCCTCGTCCTTCAACCCCTCGACGAAGCCGATGGCGAGGTCGCCCTTGAGCGACACCTGACCTGCGACCGCCTCGATGGTGCGAGGAGCGGGCAGCAGCCGCGCCTTGAGGTCCAGCGTCTGGCGGGCCGGGTTCTCGTCGTAGCGCAGCCCGGGCGTCTGCACGGGCATCACGTCGCCCTCGAAGCGCGTGGTCTGCTTCGGGTCGTTCGCGTCCAGCTTGACCGTCAAGGGGACGGCGAACGCGGTCTTGTCGGAGAACTTCTCCCCGGTGAAGACGATGTGGAAGCCCGCCGGCGCGTCCGTCTTGAGGATGGCCCAATCACTGGCGAGCACGTCGATCGCGCGCCGCTCGCCCGGGGCGATGGGCTTGAAGTCCGGGAGGGGCTCGATGACGTAGTAGTCGCCACTGGCCGGCTTGGAGATCTTCACCCCCTGCTTCGCGAGGGCCTGCACGCCCGTCGCGTCACCCTCGCCCTCGTTCAGGATGCGCCGCACGAAGTTGAAGTAGAGCTTCCAGCCCTGGTTGCCCAGCTCACCGGGGCCCTTGTTCTCCAGGGTGAAGGTGGAGCGGAAGAACTTCCAGCTTCCCACCGAGTTGTCCGTGGGCTCCCACTCCACCGCGAGCGCGGCCGGAACCTTCGTGGTCGGCTCCGTGGGGGGAGGGTTGCCCGGCCCAGGCGCCGGCGGATCATTGGGGTCGGTGCATCCCGAAGAGAGAATCGCCATGAGAGGAAGAGACGTCAGCAAACGTTTCATGTTGCCTCCGAAAGGAAAACCCACCCGTGGGTGGTACTCGAGACAGCCCTCCCCCTACCCCGGGGAAATGGCTGGCGCCAATTTCCCCAGGACACCTGGACGGAGTGCTGTGAAAGAAGGGGCCGTGCGTCAGCGCAGCAGCGCACGCAGCTCATCGGCCACGCGTTCCGCCGTGGGTCCGATGATCACCTGGATGGAACCCGCGGAGGGCTTGGCCACCCCCCGCGTTCCGAGCCCCTTCAGGGCCGTGTCGTTGACGCGCTGATCATCGACGACGATCAGCCGCAGGCGGGTGGAGCAGCAGCCCACCTCACGCACGTTGGAGGCCCCTCCCAACGCCTGGAGCACCCCCCGGGCCAGCACCTGTTCGGCGCTGCCGGAAACCGGGGCGCCCTCCCGGGCACCGCCGCCGCGCAGGACCTCCTGAATCTCGGAGGAGACCTGATCCGCTTGCGGCCCGATGATGACCTGGACGCTGCCGGGCGACGGACGGATGACGCCTCGCGAGCCAAGCGACTTGAGCGCCGGCTCGTCGATGCGAGCGTTGTCCGCCACGGTCAAGCGCAACCGCGTGGTGCAGGCGTCGACGGTCTGGATGTTGCTCGCGCCGCCCAGCGCCTTGAGCCAGGCCTCGCCCCGGGTCAGGGCGGGAGCCGACAAGCCGCCATCGAGGGAGGCGGCGCCAGCGGCCGGAGCCGGAGCCTCGTCCTCCCGGCCCAGGGTCTTCAGGTCGAAGCGCGAGATGCAGACGCTGAACAGCCCGTAGTAGAGGGCGAAGTACGCCGCACCCACCGGCAGGAGCAGCCAGGGCTGGGTGGACTGCTTGAAGTTGAGCACGTAGTCGAACAGACCCGCCGAGAAGCCGAAGCCGAGCTTCACCCCCAGGATGTCCATGGCCACGAGCGCCACGCCCGTGAGCACCGCGTGCAGCAGGTACAGCGGCGGCGCGAGGAACATGAAGGCGAACTCGATGGGCTCGGTGACGCCGGTGAGGAAGGACGTCAGCGCCATGGACGTGAGCAGGCCGCCCACCTTGGCCCGGTTGTGCGCGGGCGCCGCCCGGTACATGGCCAGACACGCCGCGGGCAGGCCGAACATCATCACCGGGAAGAAGCCCGTCATCATCGCGCCCGCGGTGGGATCACCCGCGAAGAAGCGCTTCAGGTCTCCCGTCACGCCGTTGTAGTCGCCCAGGAGGAACCAGGCGACGTTGTTGAGGATGTGGTGCAGGCCCGTGACGAGCAGCAGGCGGTTGAAGAAGCCATACAGGAACAGCCCGAACCGGCCCGCGCTGAACACCGAGCGGGTCACCGCGTCCAGAGCGCCCTCGATCACCGGCCAGCCAAACCCGAACACCAGCGCGAGCACCAGACAGGCCAGGCCCGTGATGATGGGGATGAAGCGGCGCCCGCCGAAGAACGCCAGGTACTCCGGCAGCTTGATGTCCTTGTAGCGGTTGTACAGCATGCCCGCGAACAGGCCGGACAGGATGCCGGCCGGCATGCTGATCTTCGACTCCAGGCGCGCCTTGTAGCCCGACACCGCCAGGTCCCGGGCCGCTCCCACCAGCCCCTCGAGCACCGCCGGAGGCACCTGGACGAGCGCCTTCGTGCCCTCGATGGTGATGAAGAAGCCGACGGCGCCCGCGAGCCCCGCCGCGCCATGGTTCTCCCGGGCGAAGCCCACCGCCACACCCACCGCGAACAGCAGGCCGAGGTGGTCGAAGATGGCGCCGCCGGCGGCCGCCATGAAGCTGATACCCAGCAGGTCTGGCTGTCCCAGACGCAGCAGGAGTCCCGCGATGGGCAGCACCGCAATGGGCAACATCAGGGCGCGCCCTAGCTGTTGGACTCCCGCGAACTTGTTGCTCACCATGCTTCTCTCTCCGTTGAGGCAATGCGACCGGTCACAGGCCCGGCCAGGTATTCGTCACGAGGGCACGCACTTCGTCACCGCTCTCCAGCTCCAGGGCCTTGCGCGCGACTTCCGCGCACGCGGAGAGCGACAGGGTGCGGATGAGGGCCTTGTGACTGGGAATCACCGAGGGAGCCACCGACAGCTCGGTGACACCCAGGCCGATGAGCAGGGGCGCCGCGCGCGCGTCCGACGCGATGCCGCCGCACACCGCCACCGGGCGGGAGTGCTTGCGCGCGCCCTCCACCGTCTGCGCCACCAGCCGCAGCACGCCCGGGTGCAGGCCGTCGAGCTGCGCCGCCACGTGCGGATTGCCCCGGTCCATGGCGAGCCCGTACTGCGTCAGGTCATTGGTGCCGATGGAGAGGAAGTCCGCCTCGGCCGCCAGGCGCTCGGAGAGCACCGCGGCCACGGGCACCTCGATCATCGCGCCGAGCTGCACCGGCGTGGAGACCCCCAGCGCCCGGCGCTCGTCCTCCAGCATGGCGCGCACCGCGCGCAGCTCGTGCGCGGAGGTGACCATGGGCACCAGCACGCGGCAGACGCCCTCGGGCTTCACCCGGAGGATGGCGCGCAGCTGGGTGCGCAGCAGCTCGGGGTAGCGCAGCGACACGCGCACGCCGCGCAGGCCGAGCACCGGGTTCTCCTCGCGCGGCAGGGGCAGGTAGGCCAGGGGCTTGTCACCGCCCACGTCGAGCGTGCGGATGACGAGCGGCCTGCCGGCCAGGGCCGTGGCGATCGTCTGGTACTGCGCGGTCTGCTCGGCCTCGCTCGGCGCGGTGGTGCGCTCCAGGAAGAGGAACTCGCTGCGCAGGAGTCCGCACCCCTCGGCGCCCTGGCCAGCGGCGGCCGCCGCGTCACCGGGACGCCCGAGGTTGGCGAAGACCTCGATGCGGGCGCCATCCAGCGTGTGGCACCCCTCGTGCGCCTGGGCCAGGTAGGCCTCGCGGCGGGTGGCCCGCTCGGCGAGCGCCCTCAGGGTGGCCTCCTGCTGGGCGGCGCTGGGGTGGACCTGGACCTCGCCCCGGTCTCCGTTGACGATCAGCGTCGCGCCCGTGGGAATGCGCAGGGCCGCGTCGCCCGCGGCCACCACCGCCGGAATGCCCAGCCCCGCGGCCAGGATGGCCACGTGCGAGGTGGGGCCGCCCTTCGCGGTGCAGAGGGCCGCCAGCCGGCCCGCCGGCACCTCCGCCAGGTCCGAGGGCAGCAGCTCATCGGCGACGAGGATGGCGTTGGAGGGCAGCTCGGTGGGAACGCGCGAGCCGTTCTTGCCCGTCAGCAAGGCGATGACGCGCCGGCCGATGTCGCGCAGGTCCCCGCCACGCTCCGCCAGCAGCTCGTTCTCCAGCTCCTGCAGCATCCCCACGTGCAGCTCGGTCGCCGAGCGCCACGCCCACTCGGCGCTGTGTCCGGCCGACAGGGAGCGGCCCGCGGCATCATTGAGTTCGGGGTCGTCGAGCAACTCGAGGTGCGCGCGGAAGATCTCCGTGTGCGCCCCGTCCGCCGTGGACCGCTCGATCATCAGCTCGATCTCGTGGCGCACGCCCGCGAGCGCATCGGAGAGGCGGCGCTGCTCCTCCGCGAGGCCCCGGCCCCG
The DNA here is from genome assembly GCF_000335475.2 of Cystobacter fuscus DSM 2262. NCBI lineage: Bacteria > Pseudomonadati > Myxococcota > Myxococcia > Myxococcales > Archangiaceae > Cystobacter > Cystobacter fuscus. The sequence goes on along the minus strand of NZ_ANAH02000014.1, from coordinate 279,859 downwards.
CTGGTTGAGCTCCACCTGATCCTCGAGCACCCGGATGGCGATGCCCACCGCGACGCCCGGAGCGGCCGACGTGCCCTGGAACAGGGCCGGACGGTCGGACGGGAAGAAGGACGCCGCGGCGGACGCGGACGCGGTCACGGGCGCCTCGACGGGCGCGGAGGACTCGGCGATGGGCTGGAGGGTGTCACCCAACCCGCTGGTCACCAGGTCCACCAGGGCCTGGACGCGCTGCTCGGCCTGCGCTCCCTCGACGGAGATCGTCAACGTGTCGCCATGGCGGGCGCCCAGGCTCATCAGCCCCACGACGCTCTTGCCATTGACGGTGCGCTCGCCACACGCCACGCGCACCACGCCCGGGTGCATCGTGGCGTGACGGCTGAACACGGCGGCGGGACGGGCATGCAGACCATGGGGGATGAGCAGCCGCACCCGCCGCGCGGACGAGTCTCCCGCCACCTCGGCCACCGGTTGCGCCGTGCCCCCCTCGACCTCCAGCAGGGGCTCGCCCACCGCCACCGCGCGATCCTCCACCTTCTGCTTGACCGTGTGCGTGTCCCCGTTGACCACCACCATCACCGTCAACAGGCTGCGCGCCTTGCGGGCCACCAGGTCCATGTCGAAGCCGATGAGCGGCTCGCCCACCTGCACCCGCTGCCCCTCCTGGACGTGGGCGATGAAGCCCTCGCCGCGCAGGTTCACGGTGTCGATACCGATGTGCAGGAGCACTTCCGCGCCCGTCCCCGTGCGCAGCGTGCAGGCGTGACGCGAAGCGTGCACCGACACCACGACGCCCTCGCACGGGGCGCGCAGCTCGGACGAGGTCGGGTCGACCGCGATGCCATCTCCCACCATGCGCTGGGCGAAGGCGGGGTCCGGAACCTCTTCCAACGGGGTCGCCCAACCGGCGATCGGCGCGACGAGTTTCAACGAGGACAAGGCTTGTGTCTCCACGGGTGAGCTCAGCGAGGACATGGTTCGCCCTTCTCCTTGGATGCGCTCTCCAGAGCGGCGCGCAGGTTACCCCCCGAGCGAACGAGGGCGTGATCGGCATCGGCCGGGGACAGGCCCGCGAGCCCGAGGACGGCGCGGGGGATGTCTCCGTGGCGGGCGAGCGCGTCCGCGGCGGCGGGCTCGCCGACTCCGGCGATACGGGAAATGATGGTGACGCAGCGCTGGCGCAGCTTCGCGTTGTCCGGCCGCACATTGCACATCATGTTGTCGAAGACGAGGCCCAGGCCCGTCATGACGGCCGTGGAGAAGAGGTTGAGCACCACCTTCTGGGCCGTTCCCGCGCCCAGCCGGGTGGAGCCGGCGATCACCTCCGCCCCCGTGTGCACGACCACCGCGTGCTCCGCGGCGGCCACCAGCGGCGAGCCCTCCACGCTGGCGATGGCCACCGTCAGGGCGCCCCGGCGCCGGGCCTCTTCCACCACGCCCACGGTGAAGGCGCTGCCGCCACTGGCGGAGACCCCCAGCACCACGTCCGCCGGACCGGGGTGCAGCTCCGCCACCCGGGCGCGGCCCGTGCCCGCGTCGTCCTCGGCCCCCGCGTCCAGGCCCCGCGCGAGATCCAACCCGCCGGCCAGCAGGACCGAGAGCCGGGTCGACGGCCAGCCAAACGTTCCGGGCAGCTCCAGCGCATCCAGCGCCGCGAGCGCACCCGCCGAGCCAGCTCCCGCGTAGATCAACCGTCCCTGGGTGCCCGCCAGCCGCTCCCGGGCCGCGTCCACGGCCCGTCCCAACGCGGGCAGCGCGGGCAGGCAGGCGGCCATCGCCCGCGACTGACCGCTCCACAGCGTCTCGAGCACCTCCGCGGTCCCCCAACCATCCAGCCCCTGGAATCGCCGGGCCGCCGCTTCCGTCTCCTTCATCAACGTGGCCTCCCCCGGATCAACTGGTATTAGATTGGACTGCTGCACCATACCAGCACGATTCCTGATTTCAACGTCGAAGTTGCCATTTCGGCAGGCGAGCAAGCTCGACACAGGTGGATTTTCCCAAAACTACCCGTGATTTCAAGAACTTAACTTGTCTAATAGAACCTGGAAGTCGTGTTTCAGGCTTGCGTCATGGTCTTAAAGTGGTATCTTCGTGGTATTACGAGCCCAAGGAAGAAGGAGTCATGTCGATTCATCAGAGCGGAGTGGAAGCCCTTGACCGGGACGCGCTGTCCAACGATCTGCCACTGCCGCTCTACCTCCAGCTCGCGCGCTACCTGCGGGGGCAGATCGTCAGCGGCCGGTTCGGCCACCGGGACGCGCTGCCCGGCGAGCGGGAGATGGCGGAGCGCTTCAGCGTGTCGCGCGTCACGGTGCGCAAGGCCATCAAGGAGCTGCTGGACGAGGGCCTGCTGCAACAGCGCCAGGGCGTGGGCACCTTCGTCAACCGCGGCACCAGCCCCTATGTGGAGCAGCGCCTGTCCACGCTGACCAGCTTCTCCGAGGACATGACCTCGCGAGGCCTCACCGCGGGCTCGCTGTGGCTCAACCGCACGGTGACGGCGGCGAGCCCCGAGGAGGCCCTGGCCCTCGGGCTGAGCCCGGGCGCCACCGTCAGCCGCATGCAGCGCCTGCGCACCGCCAACGGCAACGCCATGGCGCTGGAGATGGCGGTCATCCCCACGCGCTTCCTGGCCGACCCCCTGGAGGTCCAGGGCTCGCTCTATGACACGCTCCGGCGCAAGGGCTTCACGCCCCACCGCGCCCTGCAGCGCCTGTCCGCCATCCAGCTGCCCGCCGAACAGGCCGAGCAGCTCGGCGTGCCCGAGGGCTCTGCCGCCCTCTACATCGAGCGGCGCACGCTGCTCGAGGACGGCACCCCGCTGGAGTTCGTCCGCTCCCAATATCGGGGCGACGCCTACGACTTCATCGTCGAATTGAACCTGGCCGCCCCGGCCCGAGAGGTGAACCGATGAGCCTCACTCCCCAACCCGTCCATCCCATGGCCCCGCAGGTCCCCGCCATGGCGCGCGAGGCCGCCCAGTCAGCGGATGCCGCACGCCAGCAGATCACCCGTTGCTCGGGCACCTTCGCCGAGCTGGGCGCGCGGCTGCGTCAGCACCCGCCCCGCTTCATCATCACCTGTGCGCGCGGCAGCTCCGACCACGCGGCCAGCTATGGCAAGTACCTCATCGAGACCACGCTGGGCCGCGCCGTGGCCTCGGTGGGGCCGAGCGTGGCGTCCGTCTACAACACCCCGCTGGACTGGAAGGACAGCCTCTTCATCGCCGTGTCGCAGTCGGGCCGCAGCCCGGACCTGCTGCGGCTGACGGAAGCGGCGCGCGAGGCGGGCGCGCTCGTCGTCGGCTTCGTCAACCACGAGGACTCCCCGCTCATGCGCATGTGCGACGTGGGCGTTCCGCTGTGCGCCGGCCCCGAGCAGAGCGTGGCCGCCACCAAGTCCTACCTGCTCTCCGGCCTCGCCTTCCTGCAGCTCGTGGCGCACTGGTCCGGTGAGCCGGAGCTGCGCGACGCGGTGACCCGGCTCCCCGAGGCCCTGGAGGCAGCGCGCGCGCTCGACTGGTCTCCCGCGCTGCTGCGGCTCGCCGAGGCGCGCGGCCTGTACGTGCTCGGACGCGGCATCGGCCTGGGCGCCGCCCTGGAGATGGCGCTCAAGTTCAAGGAGACGTGTCGGCTGCACGCCGAGGCCTTCAGCACCGCCGAGGTGCTCCACGGCCCGCTGGCCCTGGTGGGCCCCGGCTTCCCCGTGCTGGCGCTCGGCCAGGAGGACAACTCCGCGGGCAGCACCCGGGACGTGGTGCGCCGGCTCGTCGAGCTGGGCGCCGAGGTCCGCTCGGTGCTCGACGTGCCCGGGACGGAAGCGCTGCCGACCGTCCCCGGCATCCCCACCGCCATCGCCCCCCTGTGCCAGGTGCAGAGCTTTTACATGGCGGTGCACCGGCTGGCCGTGGCGCGCCGGCTCGACCCGGACGCGCCCCCCCACCTGCGCAAAGTGACGGAGACCGTGTGATGAAACGCGTGCTGAGTGGGGCCCGGGTCTTCACGGGCGAGCAATTCGTGGACGGCCACTGCGTGGTGCTCGAGGACGGGCACGTGGCCGCCGTGGTGCCGGCTCCGGCCGCGCCCACCAACGCCGAGCTGGTCCGGCTGCCCGGGGACGCCCTCCTGGTGCCCGGCTTCATCGACACCCAGGTCAACGGCGCGGGCGGCGTGCTGTTCAACGACACGCCCACCGCCGAGGCGGCGCTCGCCATCGCGGCGGCCTCGCGGCGCTCGGGCACGACGGGACTGCTGCCCACCTTCATCACGGACGAGCAGGCGAAGATGCAGCGGGCGTGCGAGGCCACCCTCGAGGCCATGGCCCGTCCCTCCAGTGGCGTGCTCGGCATCCACCTGGAGGGCCCCTTCATCAGCGGCGACCGGCCCGGCGTGCATGAGCCGCGCTTCATCCGCACGCCCGATGCCCGGGACATCGACTACCTGATGGCACTGCCGGGGCGTCTGGCCCCCCGCTCGGGCCGGCTCTTGATGACGCTGGCGCCCGAGCGCGTGGAGGACGGCCTCCTCACGCGGCTCGCCTCGGCGGGAGTGCTGCTCGCGGCGGGCCACACGGCGGCGCCCTACGAGCGCACCCGCGATGCCCTGCGCGCGGGCGTGCGCGGCTTCACCCACCTGTTCAACGCCATGCCTCCCTTGACCAACCGCCAGCCAGGCCCCGCCCTGGCCGCGCTCGAGTCAGAGGAGGCCTGGTGCGGCGTCATCGCCGATGGCGTCCACGTCCACCCGTCGCTGCTGCGCCTGCTCGTGAAGAGCAAGCCGGCCGGCAAGGTGTACCTGGTGACGGACGCCATGCCACCGGTGGGCACCGACGCGCGCTCCTTCACCCTCTATGGGCAAACCATCCTGCGCCGGGACGGGCGGCTGGTGACGGAGAACGGCACCCTGGCCGGCGCCGACATCGACATGGTGACGGCGGTGCGCAACTGCGTGCGCCTGCTCCGGCTACCCCTCGAGGACAGCCTGCGCATGGCCTCGCTCTACCCGGCGAGCTTCCTCGGACTGGAGGGTCAGCTCGGGCGGATCGCGCGGGGCTACCGCGCGGACCTCGCCCTGCTGCGGCCGGACCTCACCGTGCTCGCCACGTGGGTGGCGGGTCAGGCGCAGTGGTACTGAGAGCCCCGCTCAGGGGCTCGAGCACCTGAGCTGGAGCGGGTAGGACTCCATCAGGACACAACTGGCGCCGTCCGAGCACGACAACAGCTCGGAGCAGGCGCTCGTCGCGTCGAGGCAGCGCGCCTGCCGCTCCCCTTCCAGGGTGAAGGCGATGCAGCTCTTGCCCTCGGCGCACGCCGGAAGCTCCGCGCCACACACGGGTGCTTGCTCCAGTGAGGCCCCCGACCGCACGGACAGACTCGCCTCGCGCGACGCGCCCTCCCGCGGCGCGCCCTCCTGCGTGGTCCGGCATGCGCCCAGCAGCCCCAACATCAACAGACCGCCCATCAGTCTCGACACGCTTGAAACTCCTCTCGACAAGGGACGGGTTGCTCCGCCCTCACGAGTCTCGAAGCTACCAGCGCGCTCGCGGAGCGGACGCATGGAGTGAGGAGCCCCTCCGAGCCACTGTCCTGGAGGCGTCACGAGGAGGCCCGGCGGTCAGAACGTCTGGCTCGTGGGCCGGACGACGAGTTCATTGACGTCGACGTCCGCGGGCTGGCCGATGGCGAAGGCAATCGCGCGGGCGATGGCGTCCGCGGGGATGATGCTCTTGCGGAGATCTTCAATCGCCGAGCGCTTCATCTCTGGATCTGAGATCGACTCCGCCAGCTCCGACTCGGTCACGCCGGGAGCCACGAGCGTGACGCGGATGGAGCCGCCGACCTCCTGACGCAAGCCCTCGGAAATGGCCCGGACGGCGAACTTCGTCGCGCAGTACACCGTGGAGGTCGGCACCACCACGCGGTCGCCCACGGAGCTGATGTTGACGAACTGCCCCGAGCCCTGCGCCTTGAACAGCGGCAGCGCGGCGGCGATGCCGTAGAGCACGCCCTTGATGTTGACGTCGACCATCCGCTCCCACTCCTCGACCTTGAGGTGCTCCATCAGGGAGAGCGGCATCACGCCGGCGTTGTTGACGAGCACGTCGAGCCGGCCGAAGCGCTCGACGGCGAACCCCACGAAGCTCCGCACGTCCTCCCGGCGGGTCACATCGAACTGCCGGTACGCGGCCTCGCCCCCCTGGCGGCGGATGTCCTCGACGAGCGCCTCGAGACGCGCGGTGCGCCGTGCGCCAACGACGACCCGTGCTCCCTGCGCGGCGAGCCTGCGCGCCGTGGCCTCGCCAATCCCACTCGACGCCCCCGTGATCGCAACGACCTTGCCTTGGATTTCCATGACGCTCTCCCTGGGTGTGGACCCATTCGCCGGACGTCGTCGTGACGTCCAGACACGCGAAACATAGAAGTCGACCCCCCATGCCACCACCTCATAGGATTCAGTCCTTGGATGACGAGGAGTCATGCATGGCCGTCGATGGAAAACTCCTGGGAGGCATGGGTGTCCTGGCCGCGGTGGTGGACGCGGGAAGCTTCATCCGAGCGGCGGAGAGCCTCGGCATGACGCAGTCGGGAGTGAGCCGCGCGGTGGCCCGGCTGGAGCAGCGTGTCGGGGTGCGGCTGTTCGATCGCACCGCGCGAGCCGTCAGCCTGACCGACGAGGGACGGCGCTTCTACGAGCAGGTGGCGCCCCTGCTCGCGGGCATCGAGGACGCCGCGGCGACGGTGTCCGACGCGGCGGGCGCGGTACGGGGCCTGTTGCGCGTGAACGTCGATTCCGCCTTCGGGCATAACGTGCTCGCCCCCCGCCTGGGCGAGTTCCTCGCGCGTTACCCGGCGCTGTCGGTGGAGCTGGTGGTGCGCGATCGCATCGGAGACCTGGTCGCCGAGGGATTGGACATGGCGGTGCGCTTCGGCGAGGCCGAGCCCTCGGGCCTCATCTCCCGCCAGCTCGCGCGCTCCCGGGTACTGACGTGTGCCTCGCCCGAGTACGTGGCGCGGCATGGACGGCCAAAGCATCCGAGCGAGCTGGCCCAGGGCCGCCACGAATGCATCCGCGTCCGCAATCCCTTCACCGAGAGCCACTTCGAGTGGGAGTTCCAACGCGGGGAGGAAGTCATTCCCGTGAACGTCCAGGGACGGCTCGTGGTGAATGACTCGGGCAGCCTCATTGGCGCCATGCTGAGCGGCCATGGCATCGGCCAACCCTTCGAGTTCAGTGTGCGGGACCTGATCGATTCGGGACGGCTGGTGAAGTTGCTGCCCGCCTGGTCGGACGAGAAGTATCCGGTCTACGTGTACCACCGCTCCCGTGAACTGCCCGCCGCCCGGGTGCGGGCCTTCATCGACTTCCTGCTGGAGATCGCGAAGTAACCGGGCGGCCTGATAGTTACCGGAGCGATGGACACCGCCCACTCTCTCGAGGAACACCGCGCCGCGCTGACCGGCCACTGCTACCGCATGCTCGGCTCAGCCGCGGAAGCCGACGACGCCGTCCAGGAGACGATGGTTCGGGCGTGGCGCAACCTGGACCGGTTCGAGCAGCGCGCGTCCCTGCGCACCTGGCTCTATCGCATCGCCACCCGCGTGTGCCTCGACGCGCTGAGTGAGAACTCGCGCCGCATGCGCCCGATGGAGACGGGTCCCGTGGGCACGGTGAATGACACGCTCACCACGAGGCCAGGCTCTTACTGGCTCGAGCCCATTCCCGACGCGCTCGCCGTGCCCGCGGATGCGGACCCCGCTGAGCGCTTGATGCTGCGCCAGAGCATCCGTCTGGCCTTCGTGGCCGCGCTCCAGCACCTGCCGCCCAAGCAGCGCGCGGTGCTGCTGTTGACCGAGGTCCTCGGTTGGTCCGCCGCCGAGACCGCCGAGAGTCTCGACACCTCGGTCGCCTCGGTGAACAGCGCCCTTCAGCGAGCGCGGGCGACACTCGCCACCCATGATCTCACCCAGGCCCGCGCACCCCTGTCCGACGCGCAGTCCACGCTCGTGGACCAGTACGTCGAGGCCTTCGAGCGCTATGACGTGACCGCGCTCACGCAGTTGCTCCACCAGGACGCGACCCTCTCGATGCCGCCCTATTCGCTGTGGCTTCGCGGTCACGAGGCGATCAGCGCCTGGCTATTGGGGCGGGGCTCGGGCTGCCGTGGCTCCCGATTGGTGCCGACCTTGGCGTGTGGTTCGCCCGCCTTCGGACAGTACCGGCCGGGGAGTGAGCCGGGGCAGCCTCATCAGCCGTGGGCGCTCATCGTGCTCGAGCTCTCGGGCGACCGCATCACCGCGATGAACTCGTTCCTGGACACGGCGGCGCTGTTCCCACGCTTTGGCCTGCCCAAGGAACTCGCACCGTAGGCCGCGCGCGATGACGTCAAGCAGCCGCGTTTCCAGACGACGGCGAAGGTTCGAAGTAGTGACGCTCGGCGAGATCGGCGAGCAGGCCTGGGTGCGTCGGCTGCCAGCGCAGCAGTTCCCGCGTGCGCGTGCTGGACGTGGGGTTGTCGAGCTGCGCGAAGGTGGCAAGGAAGCCAAGGTGCTTGCTGGCGTCGTCCGCCGAGATGCTGGCCACCGGTAGCCCGAGGCCACGGCCAATGGCTTCAGCGATGTGGCGGAACGGGACGCCCTCGTCGGCGGCACCGTGGAGACGTGAACCCGCCGGCGCCGCTTCCAATGCCAGGCGGAACAGGCGCACCGCGTCGAGTGTGTGCAGCGCGGGCCAACGGTTGGACCCTTCTCCGACGTAGGCAGCAAAGCCGTTCTTACGCGCCATCGCGATGAGCGACGGGATGAACCCGTGGAGATCCAATGAGCTATGCACCGTCGGTGCAAGACGGATGACCGAGGAGCGGACACCGCGCCGACCGAGCGCGATGACGGCGTTCTCCGAATCGACGCGCGGTCCGCTCTCGAGGACGTCGTCTTCGGTGCCGATACGACCGCGCACGCCAAACGCCAGCTGGAGCGTTCCCCCCGTGCCCACGAACGGTTTGCCGGAGCCCTCGAGCGCCCCACCGACGGCCTCGATGGCACGGAGATCGGCCGCCGCCGCCCCCGCGTAGTCACCGGTGAAGGCCACGTCGTGCTTGAACGCGAGGTGGATGACGCCATCCGCGGCGGCGGCGGCCTCTCGGAGAGCATCGAGGTCGTCGAGGGTGCCTCTGCGCACCTCGACGCCGGCGGACGCCAATGCGGCGGCCGAGGTGTCGGAGCGAGCGAGGGCGACGACCTCGTGCCCCGCGGCGAGCAGCTCGGGAACGAGAGCGGAACCGATATGACCGGACGCACCGGTGACGAAGACGCGCATGGAACCTCCTGATGTCAGGGTCTGACATCACATCTAGCAGCTGATGTCAGTTCCTGCAATCAGATGATGTCAGTTCCTGAAATCAGCTAGGCTGGAGCGCATGAGCCGCTGGGAACCCAACGCACACGAACGGCTGCAGCAAGCCGCGATGGAGCTCTTCCAAGAGCGCGGGTACGACCGCACGACCGTGGAGGAGATCGCCGCGCGCGCCGGGCTCACCGAGCGGACCTTCTTCCGCTACTTCGCCGACAAGCGCGAGGTCCTGTTCTCGGGCTCGAAGGATCTCGAGAAGCTCATCGTCGATACCATCACGGGTGCTCCACAAACGACGGCACCGCTCGACGCCGTCGCCACCGCTCTCGAAGCCACGGCGCCAATGTTCGAGGAGCGCCGTGCGCGGTCGCGCACACGGCAGGCCCTCATCGCGGCGCATGCCGAGCTTCGAGAACGCGAGCTGATCAAGCTCTCATCGCTCGCATCGGCGATCGCCGAGAGCCTGCGAGGGCGAGGCGTCGCCAGGCCGGCCGCCAGCCTCATCGCCGAGACGGGGATCGCCATCTTCAAAAGCGCGTTCGAGCGCTGGCTCGAAGACCCCCAGGAGCACGACCTCTCACATCACGTCCGCGGGGCGCTCGAGGAGCTCCGACTCGTCACGGCCGCAACGGGCGCGGCGTCTTCGGCCCGGCCCCAAACGAAAGCGACGCAACGCAGTCGACGGAGTTCCCCGTAGAGCCGAAGCGCGCGAAAACCTCCCGAGGTCGCTCGGCGATGACGTAGCGCTGCGTGCGCAACCTCGGCGTGTTCCCCCGGGCTCGTGAAGGGCGGCGCGCACACTGCGGAGCGGCGGGTCACTTCCAGTGGAAGCGGCGGGAATCGAACCGGCCGCCGCGCGTGCGCACCAGCGCCTCGCGTACGGCCAGCTGCGCTTTCATGTGCCTCTTGGCGTCCGAGGTACGGTGCGCCGGCCGGTACGCTCCCAACTTGCACGCCTCCGCCAGGCTGCGAGCATCCCTCTTGTCTGTCTTCACCCGACGGCTGCGCGTGGCGTACATGGGCGCGAAGTTGGGGTCGGCCACCACCACCTCGTGGCCCATCTCCTCCATGCACCGCGCCACCCATTCGCTCTCGGTGGACGCCTCCACCAGCACCCGCGCCCTCGGGCGCTTGCTCAGCAGCTCGCCCAACTGCTCCCGTTGCGTGCGGATGCGCTGCTCCAATACCACCTCGCCACCCTCGGCCAGGATGCACACCTGGATATCCCGCTTGTGTACGTCGATGCCGATTATTCCATCGCCCACTCCCCCTCCGGCGGTCACGTCCGCGTCGCCGCAATGTAGGGCTCGGTGGGCCTCCACGCCCGTGGCGCCCGGCCGCTTCATCTCCTCTATACGCCAGTTCATACCGAGAAGAGATAGCCGCGCTTTCTCGGACAAGGAATGATGGGCCTCTCGACAGGACTTCTATTGCAGAACTGGGCCTGGGCGGCTCTGCGCGGCGCTTCTGCGAGGGCCGTGGAGGCTTGCAGTTCCATCGCTTCGTCCTGAGGGCCATCTCCTGCCTGGGAGAGGCGCTCCGAAGCAAGCTCACAAAGCCGCTCCACTTTCTCGGAAGTGGTCCCGGGGCTCTCCTTCCCGAGGACCTGCATCACCCACGGGGAGTGGGCGTCCACATCGACCCCCTCGCCCAGGGCACACATCGCGCAAATGAAGAGGCAGACATCCTTCTCGACAGTGAGGCCATGGGAGGTCGCACGCCGAATTCCACCCTGTACCATGCTGCGGAGGCTCGAGGCCCCCATGGCCGCGCAACGCAGAGGGAAGAGCTCGCCAAGGTGGTGGACCATCCGCTCCTCGAAACCGCGGATGCGCGACTCAGCGAAGCGGAGCATCTGCTGTTCGTTGATCTTGAGCATGGAGCTTCCGACAGGGTTTCAGAGAGCGATCCTAGCACGGAGAGTGTGGCCCGTCCAGGGACCTGAGAACTCCTGGCCCGCCAGAGGGCTCCACTTTCCGTGAACAACCCGGTGTACTCAGAATATCGGAGGCGTTATTCTCGGGCTCGCGCATCGACTTCTTTACCGGCACGAACGTGGCCGCGGGTCGGCGAAGGCTCGTTCTGTCCGAGGACAGATCTTCATGTTGATCAGCTACCCTCTCCTGTCTGCCTCCCAACGCAATGCCAGTGAACAAGCTCGGCTGCAGCACATGCTGAACCAGACGCGCAGCGACGAGGGGATCTATCCCGTCACCGTGGGTAATCGCTGGCATGGCGGCATCCACCTGGAACCCGAGAGTGAAAACGAACCGATCCGGGCCATCGCCGACGGCGAGGTGATCGCCTACCGTGTCGCGGCGGACGTCGAGACCTATGCTCAAGCGCAGGACAGCGTCGGCGCCCGTTCCCCCCAACAAGAGCAGGACCGCTTCGACACCAGTTTCGTCCTGCTCAAGCACACCACGAACTCCGGCGAAAACACGCGCGTGGTGTTCTACTCGCTGTACATGCACCTGCGCTCGAGAGGCCAGCTCACCGCCGCCCAGCTCGCCCAACTGCCCGCGTTCCTGCGCAACTCGACCCCTGGCCCCAATGCGGTGAGCGCCCCCGCTAATACCCGTGTGTGGCGCAAGGAGGTGCTCGGTTTCGCCGGTGTGCTCTACGGCCAGCGCCGGGTTCACTTCGAGATCTTCGCGACCGATAGCGACTTCTCGGAATTCTGGCGCGACCGCACCACGATCGCGCAAGGCGGGCACGGTTCGGATGATGTGTTTGGCGACATGCACTTCATCATTCCGGCCGATCGGACCTTCGCCGCTCGCCATCCGCAAGCCGTCGCGCCACACCGCATCAACCTGGGCGGCAACGTCTTCTACAATCATCTACCCGTGGGCCAGGCGGGCCAGAACACGGGGCAGGCCCTGCATGTCGTGGTCAACCTCTCCGAAGGCCGCCGTACCGCCACGACCTTTCGTGTGCTCGCCGACGGGAGGCGGGAGCAACTCGGGCAACCGGTCGTCCAAGACGACTATGAACACGAATTATATCGGCTCGCCTCCGCGCTCTACGTCGGCTGCGTGAGTGCCGGCTTCGAGTACCTCCGCTTCGGACGCGTGCTCGGCCCTGATCGCACCACCCGCACGGAGAACTGGCAACTCATCCGCTACTCCGACACCGCGATGGGCTATATCAACCTGGCCGCCGCGGCCAACAACGTCTCGGTGCTATCCGATGCTGACTTCGCCCTGCATTGGCAACGGCTGGACGAGGGACAGACCGCCAGGACGAGCGATGGCATTTGTGATGTCCCCACGTTGCTCAACCTGATCGGACAACCGCCCGATACCAACAATGATGGCGAAATCGACAAGAATGAGTTTGCCAACCATGCCAGCCGCGAGGACATCGCCGAGACGCTGCGGTTTCTCATCTGCAAGCACCCCAGCGAATGGGACGCCAGCGACCTAGCCACGCGCTACGCCCGGCAGCGAGAGGCCGGAGGTCCCTTGCAGGAGCAGTCCGATTGGGACCAGTTCGAGGCCCATGTCAACCGGATGGCCTTCTGGTCTCAGACACCTCTGGCCACCGACCGCTCGACCTGGCACTTTCATCCGCTGCAGTTCATCCACCATTACCGGAAGTGCCTGTGGCTGAATGAATCAGAAGCCGTTCAGTGCCTGCCCAGGTCTTTCGTCGCGGAAGACCACAGAAGCCGAACGATCTACCGCTCCACCATTGGCTACGGCACCGCACGGACCCGCATCAACAACATTCTCGCGGATCTCAACAAGATGATGCGGAAGCACGCCATCACGTCGACACATCGCATCAGTTGCTTTCTCGCCAATGCGATCGTCGAGTCGCAGTACCTGAATCAGTACTACGAAGGCGGGCGCGGAGCCGGACATACCTACGCAGATTGGTATGGCCGGGGGATCATCCAATTGACCCACATGGACGGCTATCTCCGCTATTTCGAGTGGCGAGGAAGACAGATCAACAACGCTCAGCAGAATATCGTCTGGCGGGACGCAGTCGAGACCAACAACTACGACCGCACCGAGAGCGCGGGGTATTGGTGGTCGAAGAATCGCGCCAACCGCACGTGTGGCAGCCCACAGCCAAACGTCCAGTGGAGTATTTCCATCTGCAACAATTTCGATTTCCGACAGCATCGTTGCACGTCGGCAATGGTCACGGAAACCCACCTGTCCAACCCGGCCCTCGATCTGGTGGGCCGTCACGTCAATACAGGATCCCCCACCACGACCAACAGGATGAATGGCCTGCCGGAAAGGCGTGATGTCTTCACGAATGTGCAGGCCGTCGTCACCGACACGCTCTATCCAGACGCACAAGGAACGGATTCACTGGCATTCCCCTCGTTCATGACCCGCCAAATCCGATGAAGAACTACACGCTCGCAGCCTGGATGGTACTCACGAACCTGGCCACGTCTTGCGCCACGTCAGCGCCCGCTGTTTATCCCGAGCAGGAAAGGCCGACCAGTTCCCGCGCTCCTGAGGACGGCTCCGCGGGGGGACAGCACGAAACCCCGCCTCCTCCATCATCCCCATCACTCACCTTCAAGGCGGGTGACTGCGCCTTCGGCCTTCCTCCCTCCGAAAGGTGGCGGGTCTCGAGAGAGCAAGGAAACCGCGCGGTCATCGAGTATCAGTACGATTCTGGCTCCGGCATCAAAACCGCGAACGTCGACATTTCTTGCGCTGACGTGGATTACGACGCCTATGTCGCCGAGAATTTCGAGGAGCACGATGGCCAACCCCGGTTCCTGACGGGAAGCGGCGCCGCCAGCACCACGGAAATCTCCGGTGAGAACTGGAAGGGCCTGCAGACGGAGTACTTCCTGGGCAATACGTGCTTCAACGTCATCGGTCGAGCGAATGCCGAACATGCGTTCGTGCTCGATTTCTGTGATGAAGAGGCTTCCTTCGGACGGCAATTGCCCGTCCTCCGAGGCCTCCTGCGGGTGCTGCGGGTGCGCTGAAGCATCGCCGGACGGGCGGCAGAGCGCTCCCCCCAGCGGGGCGGAGCCGAGCCCATCGCCTGAGGCAACGCCGAGAAGGGTGTCAGACGACTCGTAGGAACGACTCGGAGAGCGAGAGGTGTCGGAGTCGGGTAGACCGGGGCAGTTGCCCACCCCGGCCCCCCACAGATCCGGACGTGCAGAATTCCCGCATCCGGCTCCTCGGCTCATGGTTTCGCTGCGAGTCGGTGACACCCCTTCTCGCACCCTGCGCTGGATGAGCTGCTCGCCAGCGTCGCTATCCGTTGGAGTTTCGTTGAGACGGTTGTAGGGGCTCGGTGTCCCCGCCATCTTTCCCTCCCTCGATTCCATGTTCCGGTGTTCCCTCCACAGGGTCCGCCCGGGTGCGTTCCCCTGCTTCAGCGGTACTACTCCCAGGTTCCTGGTGGACCCTCTTGTGTGCGTGCCCCGCTCTCAGACCCCGGCGAGACCCCAGGACCTGGCCTGTTTCGGCCCTGGGCTGCTGCCTTCCGCTACTCGTACGGCGTCGGCTCTCGCGACGATTCAATTCTTTCAGGGCTCAATCACGCGGCCCACCCACTCGCTGTCTACGCTTCGCAGCCCGGGTCTCCCCGGCACCACGCAAGACTCGCTTCCGGCTGGTGGCCTCCTCTGCGGGGCGGGGTTTGAACCCGCAGGGTCCCTTCGTGAGGTTTCCACTCTCTACATTGCTTCCTCCTCACCCAGGCTTTGCCTGGCGCACACGAGTTCTTTGACACCTTCTCTGGGAAGCACCTGGAGGTGACGAAGTAGTCACCCTCCTCTTGGAACATCCTCAGCGGCCAGCCCATCCCCTTCTCCCCGCGTGCGTTCCGCCAGGCCGGATGCACCGTGCGCGCCAACTCGCAAGTCCGCGGAAGCATTTGAAGGGGGTGGGTTCAACCGTCCACGCCGAGTCTCGTTCTGGTTCGGGTCTCTCGTTTCAAATCCTTTGACACCTCCGGCGGGACACCTCCGGCGGGTACCCGGGCCGCATGAGCGCTGCTCTCCGCTCGCGCGCCGGCTTGTCCCAATCAAATGATGTGGACCATGCTGCGCTCCCATGCCGGCCACGAGCAGGAGAGGGCGCAAGCCGCCAACGCGCCATGAGCGCACGAGCCGAGCCCTTCAAGGGCTGCGCCCGTGGGCAGTGACGCTGGTACTGGCCTTGGCCGCATGCGCAACGGACGATGGAATGCGGTGGGAGCAGGAGCCCGCCAGAGCGGTGGCGGAGGAGTCCTGCGAGTCGGTGGCCGGGCCCGCGCGGGTGGTGCTCGAGGCGGAAGGCCGACAGGTGGTGCTCCCCGCCCTGCCCCAGCGCGCGCCCGTGCATTTCTCCCAGGCCGAGTTCGAGCACGCCATGCGGTTGCTGGTGGCGCAACTCCCCGGCCCGCCCCAACCCCTCTTCCACCGGCCTGGCAAGATTCCGAGGCTCTCTGCGGCTTGGCGAGCCTCGCGCTCCTCGCAGCTCGCCTGGTCGAGTTCGTGCTCCCAGCACGAGGCCCCTTCGCGCCGCGGGACTGTCCGAGAGCCAGAACTGCATCTGGACGAGGAGGAGCGGGCGGACCTGGCGCTCATGTTCGCGTTCGAGAGCCTCTGGCCCGGTGTTCAGTCAGTAGGAGAGGCCTCGGTAGACCCGGAGCAATTGAAGATTGCTGTCTACACCTCGCTCTCCATCTACCTCGGCATGCTGCTACTGCCCGAGCCAACCTCCAAGCTGATCGCCTTGGGGATGACGGTGACGCTGGTCGCGTACCTGGGAGCGAACACGCTCTTCAACGTAGTAGAGGGCTACCGGCAATTACAGGAGGCGGTCCGGAGCGCTCGCTCCCTGGTGGAGTTGAGGAGCTTCGGAGAGCGCTACGGACGAGTGCTGGGCGAGCAGGTGGGGCAGGTGCTGGTGCTGGTGGCGACGGCGGCACTGGGGTGGACGGCGCACGGGATGATGAAGGGCCCGGGGCTGCCGGGCTTTGGCCGGGCAGCGCAACTGCTCAAGGCGGAGACGGAGCTGGACTTGTTGGCGGTGGCCCGCCAGGTCCAAGCAGTGGTGGTGGCCCGGCCTGCGGTGACGGTGACCCTGACGCCAACGGCCGCGTACATGGCGCAACAGGGCATGAGCAGCAGCCAGGACGTGCGCGCCTCGGCCCCTGACTCCTCCAAGGGAGGCCCGGCCCCGAAGCGCCACCTCATCGAGCGCGTGGAGGAGTGGCGCAAGCCCAGGCTCACCCAGGACGGCCGAGTGCTGCCCTACAAGGGGACAAGGCAGCCGCCTCAACCCATTGCCATTCTCGGACGCAACCGTGCAGGCAAGACGGTGACGAACGGGAGGGAGACCGTCCGCTTCGACAAGCACGGCTTCGCCGAGTTCGAGACGAAGTTCGAGACGCTCATTGATGACGTCCACATCGGGAGCAGCAGCCACAGGATGCATTTCAAGGCGGCCAACCAACGACTGCATGAGGCGGTCACGGCCGATCCCCGTCTGGCAAAAGAGCTGAAGCTCTCTCCAGGAGAGATTGAAGCGTTGCCGACGAGCACGACTGCTCCAAGTGGTTATACATGGCATCACCACCAGGACGTAGGCAGAATGCAGCTCATTACGGATGGCGCACACCAGCTTGCGAGACCGCACACCGGAGGGATGTCCATCTGGGGAGGCGGATACCAATAGATTTTCGGATGGAGGAGTTCAAATGAGTGTTCACTGGAGACCGCACGTCCTGAAGGCGCCAGGGTCCGTCAGTCCACATGAATTGGAGCGGATCGAGTCTGCATGGAGAGTCAAACTTCCCGATGACTACAAGCGGGTTGTATCCATGTATCAGGGCATGGCCCCCGAGCCCAATGGGTTCAGGGTTGGAAGAGGCGACAATGCATTGGGTGTGCTACTGACAGTCTCCGAACACGAGGGGAGGGAGAGCTACTGCATCATCAATTCATACGAAGTCATTCGCTCCCATGTCCCATCGGGCATCTTCCCCTTCGCCAGAACCCCTGGTGGAGAGGACCTGTGTTTTGACTACCGAGGCTCGCCCGAACAGCCTCGTATCGTCCTCGTCTCCGTCGAGGGCTCCGTCCACCCCGTCGCCAACAGCTTCCAGGAGTTCATGGACGGGTTGTACGACGACTGAAACTCTACTGGAGGCGGCGGAAATCGAACCTGCCGCCGAGGGAAGAGGTCTGCGGGAATCCGAAGCGGTCGGAAGTAAAGCGCCTCTACTCAGCCCCCTTCACCGCGACGTCGGCGGAGTGGTGAGCGCGAACGCGGCGCCCTGCGGATCCATGAGCTGCACGACGCGCTGGCCACCGGGGACCTCCATCGGGCCGTTGAGCACCCGCGCACCCTTCGCCGTCGCGCGGGCAAGCGCGGCGTCCAGATCCTCGACCGTGACGTAGTACATCCACGACGGCGGCACGTCGCGCCCGTCGGGCGTCTTCATCCCCTTCGGCAGGGTCAGCATGCCGCCGAGCTGCTTGCCGTTGCGGCCCCACAGCAGGTACTTGCCCATCGCGCCCATGTCGAACTCGCCGAGGCGCTCCCAGCCGACGATGCGCGCATAGAAGGTGAACGCGGCTTCGTGGTCGGTCGTGTACAGCTCGTGCCACGAGAACTCGCCCTGCTTCGCGACGTCGTGCGACTGAACGTCAGCCGCGGGCGTGAAGACCGCGATGACCGCCCCCTGCGGGTCCGCAATCACCGCGAAGCGTCCCACGGAGGGGACGTCCTCGTTCACGTAGACCTGGCCGCCGAGGCGCTTCACCTCCGCGAGGGTTTCGTCGACGTTCGCGACCTGCACGTTCGCCTGCCAGTAGGACGGCGCGCCCAACTTCTTCGCGGGCTCGGGCAGCGCGGTCACGCCGCCGAGTGGCCCCTGGCCGCCGACCCACATCCTGTAGTCCCCGTCCCCGCCGACTTCGAACGGCTGCGTCTTCCATCCCACGACCTCGGGATAGAAGGCGAGAGCGCCCCGCGGGTCGGTCGAGAGGAGTTCGTACCAGACGAAGCGGCCAGTGTCGTTCTTGCTCTTCGGCTCGGTCATGGCCCGTGAGGCTACCGCGCCGACATCGATGGGTCTATCGCCCGTCTTTCCTCCGTCCGGGGTGACGTCCTATGACCGGCGTCGCCATGAGCCCTCCTTCCTTTTCCTTCCGTGTACTCCCCTCCCCCCGCCTCCTGCTCGCCGCCGCGGCGCTGCTGCTTCCCGCGCCCGTCCTCGCTGATCCGCTCGCGGAACAGATCAAGGCCGACCTGCCGGGCCTGCTCGCGCTCTACCGCGACCTGCATGCCCATCCCGAACTGAGCCTCCAGGAGAAGGCGACCTCGGCCCGGCTCGCCACGGAGGTGAAGAAGCTCGGCTTCACCGTGACTCCCGGGGTGGGGGGCCATGGCGTGGTGGCGGTGCTCGAGAACGGACCCGGCCCGGTGCTCCTGGTGCGCACCGATCTGGACGGGCTCCCCGTCGAGGAGGCCACGGGGCTGCCCTACGCCAGCCAGGTGAAGGCCGTCACGCGCGAGGGCGCGCAGACGCGGGTGATGCATGCCTGTGGCCATGATCTCCACATGACGGCCTGGGTGGGCACCGCGCGCCGTCTGGCCGCCCTGAAGGCTCGCTGGTCCGGCACGCTCGTCATGATCGGACAGCCGGCGGAGGAGGTGGGGGTGGGGGCCCGGGCCATGCTGGCGGACGGGCTCTACACGCGCTTTCCCAAACCCCAGTTCACGCTCGCCCTCCACGACGTCGCGGATCTTCCCGCGGGCACCGTGGGCTACTCGCGGGGCCACATGTCGGCGAACGTCGACTCCGTCGACATCCTGGTGAAGGGCGTGGGAGGCCATGGTGCCTCGCCCCATACGACGCGGGATCCCATCGTCCTCGCCTCGCGCATCGTCGGGACGCTCCAGACACTCGTCAGCCGGGAACTCGCGCCCCAGGAGACGGCGGTGGTGACCGTGGGCAGCTTCCTCGCGGGGAGCAAACACAACATCATCCCCAGCGAGGCCCGGCTCCAGCTCACCGTGCGCAGCTACTCGGCGGAGACGCGCCGCCATCTGCTCGAGGGCATCGCCCGGATCGCGCGCGGCGAGGCCATCGCCGCCGGCCTCCCCGAGGACCACATGCCCGTCGTGACGACGAAGGAGGAGGAGTTCTATCCCTCCGTCTTCAACACCGGGCCCCTGACGGATCGGCTCGTCGACGCCTGGACCCGGCGCTTCGGCGCGGAGCGCGTGGTGGAGGTGCCGCCCACCACCGGAGGGGAGGACTTCAGCCGCTATTCCCTGTCCGACAAGTCCATCCAGAGCATGCTCTTCGTGGTGGGCGGCGTCCCACAGGCCCGGTGGGACGCGGCCGGAGGAGACCCCACGAAGCTGCCCTCGCTCCACAGCCCCCGGTGGGCCCCCGATGCCGAGCCCACCCTCCAGACCGCCATCGAGGCGATGAGCACCGCCGCGCTCGATATCCTGACGAAGAAGTGACCCCCGCCCCGCTCGCGCATCGGGGGTTGTGAGGGATTAACGGCAATGAACCCCCACAAGCCCCACGGTCGGGCTTCAATTCGCTGTGACTTCACGGTCACGAGGCGATCAGCGCCTGGCTGCTGGGACGGGGCTCGGGCTGCCGTGGATCCCGGCTGGTGCCAACCTCCCCCTGCGGCTCGCCCGCTTTCGGGCAATACCGGCCAGGAAAACCGGGGCAACTCCACCCACCCTCCGGGCGGGTACCACCTGCGTTCGACCGTTGTTATAACGAAGTGGCGAGGTGCTCCATGCGGAAGACCCTGACGACCATCGGTAACAGCCTCGGACTCATCATCGACCGTCCGATTCTCGAGCTTCTTCACATCGACAAGGACACGCCCCTGGAGATCGAGACCGATGGGAAGTCACTCATCATCCGCCCCGTCACTCCCGAGGCGCGGAAGAGCCAGGTGCGTGACGCGACGAAGCGGATGATGGACGCTCATGACGAGACCCTGCGCAAGTTGGCGAAATGAGCCCGGTCTTCCTCACTCTCGAGGATGTACTCGAGATTCATCACGTCCAGCTCGAGCGGTACGGTGGACCTCCAGGACTACGCGAGCCGGGCCTCCTCGAATCCGCGCTCGCACAGCCGATGGCGACCTTTGCTGGTGAGTTCATCCACCCGGATCTGTTCACCATGGCGGCCGCGTACCTCTTCCATCTCGTCTCGAACCATCCGTTCGTGGACGGGAACAAGCGGATCGGCCTTCTCGCCGCCCTCGTCTTCCTCGACCTGAACGGCGTGTCCATCGTCACCTCCTCGGACGCGCTCTATGACCTCACGATGGAGGTCGCGCAGGGACAAGCAGGCAAGGAACGGGTGGCCTCCAGGCTCCGGCAGCTCGCAGGAGAAGACTGAGCATCACGCCGCTGGTGCTGAGTTCTAGACTACTCCCTCCATGCCCTCACCTGCCGAGCTCCTCTCACTTGGTGTCCCGTGGCACTCGTGACCCCGGGCGGTCTCAAGCAGCTTGGTATTGACTGATGGCCAGCCACTATCCGCGCCTTCGTCTTCGTGGCACGGCTTCGGACCGCTGGAAGCTCTACGACGGGGAGCCTCCACGTCCGCCAAGAGAGTTGCTCGCGCGCGAAGTCATCCGTATCGCGTTCTACATGCCGTACGAACACCCTGAACTCGCTTTGGGGGTAAGCCACGCCATTGATAGCTATATGCGCGCGGTAGGACAGGGGCCCAAGACCATCAACTACGTTCATTTATCTCATGATGAAGGATCCCGCTTGACCGCAGAGCGATGGAGTTGGGTGCACCGCATTCTCCAGGCGACGAAGCGATGGTCCTTCCCTGCCGATTATGAAGCCCCATATCGAAGGGAGATTGAGAAGCGAGGCTTCGAGAGGGGTCTACTATTCACTGGAGGCGACAACAGCCGGAACGGCTACCAACTCGAGTACCAGGCTCGCATTCCGTGGCGACCTGAGCCCCAGGAGACGATTTCGAGCCTGCTCACCGCGACGCTTCCCATTGAGTACCTCGAAGAACACGGGCCAGCGCGTGTGCGCGGGTTGGCGCTCGACATGGCCTCCAAGCTGATGTTCGCCTCCGGGCACGCGGGACTGGCCCTTCACCTCTACCAGAACCTCCGGGTCAAGGATGTCGGCTTTCGCTCCGAGGTCATGCGCCATCCCGGCATCGATCTCCGGCCCGCCTGGTTCAATGAGCGGTGGGTGGGCCTCCGGGTGGATGGAGTCCATTGGCTCAACTTCCTCGGACCGCCTGTTCTCACGCAACTCGGTGGCGCGACGGCCCTCCGTTCCCGGCTGCACTCATCCGGAACAACCCTGGTGGAACTCGCCGAGGATCGCGTCGTTGTCTCTCTTGGGGAGCGGCCGGAGGCCGGAGACCTCACCACCGGCGAGACCCTTCCCGCGTACCGTGAGTTCGCCCGGGTGATGGAACCCTGGTTCGAGCCACTGTTCCTGCCGCGAACCACGGTGTCCGTTGATCCGCCCCGGTACACCACGCTTCGTGTCACCGAGGACGAGGCCCGGCTCTGGTGGAGACGATTCCTCGACTAAAGGGCAACCGAGAGATCGCGCCCCAGTACGCGGGAGGATCCATGGTAGCCTGCCCGCCTTCACGACAGCGGTTCAGGAGACGAACGATGCTGTTGCAGACGAAGTCCTCGTTTCAAGGGAGCAGCCGGTTCGAGCTCCGTCGCCCCTTGGGTTCGGGAGCTTTTGGCTCCGTGTATGAGGTCTGGGACAGCCATTACAACACCGTGGTGGCCCTCAAGCTGCTCCACGAGACCCGCCCGTCCGCCGTCTTTCGCTTCAAGCACGAGTTCCGGCTGCTCGCGAACCTGGTGCACCCCAACCTGGTCACCCTCTACGAACTCCACTCCGAGGGAGACCAATGGTTCTTCACCATGGAGTACATCGAGGGGCGCCACTTCAACGCCTACGTCTCCAATACGAGCGACGCCCGGGCCAACATCAGCAACCCCCTGCTGTTGTCACTCAAGCCCGAGGTCACGGCGCTGTCGGAGGCTCCCACGGAGACCCAGCAACGCCTCTCCGCATCCTCCAGCGACGAAACCGTCAGCCTCGTGCAGCCAGCGGCCGTCGCGTCCTCCTCTTCGTCCTCCGCCCAGCAGGAGCCCCGGTCCGAGCCCGGCACCTTCACCGGAGATCCCGAGCGCCTGCGCTCCGTCTTCTTCCACCTCGTCCAGGGCGTCCACACCCTGCATACCCAGGGGATCGTCCACCGCGACCTCAAGCCTTCCAACGTCATCGTCACCTCGAGCGGCCGTGTGGTGGTGCTCGACTTCGGGTTGGCCAAGGAGCTCGCGCCGGCCCCGCTGGACACCACCCCCGAGGAGTTGGCGGGCTCCCCGCCCTACATGGCACCCGAACAATGGTCCGGGGAGCAGGCCTCGCCGGCGAGCGACTGGTACAGCCTGGGGGTGATGCTCTTCGAGGCGCTCGTGGGCAGGCGGCCCTTCCAGGGCCAGGTGCACGAACGCCTCGCGCAACAGCGGGTGGGCGCTTCGCGTCCCTCCACCCTGCTGCAAGGCATTCCCCCGGATCTGGACGAGCTCTGCGTGCGTCTGCTCGACCCGGATCCCAGCCGCCGTCCCGGCCATGCCGAGCTGGTGGCGATCCTCCAACCCCAGGGGGGAGACACCCAGCCGGGCGTGCGCGCCACCTACTCCGGGCAGGAGTTGATCGGCCGCGAGGCCGAGCTGAAGCTGTTGACGGAGGCGTTCCAGCGGACCGAGGCGGGGACGCTCTCCCTCGTGAAGCTGGAAGGTGAGCCCGGCATCGGGAAGAGTACCCTCCTGCGTCACTTCACCCACTCGCTGCACGCGCGCGGCGCCGTGGTCCTGTTCGGGCGCTGCTACGAGCGCGAGTCCGTGCCGTACAAGGCCCTGGACGACTTGATGGACTCGCTGGGGCGTTACCTGCTGCAACTGCCGCGGGAGCAGGCCCGGGAGCTCATTCCCCCGCGGATGCACGAACTCACACGCCTGTTCCCGGTGCTGGTGCTGAGCGCGGAGCTGCAGCCAGAGACGCCGCCCGCGGCCCCTCCCGCGGAGCCATTCCAGGCACGCCAGCTCGCGGTGTCCGTGCTCCAGGAGTTGCTGCTCCGGATCTCCCAGCACGCGCGGGTGGTGCTCTGCCTGGACGATCTGCAGTGGGGCGACGTGGACAGTGCGCGCTTCCTGGCCGAGCTGCTGTCGCCGCCCGGGGCGCCTCCGCTGCTGCTCATCACGAGCTACCGCGCCAGCGAGGCCCGGAGCAGTGCCTTCCTCGTCGAGTTCGAGCAACTGCTGGCGGGCTCCACCTGGCAGATGGCCCGGAGCGAGCTGCGGCTCGAGCCCCTGCCGCCGGAGGTCTCCGCGCAGCTCGCGATGCGTCGCCTGGGGACCTCGTCCCTCGAGGCCCGGACGCGGGCCGAACACATCGCCCGTGAGTCGCGGGGCAACCCCCTCTTCATCGAGGAGCTCGCCCGTGCTCCCATCACCGAGGCGGCCCGGGGGACGGGGGTCTCCGGGGCCGTCTCGCTCGGGGACGTCCTCCGGCGGCGCCTCCACGGCCTGCCCGAGGAGGCCCGCCATCTGCTGGAGTTGCTCGCGGTCTCCGGGCGGCCCACCAGCGAGGAAGTGCTCGTCGAGGCGTTGGGGAACTCGGGCTCGGCCCTGTCCTCGCTCATCCTGCTGCGGGCCCACAACCTGCTGCGCTTCCACCTGGGTGGGCACACCCGCCTGGAAATCTCCCACGATCGGATTCGAGAGAACGTGGTGGGGCAGCTGGGCGCCTCGGAGCTGACCACGCGTCACCGCCGGCTGGCCGAGGTGCTGGAGACGCGTGCCGAAGCGGATCCCGAGCAACTGGCGGTGCACTTCCATGGGGCGGGGGAGCCGCGCAAGGCGGCCCTCCATGCCCTGCGCGCGGCCGAGCGCGCCCAGCAGGCGCTCGCCTTCCATCGCGCGGCGGAGCTCTTCGGGGCGGCGATCGACTGGAGCGGCGGCGCACCGGAGCCCGCGCTCGGGACCCTGGGCTCGCTGAAGCGGCGCCGCGCGGAGGCGCTCGCCAATGCCGGCCGGTGTCGCGAAGCCGCGCCCCTGTTCCTCGAGGTGGCGGGCCTGGGTGGCGCCCCCGAGGAGGTGCTGGACAACCAGCGCCGCGCCACCGAGAGCTACATGCTGGGCGGCCAGATCGACGAGGGTCTGGCGCTGGTACGGCCGATGCTCTCCCAGGTGAAGCTCGCCTACGGGGACACCCATCGAGGCGCGCTGGCGAACATGCTGTGGCACAGGAGCCGGCTCCAGCGCAGGGGGACGACATTCCAGGAGCGGCCCGCCCTGGCGATTGCGCCCGAGCGTCTCCACCGGGTGGACCTGGGCTGGTCGCTCGGCAAGGCGATGGCGAACGTGGAGTGGATCCGCGCCTCGGGCTTCCAGCTCCAGAGCCTGCGGCTGGCACTGGAGTGCGGAGAGGCCTCCCGCATCGCCCGCTCGCTCATCGCCTTCGGTCCCGTCATGGTGTGGGAGGGCAGCCACGCGGCCCTGGAGAAGGGGTCCCGCTACCTCTTGGAGGGGGCGGCCATCGCCGAGCGGCTCCAGCAGCCCGCCCTGATTGGCTTCGCCGAGGTGTATCAGGCGGCGTGTTCGCTGGTGCGGGGAGAGTTCGCCAGCGGGCGGGCCCATGTCGACAAGGGAATGCGGCTGCTGCAACAGCACGGGGTGGATGTCATCTGGGAGCTCAACGTCGGGCGCAGTCTGGGCTGCAACCTGCACGATGCGCAGCGGAGCATGCACGGGCTGGGGCTGCGTGCGTCGGAGTGGCACCGCACCGCCACCGAGCTCGGCGATTCCTTCTCCCGGGTGATGTCTTCCTTCTACTCGGCCTTCTGCCTCGTCGCCCGGGATGAGCCGGACAACGCCCGCGAGCTCGTGGACGAGGCCATCTCCGGCTGGTCCCGGACGGGGGCCATCCAGCAGTACCACGCGTTCCTGAGGACCTCTCAAGCGGACCTCTATCAAGGCAAGCCGGAGAGTGCCTGGGCGCGGCTGGAGAAGACCTGGCCCATGCTCACCGCCGCGCAGATCTTCCGTGGCCAGCCCAGCCGGATCGAGAGCCATGCCCTGCGCGCCCAGCTCGCGCTGGCGATGGCGGCCGAGGCGCCAGGGCGCCGGCCGGAGCTGCTCCGGCAGGTCGAGGAGGATGCGCTCCAACTGGAGAAGGAGATTCGCAAGGACTGCCCCTTCCTCGCCCAGCTTCTTCGCGCGGGAGTGGCCCGGCAGCGGGGGCAGCCCGAGCAGGCACTCGTGCACCTGTCCTCGGCCATCGAGGGGTACCGGGCCCTGGGAATGCCCAACCTCGAGGCGTGTGCACGCTGGTGGAAGGGCGAGCTGGTGGGCGGAGAGGAAGGCCGTGCGCTCGTGCAAGAGGCCACCACCCTGCTCACGGCGGACGGCATCCATCGCCCGCGCCAGTGGGCGGCGATGGTGCTCCCCGGTTGTGCGCCGTAGCCCCGCTCGCCGCGTCACGCACGCGTTGCTGTCACGGCAGCCATTGGATAGCGTCACGAGGGTTTTCTCCAGAGAGGGAAGCCCTTGCTCGTCAAGCTCATCGCGGATCTGTTGAACAATTCCGACGTCCAGCAGCAGTTCAGCCGGGATCCTCCCGGACTCATGGACTCCTATGAGCTGTCTCCCGACGCGCGACAGGCCCTGGAGCACGGGGACCGGCAGAGGCTCCTCGAGCTGATCGGACAGGAAATCTCACAGAGCGCGCTGTTCGGGGCGCTCTGGAGCAAGCCCGGGGGCATCGTCATCCACTCGGTGTCACCGACCACGGGCGAGGCCGGGACGCAGCTCGAGCTCACCCTCACCGGGGACTACTTCGCCTCGACCGCGTTCGTGACCTTGCAGCGGGAGGATGGCAATTACCTTGCCCAGACCATCCGGGTGACCCAGCCGGATGCCCAGGGCTCCACGCTGACCGCGCGGCTCCACCTCCCGGCGAGTGCCAGCCCCGGTGTGTACTCGGTCACCGTGTCGAACCCGAGCGCGTGGTTTTCCATCCTCGACAACAGCTTCACGGTCGTCACGAAGTAGCCAGGGGCCGCCGGTGATCGTCCACGTCGATGAGTTGCTGCGCCCGTTGAGCACCCGCATGCCACGGGAGCTGGTCTCGAAGGAGGCGCTGGCCACCGTGAGCGAGGTGGCCCACCTGCTTCCGCGCATGTCGGGTGGAATCTCCCTGGAGTGCCGGTTGGAGGAAGGGGCCTCCCAGGTGGACTTCATGGCCTGCGGCATGCTCAGCGATGGGAGCGCCCAGGCGCTCGCGGACATGCTCGCGAGCGCGGGCGAGCGCTTGCGGGGTCCACTCTGGGAGGGCGTGCGCGCGTTCTCCCGGGAGTGGTTGGATGCGCGCTCCCCCCTGGCGAGAGTGCCCTTCCTGTGGCTCGAGTACGATCTGCCCAGGCCGCTGGGCGGCGTTCCCCAGCCCTTCGCCTTCCTGTGTGTCGAGCCCGAGTTCCTCAAGCCGCCCGGGCGCGCGTTGGAGCACCGCAAGGCAGTGGACGCGGCGCTCCAGTTGGCATCGCGGGGCCTGGAGGTGCTGCGGGGCAAGCCGATGACGCCGGCCCTTGCCCGCACCGTCGCTCGTTGCTTCGAGCTGCTCCCCGAGGGGGGCGTGATCGAACACGTGGCTCCGCTGGACTGCCGGGGCCGGGATGCGGTGCGCCTGGTGATGGGGGTGCCGAGGCCCCAGCTGGTGGACTATGTGGAGCGGCTCGGTTGGCCGGGACCGCGCGCGCAGCTGGAGGAACTCACGCGAACGTGGCTCTCCCCCCTGAGCTTCGCGGAAGTGAACGTGGATGCCGGACCCGAGGGCCTCGGCCCCACGATTGGCTTCTCGCTGCCCCTGCCCGACGAGCCTCGCAAGAGCTGGGCGAGCGAGGTGCTTCAACGGATGGTGGAGCAGAAGCTGTGTACACCCGCGAAGCGTGACGCCGTGCTGGACTGGCCGGGCTCGGACCGGGTCACCCTGGAGGGGTACCGCTGGCCCAGCAAGCTGTGCCGGACCATCGGGCTGAAGCTGGTGTGCCGGCCCAACGAGCCCCTCTCCGTGAAGGCCTACCCCTACTTCGAGTGCCGTTTCTCGCTCTGGATGTGAGCCGCCGGGCCTATCCCTGGGAGAGCTCGAAGAGCTGCATCCCATCGAAGTCGTAGGAGACCCCTCGTGGGTCGGTGACGAAACCGAAGTAGCCGACCCGCACCCGGGTGACCTCCGCCGAGGGCACGAACAGCTGGGTGGAGCCACTCACGTTCAGGCTGGCACCCGCGGGAGGCGGGGTCGCGTAGTTCTGGATGACACACGGGTTGAGGTAGATGTTCCCCGTGGTGGGATCGTCCACCCGCACCAGGAGGAGCGAGATCGCGGACGAGGGATCCGTCGGCACCACCTCACAGCGCACCACCAGCGCCCTGCCCGAGTAGCTCGCCTCCAGGGTCGTGACCCGATGCCTGGGAACCGCCGTCTTCATCGCCATCTGCGCTCGCCTTCTTCCTGTTGCAGCGGGAACCTTCGGAGTCTGGGGCAGGCTAACGGGCCGTGCCCAGGATGAAGCTGAAGTCCGCGGACCCGCCGGCCGAGTTCTTGGCCGTGGCGTGACACTTCATGCAGCTGGAGCTGACCTGGGTGGAGAAGGGCTTGTAGGGCAGCTTGCCGTGAGTGGGCGGCTGAGGCCCCTGGTCGAAGGTCTCCAACGTGGTGTTGGCGGCGAACTCCGGCGTGGTGTTTCCCTGATGGTCCACCCACTGGGTGGACACCAACTCGTAGTTCTCCCATACCGAGCCCTTGAGCAGCGTTTGGAACTGCTTGTTCACCAGGGCATTGGAGATGGGCAGGACGCGCGTGACCTGCGTGGGGCGGTTGAGTGGCTCGCCCGCCGGGCTCAGCTCCACGTAGGTGTGGGTCTTCGGGTCCTTGGCCGCCGTCTGCGAGTTGGGAGGGCAGCACGTCTGGGTACAAGGCACCGGCGCGTTCGGGTTGTAGGCGGGCGTCTGGGGGCAGCGCGGGTTGTTGAAGAGCTTCGTCACGTTGTCCACGTGCTCGAAGGAGGCCCAGATCCACTTCTCCTGGGTGGGAGTCTTGTGGGCGATGTGCAAGCCCACCAGCCCCAGCAGGGCGGGCTGAGAGACGTCGAGGAGCTGGGCCTGGAGGGTATAGAAGCGGCTCTTGTCGTCGTTCGCGCCCAGGACCTTCCAGGACGCCTTCACCATGATGGCGCCCGTCGAACCGCAACACTGGCCGTCGCACAGCAGGTCCTTCGGACCGGTCGGCAGGTCGATCCGGGCATCGCGCTGGCCGGCCTTGTTCCAGAGATTGTTGGTGACGAGGTAGTTGTACACATCCTCGTTCAATCGGGTCTCGTGGCGGGAGAAGCGGCCGTTCTGGTCGATCAACACCCCGCCCACGGACAGCACGGTGTCCCTGACATCGAAGGTCTGGGTCTCCTTCGTCCGCGAGTCCGGGCACCAGGCAGAGGGCTTGGAGCCGTTGGGAACCATGACCTCCGAGCCCAGCAACCAGGTCTGCCAGACCCGGGGGCCCGAGCTGTCGAGGATTGTCTTGTCGAGATCCGCGCCGCACGTGCTGGGATTGGCGGGCCAGTTCAACGCGATGAATTCACGCCATGCGTAGAAGTCGAGGTTTGCCTGGACTGGCATTGCGCAGTAGTCCGGAGACAACTGGGCGAGGTCGCTCGTGATCCTGGTGGCGAAGTTGGGATTGCACTTCGCGGCCTGACACGAGATCCGCGGGGTGACCGTCACCCCGGAGGCGTACTGGATGGACGCGTCCGCGAACGCCGGGGAAGACGCACAGAGGGTCACGGCACCCATGAGCACGCCAACCCAAGTGTGACAGGACTCGAGCATGAAACAGACCCCCAGGGAGACAGGAATGTGAAGCGTTACCATCGGAAGATACGTCTTCCGCGAGCCGCTGGGAGTGAATGACTTCACACCTTCCTGGTGAAGTCGCTCACAGTGGCGAAGTCGGACGGCCGACGGGATTCATTCCAGACCAGACCGATAGCCTTGCATCCCCGGCTCTGTCTCCCATCCGCCCGATGCCGGGGAACCACATGAAGTGAGGGAAAGCCATGAAAACGTGGCAGTCTCGGATGACGTAGACCGTCTGGCCCTACGCATCGGATTGCCCATGCGCTTCGCGGGCAAAAAGAAAGGGCGTCAGACCGAAGCCTGACGCCCTCGAACTTTCTACTCTGTGCCCAGGGGCGGAATCGAACCACCGACACGGGGATTTTCAGTCCCCTGCTCTACCGACTGAGCTACCTGGGCGTGCCGCGCAACCGCGTGAAGCGAGGGCCGATTTACGGGGACTTGGCCTCCACGTCAAGCGGCTTCTTCACTCCCCCCTCTCCTTCCCTCTCTTCTCCCTCGCCCGCCCGCCTTGCTTCTCCCTCCCCACCGCCCACACGCTCGCCCCCTCCCGCCCCCTCCACCCGGCAGGTCCCTCCCGTGAGCTGGCTCAACTACCACCACCTCCTCTACTTCTGGACCGTCGCCCGCTCCGGCTCCATCGCCAAGGCCAGCCAGGAGCTCCACCTCGCCCAGCCCACCATCAGCGCCCAGCTCAAGCTCCTCGAGGAGTCCCTCGGGCACAAGCTCCTCGAGCGCCAGGGCCGCCGCCTCGTCCTCACCGACGTCGGCCGCACCGTCCTGCGCTACGCCGATGACATCTTCCGCCTCGGCAACGAGCTCAAGAACGCCATCCACGGCCTGCCCTCCGGCCAGCTGCGCGTCGCCGTCGGCGTCACCGACGTCGTCCCCAAGCTCGTCGCCGAGCGCCTCCTCCAGCCCGCCTTCGACGCCTTCCCCGACATCCACATCACCTGCCGCGAAGGCTCCCTCCCCCAGCTGCTCGCCTCCCTCGCCCTGCACGAGCTCGACGTCGTCCTCGCCGATACCCCCTCCTCCGAGCCCGTCAGCATCCGTTCCTTCAACCACCTGCTCGGCACCTGCGGCCTCTCCTTCTTCGCCGCCCCCCGCCTCGCCCACCTCGCCCGCGGCTTCCCCCGCTCGCTCGAGGGCGCCCCCCTGCTGCTCCCCTCCGAGGTCTCCTCCCTCCGGCGCGCCCTCACCGCCTGGTTCGACGCCCAGGGCATCCACCCGCGCGTCGTCGGCGACTTCGACGACAGCGCCCTGCTCGAGGCCTTCGGGCAGCGCGGCCACGGCGTCTTCGCCGCCCCCTCCATCATCGAGGCCGAGGTCTGCCGCCAGTTCAATGTCTCCGTCCTCGGCCGCACCCAGGACATCGAAACCGGCTTCTACGCCATCTCCGTCGAGCGGCGGCTGCGCCACCCCGCCGTCGTCGCCATCGCCGAGAGCGCTCGCGCCCAGCTCTTCGGCTGAGCGCCCCCGCGTCACCGCTCCCGGTACACCTCGCGGCCATCCACCACCGTGGCCACCACCCGCGCGTCCACCAGCGCCCGCGCCTCGTCCTCCACCGGGTCCACCGACAGCGCCGTGAAGTCCGCCTCCATCCCCACCTTCAGCCGCCCCCGGCGCGCTTCCGCGAACGACGCCCACGCCGGCCCCACCGTGAAGCCCTCCAGCGCCTCCTGCGCCGTCAGCCGCTCCTCGGGCCTCCATCCGCCCGCGGGTTGGCCCCTCGCGTCCTGACGCGTCCTCGCCGCGTACAGTCCCGCCAGCACGTCCGGGCTCTCGATGGGGAAGTCGCTGCCCAGCGCCAACACCGCCCCCGCCTCCTTCAGGCTCCTCCACGCGTACGCGCCCTTCAGTCGCTCCGCCCCCAGCCGCGCCTCCGCCCACCCCATGTCGCTCGTCGCGTGCGTCGGCTGCACGCTCGCCACCAGCCCCGCCGCCCCCAGCTTCTGGATGTCCTCGGGCCGGAGAATCTGGGCGTGCTCCACCCGGTGCCGCAGCCCCTGCGTCTTCGTCTCCGCCGCGGCGCGAATCAGCGTGTCCACCACCAGCGTGTTCGCCCGGTCTCCAATCGCGTGCACGCATACCTGGAAGCCCCGCTCCATGAAGGCCCGCGCGCGCGCCTCCAGTTCCTCGGGCTCCATCAACAACAGCCCCGTCTCCCCCGGCGCGTCGCTGTAGGCCGTGTGCAGCGCCGCGCCCCGCGAGCCCAACGCCCCGTCCAGCAGGAACTTCACCGACTTCATCTCCAGCAGCCGCCCGCCGTACGTCCCCAGATCCAGGTACGTCCGCCGTGCCTCCCCCTGCCCGTCCGCCATCGCGTACACCCGCACCGGCAGCCGCCCCGCCATGTCCCACTGCTGAAGCAGCCGGAACGTGCGCGGATCCATCCCCGCGTCGTGCACCCCCGTCAGCCCCACCTGGGCGCAGCGCTCCAGCGCCGCCGCGAGCCGCGCCTCGAGCTGCTCGTCCGTGGGCGGCGACACCCGGGGCGCCACCAGCTCCATGGCGTTGTCCACCAGCACCCCCGTGGGCTCGCCCGCCGCGTCCCGGAGGATTCGTCCCCCGGCCGGGTCCGGCGTGTCCCGGGTGATGCCCGCGCGCCGCAGCGCCTCGCCATTCACCCACGCCGCGTGGTGGTCCACCCGCGTGAGGTACACCGGCGTCGTGGGAAAGCGCGCATCCAGCTCGGCCCGGCCCGGGAACCCGCCCCCCGGCCACCCGTTCTGATCCCACCCCTTGCCGATGAGCCAGTCGCCCTGGAAGCTCGTGGCCGGTGCGTCGGCGAGCCGCTGCACGGCCTCGTCCACCGAGCGCGCGCCCTCCAGCCGGGCCACCGTCAGGCTCAGGCCCAGCCCCGCCAGGTGCGCGTGCGCGTCCACCAGCCCGGGCACCACCACCGCCTTGCCCAGGTCCACGACGCGAGCCCCCTCGCCCGCCGCCTCCAGCACCTCCCGCTTCGTCCCCACCGCCACCAACCGCCCCCGGCGCACCGCCAGGGCCTCGGCTTCCGGCCGCTCCGCGTCCAACGTGCGGATGCGGCGTGCCACGTAGACTGTCGTCTCCACTCGCGCGTCCTCGGGCACCCGGCGCGCACAGCCTGCCCCCAGCGCGAACAGGACCGCCCCCAGGAGGGCGAGCCGTGCCGCGCCTCGGGCCCGGGCACCATCATCAATGTGTTGGGATGACTCTCCCCGCATCGGCGGGCCTGCTTTCCCTGCGTGAAACAGCGCGGCGCACCGTAGCCCCGCCGCCCCCACCCCGCCCACTCCCTCTCGCCTCCTCGCTCCCCGAGCCGCCCTCCCGGGCAACGTGACAGTGGCGAATCGACAGCGGCATCTTGACACCAGACGTGTCGAGTTCTACTGTCATGTTCGTGAGTCAGGCGAAAACATCCCGGGAGTGGAAGCTCTCGGAGCTGGCCGAGGCGGTGGGGGTGACCCCGAGGACCGTGCGCTACTACGTGCAACGCGGCCTGCTGCCCGCTCCGCCCTTCAAGGGTCCCGACACCGTCTATGGCGAGGAGCACCTGCTGCGCCTCAAGGCCATCCGCGTCCTCCAGGCCCGCTTCCTTCCCCTCGATGCCATCCAGGTGGAACTGGCGCGGCTCACCCCCGAGGCCCTCCAGGCACTCGCCGAGGCCGAGCCCTCCGCACCGCCCCCCGTGCCTTCCCCGGCGGCGCCCGCGCCGGCTCCCGTTTCCCCGCCCGAGTCCGCCGCCCCTTCCGCCGCCCCGACGAGCTGGCGACGATGGGAGCTGGCACCGGGACTCGAGCTGCACCTCGCCGACACGGCGGATGCGAAGACCCGGGCGCTCGCGGAGCACCTGCGCGCCCTCCTCCAGCAGTCCCAGGAAAGGTAGAGCCATGCACGACGAGAAGGCGGGGCTGTACACGCGCGGCGGCACCCAGGTGGCCTTGCAGGGGGTGGAAGTCACCGGAGAACTGCTCGGAGGCCATGCCCGGGTGCGCGTATGCCAGCGCTACCGCAACACCGAGCCGCGTCCCATCGAGGCCGTGTATGTCTTTCCGCTGCCCTCGGACGCCACCCTCACCGCCTTCTCGCTCGAGTGCGCCGGGCGGCGCGTGCAGGCCGTGCTCCAGGAGCGGGAGAAGGCCTTCCACACCTATGACGACGCGGTGACGGCCGGCCATGGCGCCGCGCTGCTCGACCAGGAGCGCCCCAACGTCTTCACCGCCCAGGTGGGCAACCTGCTGCCCGGGGAAGAGACGCGCGTGGAGGTGGAGTTCCTCCAGGTGCTCCAGGTGGAAGAGGGCAGCCTGTGCTGGGTGCTGCCCACCCTCGTCGCGCCCCGCTACATCCCCGGCACGCCCACGGGAGACCGCACCTCGCACGGCGTGGCCGAGCCGACGAGCCGGGTGCCCGACGCGGACCGCATCACCCCGCCCGTGGGCGACGCGCCCTATGGCCTCACGCTCGAGCTGCTCGTGTCCCTGGGCCGCGAGGTGGTGGTGGAGAGCCCCTCGCACGCGCTCCAGCTCACGCGCACCGGGAGCGGCACGCGCGTGACGCTCTCCCAGCCGGGCGTGGTGTTGGATCGGGATCTCGTGCTGAACATCCGGAGCCCAGATACGGACGCGGCCTTCACGCCGCTCGTCACCCACCGCCAGGGCGACGCGCCGGGCACCTTCGCCCTCACCGTGGTGCCGGACCTGCTGGGCATGGCCGGCGCACCCCGGCGACAGGAGGTGGTGTTCGTGGTGGACACCTCGGGCTCCATGGACGGCGAGAGTCTGCCCCAGGCCCAGGGCGCGCTGCGGCTGTGCCTGCGCCACCTGCGCGAGGGGGATCGCTTCAACATCATCGCCTTCGAGAATGCCTTCCATCTCTTCTCGCCCCAGCCGGTGCCCTTCACCCAGAAGACGCTGGAGCAGGCGGACCGGTGGGTGGCGGCACTGCATGCCCACGGGGGCACGGAGCTGCTCGAGCCCCTGCGCGCCGCGGTGGAGGCCATGCCGGAGGGCGTGGTGGTGCTGCTCACGGATGGGCAGGTGGGCAACGAGTCGGAGATCCTCCAGGCGGTGCTGGCCGCGCGGCGAACGGCGCGCGTCTACTCCTTCGGCATCGGCACCAACGTGAGTGACGCGCTGCTCAAGGACCTGGCGCGGCAGACGGGCGGCGCGGTGGAGTTCATCCACCCCGGCGAGCGCATCGACGACAAGGTGGTGGCCCAGTTCTCGCGGGCGCTCGCCCCGCGCGTCACGGACGTGGAGGTGCGCTTCGAGGGCGTGGAGGCCACGGAGCTGGCGCCCGCCGAGCTCCCGCCGCTCGTGGATGGCACGCCCTGGAGTCTCTTCGGCCGGTACACCACGCCGGGCACGGGCACGGTGGTGCTCAAGGGCCGCGCGGGGGCGGAGTCCTTCTCCCTCGCCATTGCCGTGAACTTCCCCGCGACGAGCGACCGGCCCGCGGTGGAGAAGTTGTGGGCCGCCGAGCGCATCCGCGGGTGGCAGGCCGCCGCGCTCGTGGGCCGGCGGGCCGAGGCGCTCAAGGAGCGCATCCTCCAGCTCGCGCTCGCGCACGGCCTCGTGACGCCCTACACCTCCTTCGTCGTGGTGGAGGAGCGCACGGGCGAGCGCCGGGCCTCGGCTCAACCCGAGACGCGCGTCATCCCCGTCCACGCCCCCGCCGGCTGGGCCATGTTCGGCACGGCGGACCAGGACACGGCGAAGAAGGAGCTGAGCAAGCCCGCCCCGCGCCGAGCCATCAACCCCTCCGCGCTCCTGTCCGTCGACCGCATGCGCGCGGCCCCGGCTCCTGCGGCGGCGCCTCCACCGCCCCCGCGAGCCCCCGCGCCGGCCGCGCCCCTCGCGTCCCGGCCCCTGCTCAAGGGCTCGGCGAAGAAGAGCCGAGGCGGCGCGGTCTACGGCCCGCCCGGAGAGGAAGAGGTGACGGGTTCCAGTCTCGCGCGTGTGGAGGACGCGGCCGCCTCCCTCCAGGAGGCACTGCGTTCTCCTCCGTCCATGCCGGACATGGCGCTGGACGACGAGGGGGCAGTGGACGGGGCCACGTCCCGGGAGGCCCGGGTGGATCTGCTCGGCCAGCAGCTCGCCAGCGGGTTGTGGGCGGGCACCGGCCCGGGGAGCGAGCCCGTGCGGCAGGCACGCGCCACCGCGCTCGCCCTGCTGGAGTTGCTGCGCCAGGGCATCACCAGCGGCCATGCGCTCCATGGCGGCCAGGTGAAGAAGGCCGTGGAGGCGCTGCTCGCGCTGATGCCCTCCCTGGGCCAGGCCCCCGAGGTGGCCGAGCTCGCCCTGGGCGTGGCGTGGCTCGTGTCCGCGGGCCCGCGCACCCGGGGGCGCATCTCCCAGGCGGCGCGGCCGCTCGCGGGGCTCAGCGCCCGGCTGGAGGACGAGGGGAAGTTGCGCCAGCACGTGGACACCCTGGCCACGCGCTGACGGCGCTCCCCGTGAGAGGACGGACCCTCCGCTTCAGCGCTGGCCGAGCGGAGGCGTGCCCGTGCGAGGCACGTCCACCGGCGTGGGCCACCCCATGGGCTCGGGCCGGTAGTGCTCCAGCTCCCGCTTCATGAACCAGGCCACCCCGGCCAGCACCCCGAGGTCGTCCAGCCAGCCCAGCAGGGGCAGGAAGTCCGGCACCACATCCACGGGGAAGAGGAAGTAGGCCACGGCGAACAGCCCCAGCAGCCGCCGCCACCGCGGCACGCGAGGATCTCGCACGTAACGGAAGAACCGCGTTCCCATGACTCGAAGACCGGCGACGTTCATGTCCCTGCTTACGAAAAGGGGCGTGAAATCATTGCGAGGCCCGGTCGTAGCGAGGGCGGGCCGCTCGTCCACCGAGCAGCCCGCCCTCACGTTCATCCAGACGCCGACGCCGAGGCTCAGCCCTGCTCGGGCTCGGAGCCCTCGGGCGACTCAGTGCCCTCGGGCGACTCGGAACCCTCGGGCGACTCGGCGGCCGTGGACGGCGCGGCGGCCGCGGACTCGCTCGCCAGCGCCTCGACCGTCTCGCCCTCGTCCTCCTCGGACTCGGGCAGCTTGGAGATGCCCGTCACCTTCTCCTCGGCGCTCTCCAGGGCGATGAGCCGCACGCCCTGCGTGTTGCGGCCGATGACGGAGATCTCCTTGGCCTTCATGCGGATGAGCATGCCGCCGTTGGTCACCAGCATCACCTCGTCCTTGTCCGTCACCGGCACGAGGCCCACCACCTTGCCGTTGCGCTCGGTGGTCTTGATGTCGATGATGCCCTTGCCGCCACGGCCCTGCTGCCGGTACTCGGCCTCCTGGGTGCGCTTGCCGTAGCCGTTCTCCGTCACCGTGAGGATGGTGGTGTCCTTCTCCACCACGTCGGCGCCCACCACCTCGTCGCCCTCCTCCAGGGTGATGCCCTTCACGCCGTAGGCCTGGCGGCCCATGGAGCGCACTTCCTGCTCGGGGAAGCGGATGCTCATGCCCGTGGCCGTGGACAGGAGGATGTCCTTGGAGCCGTCGGTGATCTTCACCGCGACGAGCTCGTCCCCCTCGTCGATGCCCAGCGCGATGATGCCGCTGGAGCGCACGTTGGCGAACGCCGACAGGTCCGTGCGTTTGACGACGCCCTTCTTCGTCACGAAGAAGACGAACTGGTTCTCACCGAACTCGCGCGTCACCAGCACCTGGGCGAGCCGCTCGCCCTCGCCGAACTGCACCAGGTTCACCATGGCCTTGCCACGCGAGGTGCGGCCGGCGAGCGGCAGCTCGTGCACCTTGAGCGAGTAGAGCCGGCCCTTGTTGGTGATGGGCATGAGGAAGGCGTGGGTGCTCGCCACGAACATGTCGGTGACGAAATCGTCTTCCTTCGTCGTGGCCCCCGTCTTGCCGCGGCCGCCGCGCTTCTGCGCCCGGTACTCGGACAGCGGCGAGCGCTTCACGTAGCCGGTGTGCGAGAGCGTCACCACCATGGTCTCCTCGGCGATGAGGTCCTCGCTGGTGATCTCCTCCACCGCGCCGGTGATTTCCGTGCGCCGCTTGTCGCTGTAGCGCTCGCGGATCTCCTTGAGCTCCGTCTTGATGACGTTGAGCAGGCTCGTCTCGTGGGCGAGGATGTCCTCGAGGCGGAGGATCTCCCGCACCAGGTCCACCAGCTCGCGGAACAGCTCCTCGCGCTGCAGGCCGGTGAGCCGCTGCAGGCGCATCTCGAGGATGTTCTTGGCCTGATCCTCGCTGAAGCCGGAGCCCTCGTAGCGGTGCTCCAGGCCCGAGTAGTTGGGCTCCTCGGCGCGCGCGCGCGACTCGAGCAGCGCCATCTGCGCCTTGGCCTGCGCGTAGTCGATGCGCTGCAGGTTCTTGAAGCGCTCCTGCTCGTAGAGCTCGGGCGACAGGATGTGCATGAGGCCCCAGCGCGCCTCGTCGGGGTCCTTCGAGGCGCGGATGAGGCTGACCACCAGGTCGATGAGATCCTGCGCGACGAGCAGACCCTCGACGATGTGGCGGCGGGCGCGCGCCTTGCGCAGCTCGAAGCGGCTGCGGCGCGTGACCACGTCGCGGCGGTGCGAGATGAACCGGTCGAGCAGCTCCTTGAGGGTGAGCGTGCGCGGCTGGCCGCCGTCGATGGCGAGCATCACCGCCCCGAAGGTGGTCTCCATGGGGGTGGTGGCGAACAGGTTGTTGAGCACCACGCCGGAGATGGCATCTCGCTTGAGCTCCACCACGATGCGCATGCCCTGGCGGTCGCTCTCGTCGCGGATGTCGCTGATGCCCTCGAGCTTCTTGTCGCGCACCAGGTCGGCGATCTTCTCGATGAGCCGCGCCTTGTTCACCTGGTAGGGGATTTCCGTGACGATGATGCTCTCGCGGTCGCCCTTCTTGGAGGTTTCGATCTCCGTGCGCGCCCGGATGGTGATCTGCCCGCGACCCGTCTCGTAGGCGCGGACGATGCCCTCGCGGCCGGTGATGATGCCGGCGGTGGGGAAGTCCGGACCGGTGATGAACTGCATCAGGTCGCGCACGGTGGCGGTGGGGTGCTCGATGAGGTGCAGCGTGCCGTCGATGACCTCGCCCATGTTGTGGGGCGGCACGTTGGTGGTCATGCCCACGGCGATGCCGGAGCTGCCGTTGACCAGGAGGTTGGGGAACTTGGTGGGCAACACGAGCGGCTCGAGCAGCGAGTCGTCGTAGTTGGGACCGAAGTCGATGGTCTCCTTCTCGATGTCGGCGAGCATCTCCTCGGCCAGCCGCTCCATGCGCACTTCCGTGTAGCGCATGGCCGCGGGGGAGTCGCCGTCCACCGAGCCGAAGTTGCCCTGGCCGTCCACGAGCAGGTAGCGCAGGGACCACTCCTGCGCGAGCCGCACCATGGCGTCGTAGACGGAGGAGTCGCCGTGGGGGTGGTACTTACCGATGACGTCACCCACCACGCGCGCGCTCTTCTTGTAGGCGCGGTTGTGGAGGTTGCCCAGGTCGTTCATCGCGTAGAGCACGCGGCGGTGCACGGGCTTGAGGCCATCGCGCACGTCGGGCAGGGCGCGCCCGATGATGACGGACATCGAGTAGTCGAGATACGAGCGGCGCATCTCGTCTTCGATGTTGACTTGGATGAGTTCTCCCACGGCGCCCGAAGGAGGCGCGGGGGGCGTTGCCGGCTTGTCGGTGGTGTCGTCGGCCATGAATTCGTGGGTCAGGGGAAAGGCCCGCCCGAGGGGGCCTCTCCGAGGGATTGGGAGTACGTAACCCCCGGATTTTCCAGCGTCAACAATGCTGATGCCCGGGACGTGGAGGGGAGCCAGAAAGAGGACCCGGAGTCCGCCCGGTTGGCGGGCATTGAACTCAACCCAGGACCTCGCGGGCCCGTTGTACCAACTGGGTCAGACGAGAGGGCGCCCACCATCCGCGCGACACCCGCGTGCCCACGCCATGCCGTTGGATCAACTCCCGGAGTGCCTCGCACACGTGCTCGCCGTCCGGGCCCTGACGGCCTTCATCCGCCCGCCCGGCGAGCTTGTCCAGCCGGGCCCAGCGCGCGGGCGTCCAGCGCTCGTCCTCGGGAATATCCGGCCGCTGCGCGTCCCAGAACTCGTAGGCCACCTCGAACAGCGCCGCCCGGGCGTCCTCCAAAACCCCGGGGGCGTGCAGGCGCACGTGGGGCGCGTATTCCCGCTCGAAGAGCCACCACATCACCGCCAGGCACTCGGCCGGATCAGGCTCGAGCGGGGCGAGCCGCAACCGCGCCATGTGCAGCAGCCGGCTCCGGGCCTCCTGGTACCAGTACTCCGCGTGAAGCAGACGCTCGGTGCCGGTGCCCGGCGGGCGGCGCGGCGCGAGGGCGGCCCGCTCGCGCAGCTCCGCCACCATGAAGCCCCGCGCATCCACCCCGGACAGGCGGCGCCAGAGCGCGGCCAGCGCCGCCTCGCCCCGGGCCCACCCCAGGGCCAGCTCCTCGCGCTGCCGGCTCGAGAAGGGCAGCC
Organism: Cystobacter fuscus DSM 2262; assembly: GCF_000335475.2. Classification (NCBI taxonomy): domain Bacteria; kingdom Pseudomonadati; phylum Myxococcota; class Myxococcia; order Myxococcales; family Archangiaceae; genus Cystobacter; species Cystobacter fuscus. The sequence goes on along the minus strand of NZ_ANAH02000014.1, from coordinate 240,132 downwards.
GCCCGGAGAGCAGCACCGGGTGCGCGAAGAGCGGCTCGAGCCGAGCGGCGAACAGCACGGCCTCGCGCAGCGCGGGCAGTGTGTCCGGCAACAGCTCCGCCGCGGTCTGCTCACGCAGATGGGCGGGCACCTCGCGGGGCAGGGTGATGAGCCAATCCTCCAGGGAGCTCATCAGACCGCCCAGCGACTCCTGGGCGCTGCGTCCGAGCTTGCGCGCCACGTCCCGGGCGAGCTGCTCGCGCAGCGAGTGCACTTCCCACAGGGTGCGCACCGTCGGGTGGCTCGTGGGCCAGTTCTCGGCCTGGGCGCGGCGCAGCGCGGGGCCGAGCAGGGCGTCCAGCGCGTCTTGATGGGCCCGCACCTCGCGCAACAGGGGCAGCTCCTGCCGCAGGCGCTCCTGCCACCGGGACTCGGCCAGCGCGAGCACCAGGCGGTAGTAGCGCTCCCGGGCGGGCGCGAGCAGCGCGGACTGGCCCTCCAGACGGACCTGGAATTCGTCGTCGATGGGCGCGGCCATGGGGCGGAAGTATACCTCCGGATTCACGCCGTCTGGGCGGTGTCCTTGGGCCGCAGTGGGGCGGCGAGCCGCTCGGCCTCGGCGCCCAGGGGGCCCTCGGGGTCCAGCGCCTTGGCGCGCTCGAAGGCGGCGAGCGCGGCCTCGCGCTCTCCCTTCAGCTTGAGGGCCACGCCCACGTTGAGGTGCGCGCCGCCGTTGTCCCGGTCCATGGCGAGCGCCTCGCGGAAGGCGGCGAGGGCCTCGTCCAGGTCTCCGGCGAGCAGGGCCTCCTTGCCGGCCTGCACGCGCTTGTCCGCGTCATTGACGAGCTCCACCTGGAGCAGGCTGCCCCCGGCCACGGTGACGATGAGCGCGCGCAGGATGCCGCCCCAGTAGAAGGTGAGGCCCTCGGCGGCGGCCACGGCGGCGATGGGCAGGTCCGGCAGCAGTTGCTTGCCGCGGAACTTGAAGCGCACCTTCGTGTAGCGGCCCTTGTTCGCCCAGTGGATGACCTCCCCGCGCAGCTTGTTCAGGCCCTCCTCGATGCGCTTGGGATCGATCTCGAAGGGGAACGCGGCGCCGCCCACGGGCTCGCCCGCGGGCAGGGACTTCTGCTCGATCACGGGCTCGGCCACGAGCTCGGCCTCGGGCTCGGGGAAGGAGGAGGCGGGGGGAAGCACGTCCACCGGAGCGGGGGGCGGCGCCGGGGTCTTCTTCTTCGCGGCGGCTGGCCGCGCCTCGGCCACCGGCTTCTTCACGGACGAGGGGCGCTTCTTCGCGGCAGCGGCGCTCTTCTTCGGAGCCGCGACGGCCTTCTTCGGGCTCGCCGGGGCCTTGCGGGGTGAGGTCTTCGCCATGGTGACGGGACTCTAACCAGTCGCGAGGCAACACGCTCGCGGGGGGCGCCCCTCACCCGGGCAGCCGCCAATCCACGGGCGCGCGCCCGCGCTTCTCCAGCTCCGCGTTGGCGTGGCTGAAGGGCTTGCTGCCAAAGAAGCCCCGCTTGGCCGACAGCGGCGAGGGGTGCGGGCCCTTGAGCACCGCATGCCGCCGCTCGTCGATGAGCGCCTGCTTCTTCTGGGCATAGCTGCCCCACAGCACGAACACGACCGGCTCCGGCTGCTCGTTCACCGCCCGGATGACCGCGTCCGTGAAGGTCTCCCAGCCGTGTCCCGCATGGGAGTTGGGCTCGGCCTCGCGCACCGTCAGCACCGCGTTGAGCAGCAACACGCCCCGCTCGGCCCACGGCACCAGCGAGCCGTCCTTCGGCCGGGGCAGACCCAGGTCCGACTGGAGCTCCTTGAAGATGTTCACCAGCGAGGGCGGGGGTTTGACGCCCGGCCGCACCGAGAAGGCCAGCCCGTGCGCCTGTCCCGCCCCGTGATACGGATCCTGCCCGAGGATGAGGACCTTCACCTGGCCGTACGGCGTCAACCGGAAGGCCGAGAACAGATCCTCCTCGGGCGGATACACCGTGTGTCGCCGGCGCTCCTGCGCCACGAACGCCTCCAGTTGCCCGAACCCCGGGCTCGCCAGGACGTCCCGCAGCGCCTCGTGCCACTCCTCCGGCAGCAGGCTCTTCAACGAACTCATCGTGCCTCCGCGACTCGCGTGTCGATGAGCCCCCCTCTACCCGACTCACGCGGTCAACTCGCGTCCGAGTGCCTGAAAAGTCGGATGGAGGACCCTCGGTGCCCCGGGTGGGGCCGAAAACACGACGGGCCCGGAGAGGATATCCTCCCGGGCCCGCGAGTGCGAGTGCTGGCGTCTGGCTTACTGCAGCAGCATCTGGGCCATGCGCTGGGCGGCGAGCTCCGTCGCGTTGTTCAGGCCGAGCTGGCTCAGGCCCTTCTGGGCGAAGTTGCCCATCAGCTGGCCCAGCACGTCCGTCACGCCCTTCTTGCCGGTGGCCAGGTTGAGCGCGGAGCTCAGGATGCTGTTGCCGCCCGCGCCGTCCAGGAACCCGGCGGCCCCGCCGAACTTGCCCAGGAGGTTGCCGAACACGCCACCGGCTCCGCCACCACCGGGGATGAGGCCGGACGCCGCGCTGAACAGCGACTGCGTCAGGCTCTTGCCGCTCGCGAGGTTGCCCGCGAAGCTCAGGGCCGCGCCCGCCAGCGGGTTGACCATGGAGACGATGGGAGCCGCGAAGCTAGCAACCTTGCCGAGGGCCTTACCGATTCCGCCGAGGAAACCCATGATGAAATCCTTTTCGAGGGGCCGCCGCGGCGGCCGTAAGTGCTACTGACAAAAGGATTCTCGCACGCCCCGATTATTTGTTTCCTGATCCCCCGAGAATTTCGCCATTTTTGAAAATGCCCGGGAAATCAAGGGGATGGGCGCGCTCGCGCGAGAACCTCAGGGCTTGAACTTGGGTTTCGGGCGCTGGAGTTCCAGTTCCTGAGACAGTTCCTTGGAAGAGGCATCGGTCTTCGGGGGAACCTTGTAGGGGACGGAATCCTCGCCGCCGAGCGTCCGCTGGTACTGCGCCGGCGTGGGGCCCTTGCTGAAGCCATCCTGCGACTGGCCGGGGATGATGGGGATCTCCCCATTGACCATCCGCTGCAGGTGGGTCTCGACCTCGGCGACGGTCGGGATGCTGGGGTCCTCCTTCTTGAGCGCCTCGTCCGGGACGATCATGATCGCGGGCGGCTTCTCCGGATGGGAGGCGTAGTCGAGGATCTTCTCCACGTACTGCTCCACGGGGATCTGGAGCAGACGGGCCTGCTCCTTCACGTCCGGATCCTTCAACAGCTCGTCGCGAACGTCGTCGATGGGGCGCCGCAGCTTCTTGCCTTCGGGCTTGCTCTTCTCTTCGGACATAACGAGGTGCTCTCCAGAGGGAATGAGGGCCAGAGCAGGGTCGAGCGTGAATCGCCGGTCCAGGCCCGGGCGGAGGGCCGTATTGCTAGCCCAGTCGCCCCCAGGATTGCAAAAAGGCAGCCCTCGGCCATCCGCGAGGTGGGGGGGTGCGCTACGGTTTCGGTTCGCGCGGAGACTGCAATGCGTCGCTTCGAACTGGTCGAGGGCTCGTCGAGGAAGTTCTGGGAGATCGAAGCCGAGGACACTGGCTTCACCGTGCGCTGGGGCCGCATCGGCACGAGCGGGCAGAGCCAGCAGAAGTCCTTCCCCACCGCCGAGAAGGCCCGGGCCGAGCAGGACAAGCTCATCGCCGAGAAGCAGAAGAAGGGCTACGCGGAGGTGGGCGACACCGCCAGCGCCGAGGCACCGCCCCCCGCGAGCCCGCCTTCGCCCGCGCCCGCCAGGAAGACCAAGGCCCCCGCCGCCCCCGAGGCACCTGTCGCCCCTCCCGAAGCACCCGTCCCGCCCCGGCCCACCGCTGACCCGGATGCCCCCATCGCCTGGACCGAGTCCCTCCTGCGCCGCGTCCATCCGCGCCGGGGTGGCGTCGCCGTGCCGGTGCGTCCGCTCGCCCCCGTGAAGAAGTCCTGGGCCCTGGTGCGCGAGGACTTCCTCGAGCGCGTCCCCCCCGGGCTCATCCCCGAGGACACGCACGAGAGCCACCTCACCGCCGAGACCCGCGCCGTCGCCGAGCGCATCGGGCGCACCGAGCCCTCCCTCGGCACGCCCGAGGAGGACGCCGTCCTGGTCATCTTCCTCCAGTACCAGGAGTCCTGGAACAAGGTCCCCCGCCCCGAGCCCATCATCGATCTGCTCTTCGCCCTGGGCGGGCCCGTCCACGCCACGCGCGCCGCGCTCCTCTCCCTGGACCTGTATCTGGCGGGTGACAAGGCGCTCCATGCCCGGCGGGGCGTGAACACCAACCCCCATCACCAGCACTACAACCTGCTCTCGCGCGGCCACTTGCGCGGCCTGCCCCGCCTGCGCGCCCTGCTCGCCACCCAGACGGATGACGCGGGCTACCAGGCCGCTCGCGACGCCGCCGCCCTCCTGCGCGACTCCGAGACGCGCCGCGCCGCCTCCGCCTTCCTCTTCCCCACCGAGACCGCCTGGGTGCGCGCCCAGGCCGAGGAGTTCGTCGCGGCCCAGGAGCCGGGCTTCCCCTTCATCCTGAGCAGCGTCTCGGAGCCCGACACGCTCGCCCCGCTCATCCCCCATGTGGACGTCTGGAATCTGCTGCGCGAGCCCAATGGCCACCTGGCCTCGCTGCTCGATGGCATGGGGGTGCACGGCCTCGCGCTCCTGCGTGAACTCCAGCCCAAGCTCATGGGAGCCGAAGCGGTGCGGACCTGGGCCGAGCTCACCGCGAGCATCAACGCGGATGAGGCGATGCAACTGCTGCTCAACGCCGAGAAGGAGGCTCTCCCGTTCCTCATCGAGGCGGCCGTGCGCTGGCCCCAGCGCGCACTGCGGCTCATCACCCCCCGGGCCGCCCTCCGGGGCAAGGAAGGCGATCAGGCGCGCTCCATCCTCGGCCACCTGCTGCGCCGCGAGCCCGCCGCCGTGCGCGCCGCCCTCCCCTCCCTGTCCGACGCGGCGCGCGAGGTGGTGGCCCGCCTCCAGGCCCAGGCCGGCCCGGACGTCCCCGACGCGACCCCCGAGCAGCTCCCCCCCGTCCTCGCCCGTCCCCCCTGGCGCTCGAGCCAGAAGCCCGAGGCGCTCCCCGTGCTCGACGGCGTGGTGCCCCCGGCGCTCCCCGATGCGCTCGTGTGGCGCGAGGGCGAACAGGAGGAATGGTCCCGGCGCATGGGCTGGGAGTACAAGCCCTACGGCAGCACGGTGCGAGAGCAGGAACTGCTGAGCGGAAAGGTGGACCCTACCTGCGTGCCCGAGCAGCTGGACATTCGTTTCTTCGTCTACGCTCCGGAAGCACTCGCCCTCAAGTACCTCGGCAAGCTCGAGCCCCGCCGGTACACGGGAGAGTGGCTCTGCGCCATCATCGCGCGGCTGGGGCTCGCGGTGCTCCCGACCCTCGTCGACGTCGTCACCACGTACGGCGCCGAGACCTACGCCCTGCTCGCGCCCTACGCCGTGACCCGGCTCGCTCCCCAGGTGGCCGAGGCCTTCCACCGCTCCAAGAAGGCCCGCCTCTCCGCCCAGGCGTGGCTCGTGCGCCACCCCGAGCACGCCACCGCCGGACTGCTCGTCCCCGCGCTCGGCAAGCCTGGCAAGGCCAAGGACGCCGCATGCGCCGCCCTGCGCATGCTCGCCTCCAATGGCCAGGAGGCCACCGTGCTCGACGTGGCCGGCCGCGTGTCCCCCCAGGTGCGCGAGGCCGTGCGGCGCGTCCTCGCCTTCGATCCGCTCAACCTCTTTCCCGCCAAGCTCCCCACCCTGCCCGAGACCCTCGGCCTCGATGGGCTGCCCCGCCCCCTGCTCCAGGACCGCTCCGCGAAGCTGCCCCTCGCGGCCGTCCGGGAACTCGTGACCCTGCTCTCCTTCTCTTCCCTGGATGCGCCCTACGCGGGCCTGGAGCAGGTGAAGGCCGCGTGCGACCCCGCCAGCCTCGCCCGCTTCTCCTGGGGCCTCTTCGAGTCCTGGATGACGGTGGGCGCTCCGAGCAAGGAGTCCTGGGCCTTCCAGGCGCTCGGCCCGCTCGGCGATGACGACACCGCGCGCAAGCTCGCCCCGCTCATCCGCGTGTGGCCCGGCGAGACCGCTCACGCCCGCGCCGTCATGGGGCTCGACGTGCTGGCCACCATCGGCACCGACGTCACGCTCATCTACCTCAACGGCATCGCCGAGAAGGTGAAGTTCAAGGGCCTGCAACAGAAGGCCCAGGAGAAGATCGAGCAGATCGCCGAGGCGCGCGGCCTCACCCGCCAGGAGCTGGCCGACCGGCTCGTGCCCGACCTCGGACTGGACGAGAGCGGCTCGCTCGCCCTGGACTTCGGCGAGCGCACCTTCACCGTGGGCTTCGACGAGCAGCTCAAGCCCTTCGTCAAGGACGCCTCCGGCACCCGGCTCAAGGACATGCCCAAGCCCGGCCAGAAGGATGACGCGGAGAAGGCGAACGCCGCGGTGGAGCAGTGGAAGGCGCTCAAGAAGGACGCCAAGACGGCCGCGAGCACTCAAATCCTCCGCCTGGAGCTGGCCATGTGCGCCCGGCGCCGCTGGAGCCCCGAGGTCTTCCGCCGCTTCTTCGTCGAGCACCCGCTGCTCATCCACGTGGTGCGCCGGCTGGTGTGGGGCACGTACTCGCCCGAGGGCGCGCTCACGGACACCTTCCGCGTCGCCGAGGACCGCACCTTCGCCGACCCGAACGAGGACACCTGGACGCTCCCCGAGGACGCCCTCGTGGGCCTGCCCCATGCGCTGGAGCTGGACGGCAAGACGGCGGGCGCGTGGGGGCAGATCCTCGCCGACTACCAACTGCTGCAACCCTTCGCCCAGCTCGGCCGCTCCACCCACGCGCTGGAACCGGCGGAGCGCGAGGCCACGAAGCTCGAGCGGGTGAAGGGCCTCAAGCTGCCCACGGGCAAGGTGCTGGGCCTGGAGGCGCGGGGCTGGCGGCGCGGGGCCCCCCAGGACGGCGGCGTGGCGGGCTGGATGGAGAAACCGCTGGGCGATGACCGCGTGGCCGAGCTCGATCTCGATCCTGGCCTCTACACGGGCTCCCTCGCCGACTCTCCCGAGCAGGAACTCGGCGTGGTGAAGGTGCGCCGGGCCCACTCCTGGGGCGACAAGGATCTCCAGGCCTGGGGCTCGCTGGATGCCATCCTCTTTTCCGAGCTGGTGAGGGACCTCGAGGGCCTGCGGCCCGCGTGAGGACGACGACCATGGCGACGACCCGAAGGAAGAACACGGCGGCGACGGCGACGGAGATCCAACGGCCTCCCGCGGAAGTGCTCCACGCGGAGGAGCTCGCGCGGCTGCGCGACGCGGACAACGCCCCCCGGCCCCCGGGCTGGAACCTGTCACTGCACGCCGTGCGCCGCTTCATCCTCGGCGACGAGGCCCTGGGCGTGCAGCGCAAGTTCGTGGGCAACCCGAGCCTCGTGGACCGGGCCATGGTGACGCTCGCCACCAACCGCGGGTTGATGCTCGTGGGCGAGCCCGGCACCGCCAAGAGCCTCCTGTCCGAGCTGCTCGCCGCCGCCATCTCCGGCACCTCCACCCTCACCATCCAGGGCGGCGCCTCCATCACCGAGGATCAAATCAAGTACTCGTGGAACTACGCGCTGCTCGTCTCCGAGGGCCCCACGCCCCGCGCGCTCGTGCCCGCCCCGCTCTACACCGGCATGAAAGAGGGCCGGGTGGTGCGCTTCGAGGAGATCTCCCGCTGCCCCATCGAGGTGCAGGACTCGCTGCTGTCCATGCTGTCGGACCGGGTGCTCGCGGTGCCGGAGCTCAAGGACGCGGACGCCATGGTGTTCGCCCGCGAGGGCTTCAACATCATCGCCACCGCCAACACGCGCGACCGGGGCGTCAACGAGATGAGCGCGGCGCTCAAGCGGCGCTTCAACTTCGAGACGGTGTTCCCCATCGGCGACTTCGCCACCGAGCTGGCGCTCGTGCGCGACGAGACGGCGCGGCTGCTCCAGCGCTCGGGCGTGCCGATGACGCCGCCGGAGGACTTGCTGGAGGTGCTCGTCACCACCTTCCGCGAGCTGCGCTCGGGCGAGACGCGCGAGGGCCAGGCCCTGGAGCGGCTCAGCTCGGTGCTCTCCACCGCCGAGGCCGTGTCCGTGGCCCACGCGGTGGGCGTGCGCGGCTACTACCTGCGCGGCGATGGCGGCTCGGCGGCGGACCTCGTCGAGTGTCTGGCCGGCACCGCGGCCAAGGACAACGCCGAGGACCTCAAGCGGCTGCGCGTCTACCTGGAGCAGCGCGTGTCCCGCCGCACCGGCCCCCACTGGCGCGCCCTGTACGACGCCCGCCACCTGCTGCCAGGGTGAGCGCGTGAGCGGGCGGAACGACTCCCGGCTCCACGTCGTCGGCGTGCGCCACCACAGCCCGGCCTGCGCCCGGCTCGTGGTCCACACCCTCGAGACCGTGCGGCCCCGCCACGTGCTCATCGAGGGGCCCGTGGACATGAACCCCCGGCTGGAGGAGCTGCTCCTGCCGCACGAGCCGCCCCTCGCCGTCTTCAGCGCCTGGCGCGACGAGGAGCGCACCCAGGCCTCGTGGACGCCATTCTGCGCGTACTCGCCCGAGTGGGTGGCGCTGACGCGGGGACACGCGGCGGGCGCCCAGGTGCGCTTCATGGACCTGCCCGCCTGGGACAAGGCCTTCGAGGGCGTGCGCAACCGCTACTCGGACGGGGAGCGCCGCACTGCCCGGGCCATCGAGGCGCTCTGCCAGAAGCTGGGCCTGGAGGGCATGGACGCCCTGTGGGATCACCTCTTCGAGCAACCGCTCGGCATGGACGTGCTCGCCGAGCGGTTGCGCGTCTACTTCGACTCCCTGCGCGGCGAGGAGGAGGCGTCCGAGCGCGACACCCAACGCGAGGCCTTCATGCTCACCCACGTGGAGGCGGCGCTCGCGCGAGACGATGGGCCCGTGGTGGTGGTGTGCGGCGGTTTCCATGCCCCCGTGCTCGCGCGGGCCCAAGCGAGGCCCGGGGCCGGCTTTCCCCCCGTGCCGAGCCACCCCTCCGCGAAGAGCTACCTCGTCCCGTACAGCTTCCGCCGCCTGGACTCCTTCGCCGGATACGAGTCCGGTATGCCCTCGCCCGCCTTCTATCAAGCGCTCTGGGAGTCCGGCGCCGAGGCCGCTCCCGGGCTCCTGCTGCGCGAGGCCGTCGGGCGGCTGCGCGGGCGGGGCCAGCACGTGTCGTCGGCGGATCTCATCGCCGCCTCCGTCATGGCCGAGGGCCTCGCCCGGCTGCGCGGCCACGCGGTGCTCTCGCGCACGGACCTGCTGGATGGGCTCGCCTCCGCGCTGGTGAAGGAGTCGCTGGACGTGGCCCTGCCGTGGACGGGCCGGGGCGTGCCCTCGCCCGACACGCACCCGCTGCTCGCCGAGGTGCTGCGTGCCTTCAGCGGCGAGCGCACCGGACGGCTCAGCCCCCTCACGCCCCGGCCTCCCCTGCTCACGGACGTCGAGCACACGCTGCACGCCCACGGCCTCACCCCCGGCCCGAGCCCCCGCACGGTGCGGCTGGAGCTGCGCGAGCCCGGCGACGTGGAGCGCGGCCGCGTGCTCCACCGCCTGCGGGTGCTCGGCCTCCCCGGCTTCACCCGGAACTCGGGCCCCACCTTCCCCACCGAGCCCGTGCTCCAGGAGTCCTGGACGGTGGCTCCCGCGGAGGACTTCCTCTCCTGGGTCATCGAGGCCTCGGGCTGGGGCGCCACCCTGGAGCAGGCCGCCACCGCGCGTCTGGAGGAAGCCCTCCTCCAGGCGGGCCCGAACCTGGAGCGGCTCACCCTGCTCCTGGCCGAGAGCTTCTTCATCGGCGCGAAGCACCTGGCCCGGCGCGTCCTCACCGCGGTGGCCGCGCAGGCGGGCAACGAGCCGGACCTCGCGCGGCTGGGCGCGGCCCTGGAGCGGCTGCTCGCCATCTGGCGGCATGACGTGCTGCTCGGCGCCCAGGGCTCCGCCGAGGTGGGGCAATTGCTCGCGGCGGCCGTCGAGCGCGGCCTGTGGTTGCTCGAGCAGCTCGACGGTCCCTCGCTCCCCAGCGACGAGGGACACCTCCGGGCCATGGCCGCGCTGCGCGACACGCTGCGCTTCGCCGCCCAGCCCCTCGCGCTCGACGTGGCCCGGGCCAGCGCCGTGTTCGAGCGCCGGCTCGCGTCCCTCCATGCGCCGCCCGCGGTGCGCGGAGCCTCGCTCGGGGCGCTCTGGTCCCTGTCTCGCTTCCCCGACGAGGCGAGCGCCGAGGCCGCCGCCCTGCGCGCCACTCGCGCCGCCGCGCGCCCTTCCACCCTTGGAGACTTCCTGGCCGGGCTGTTCCGGCTCGCCCGCGAGCAGGTGGTGCACACGCCCGCCCTCACCTCGGTGCTGGACGAGCTCATCCGCCAGCTCACGGAAGAGGACTTCCTCGTCGCGCTCCCGGCGCTGCGGCTGGCCTTCGGGTTCTTCCCTCCCCGGGAGAAGGAGGGCATCGCCCGGACCCTGCTGCCCCTGCACGGACAGGACGCCTCGGGCGCGCGGGCCCTGGTGCGCCTGGACATGGACCCCGCCGTCATCCTCGCGGGCGCGGCGCTGGACGACGAGGTGGAGCAGGTGCTCGAACGCTTCGGCCTGCATGGGCCTGGAAGGAAGGAGAAGCGCGATGCCCCTTGAGCCCCTGGCGCGCTGGCGCCTCGTGTTGGGAGAAGCCTCGGACGGGGCGCTCGGCAATTGTCTGGACGAGCGCGGACGGGCGATGGACTCGGCGCTCTCGTGGCTCTACGGCCGGGAGGGAGATCTCTCCGAGCGCGGCGTGCGACAGGGCGGCTCGGGCGAGTCCGTGCTCAGCGTTCCGGAGTGGATCAACGACGTCCACACGCTCTTTCCCCAGGAGACCATCGAGCGGCTCGAACAGGATGCCGTCGAGCGCTATCAAATCGACGAGGTGGTGACGCGCGCCGACGTGCTCGAGCGCGTGGAGCCCAACGAGACCCTGCTGCGCGCGGTGCTGCGCACCAAACACCTGATGAATCCCGAGGTGCTCGCGGTGGCCCGCCGCATCGTGCAGCGGGTGGTGAGCGAGCTGATGGAGAAGCTGGCCCGGGAGGTGCGCCGCACGTTCTCGGGGGTGCTCGACCGGCGGAGGCGCTCGCCCCTGAAGGTGGCGCGCAACTTCGACTTCCGGCGCACCCTGCGCGAGAACCTGCGCCGCTACTCCCCCACCGAGCGGCGGATCGCCATCGAGCGCGCCGCGTTCTACTCGCGCACCCGCCGCCACGTGGACCGCTGGCAGGTCATCCTCCTGGTGGACCAGTCCGGCAGCATGACGTCCTCGGTCATCCACTCGGCCGTCACCGCCGCGTGTCTGTGGGGACTGCCCGGCATCCAGACGCACCTCGTCGCCTTCGACACCGCGGTGGTGGACCTCACCCGGGACGTGACGGACCCCGTGGAGCTGTTGATGAAGGTGCAGCTCGGCGGGGGCACGGACATCCAGCTCGCGGTGGCCTACGCCGCGGGGCTCATCGAGACGCCCCGGCGCACCATCGTCGTCCTCATCACCGACTTCATCGAGGGCGGCCCCCCGGGGATGCTCGTGCGCCGTGTGAAGGAGCTGTGCGACCAGGGCACGAAGGTGCTGGGGCTCGCGGCGCTCGAACCGGACGCCACGCCGAACTACGACCGCGACTGCGCCCGGCGGCTGGTGGACGTGGGCGCGCACGTGGCGGCGATGACCCCGGGCGAGCTGGCCGGGTGGATCGCCGAGAAGGTGCGCGCATGAGCCGCGCGGATCTGCTCGCGCTCACGCCCCAGGCCATCGCGAGCCTGTCCAACCTGGGGCTCGTCAAGCGCGCCCAGAAGGATCTGGAGGAGGGCAAGGGGCCGCGCCTGGAGGAGCTGGCGGACGGCACCGTGGTGGGCACCTTCGAGGACGGCGTTGTCGCCCGGCTCGTTCCGGGCAAGGCCTTCAAGAACGGTCCCTGCACCTGCAACGCCGCCACCGTGTGCCGCCACCGCGTGGCCACGGCCCTCGCCTATCCGGCGTTCATCGCCACGAGCGCCGCACCGCCTCCGGCCGAGGTGAAGGCGGAGGCCCCCTGGTCCCCGGGAATGGTGGACGACGCGGAGCTGGCGCGGGTGCTGCCCCGCCGGGCCCTGGAGCGGGCCGAGGGCTTCCGCAAGCGCGGCTACCTCGCGCAGGTGCGGCGGGGAACCTTCGAGGGAGAAGACATCCCCTCGGTGGCGCTCGCCACGTGCACGGTGCGCTTCCTCGTGCCGAGGGACTTGAGCTACGCGCGCTGTGACTGCTCGCTCGGGACGGGCTGCGAGCACCTGCCCCTGGCCATCTGGGCCTTCCGCGCCGCCGACGAGAAGGACCCCACGCGCCGCGAGGTCTCCGTCGAGGTGGCCCGGGGCGCCGTCACCACCACCGTGGGGGGAGCGGCGCTGGACACCGCGGGGGACCTCGTGCGCTTCCTCTTGTTGGAGGGAGTCCAGCACGCCAGCCAGGGGCTCGCGGGGCGCTTCGCCGTGGCCCGCGCGGGCCTGGAAGGGGCGCGCATGACGTGGCCGCTCCTGGCGCTCGAGGAGCTGGAGGAGCTGCTTGGCGCCTACGTGAGCCGCGCTGCCCGCTATGACGCCCCGCGCTTCACCGCCGTGCTGACGGAGTTCTTCGCGCGCATGAGGGCCTCGCGGACGCCGGGCCCGGTGCCCCCCCGGGCGGTGCTGGGCATGGACGAGGCGCCGGAGACGAAGCTCGATTATGTGCGGCTGGTGTCGCTCGGCATCCGGCTCTTCGCCGAGGGCCGGGAGCGCCGCGCGGAGGTGGTGCTCGCGGACCCCGACACCGCCGGCCTGCTCGTGGTGCGCCGCGCCTTCACCTACGCGGAGGATCAGACGCCCGAGGACGGCGCGCAGCTCGGACGCCGACAGGGCGCCCCCAGAACCACTCTGGAGGCGCTCGCACACGGGCAGGTGGTGGCCTCGGGCGCCACGCGGCGCACCAACCGCCTCATCCTCTTCTCCACCCAGGGCTTGCAGCGCACCTCGGTGACGCCGCAGTCCGGGGACTGGAGCCTGCTGCCCGAGCCGCTGCTCGTGAAGGACGTGCGCGCGCTGGAGTCCGCCTGGCGGGCCCGCCCTCCCCGCTTCCTCCGGCCCCGGCTGCTCGCGGAGAACGTGCATGCCTTCGCCATCTCCCGCGTGGGGGAGGTGACGTACGCCCCGGGTGCCCAGGAGGTGCACGCGGAGTTGGAGGACTCGCGGGGCCACGGCTTCCGCGTCGAGCTGTCCCACCGCTCGGTGGCTCCCGGGGCGCTGGACGCGCTCGCCGGGGCGCTCACGGGCGGGCACGGCACGCCGCGCTACGTCTCGGGCGAGGTGCGCCGGACGGCCCGGGGGCTCGTCGTCGAGCCCATGGCCCTGTCCTGCGAGCACGGCGTGGTGGCGCTCGACGTGCAACCCACCGTCACCACGGGGAGGCCGCGCACGGCGGCGGACGCGCCCGCCCTTCCCCCGCTGGCGGCGGCCCTGACCGAGGTGGAGGGCTGCCTCGCGGAAGGGGTGCACCAGGGCCTGCGCCATGTGCCCCCCGCGTGGAGCACCCGGCTCGACACCGTGGCGTCCCGGGCGCGGGGGCTGGGCCTGAAGCGCCTGGCGGAGGACCTGGGCGCGCTCGGCGCGGCGCTCGCGAGGGCCCGGGCCTCGGGGGCCGCCGGGGACGAGGCCGCGCTCGCCGAGACCTGGGCCAGCGCCGCCCTGCGCACCGGGGTGGGACACGAGCAGCTCGGCGGGTGAGGGGCGCCCTGCCCCCCTGCCCGGCCACTTCCCCGGGCCGCTTCTTGGGCTTGGAGCCCCACTCGCGCTAGCCTCTTGCCCGCCATGTCGATGTACAACGAGTCGCTCCGCGCCTTCCTCAAGCCCGTGCTGCCCCATCTCGACGACCCCACGGTCTCCGAGATCATGATCAACGGGCCCACCGACATCTGGATCGAACGCAAGGGCAAGGTCAGCAAGATCGACGCCTCGTTCACCGAGGAGGGGCTGCTGGGCGCCGCGCGCAACATGGCCCAGTTCGTGGGCCGTCTGCTCAACGACGAGCGACCGCGCCTGGACGCGCGCCTGCCCGACGGCAGCCGCATCCACGTCGTCATCCCGCCCATCGCCCGCAAGGGCACCACCATCTCCATCCGCAAGTTCTTCAAGGACAAGCTGACGGTCGACTCGCTCATCAAGTTCAAGTCGATGACGCCGCAGATGGCGCGCCTCATCGACGCCGGCATCCACACCAAGCTCAACATGCTGGTGTCCGGCGGAACGGGCTCGGGCAAGACGACGCTGCTCAACATCGTCTCCTCGCTCATCCCCGACGAGGAGCGCATCCTCACCATCGAGGACTCGGCGGAGCTCCAGCTCAACCAGTCCCACATCGTCCCCTTCGAGAGCCGGCCCCCGGACAAGTTCGGCAAGGGCGGCGTGGACATGGGAGACCTGCTCAACTCCGCGCTGCGTCTGCGCCCCGACCGCATCGTGGTGGGCGAGGTGCGCGGCGGCGAGGCCTTCTACCTCGTGCAGGCGATGAACACGGGCCACGGCGGCTCGCTGGCCACCACGCACGCCAACACGCCCACGGACACGCTGCGGCGCATCGAGTCGCTCTGCCTCATGTCCGGCATCGAGCTGCCCCTGGTGGCCATCCGCGCCCAGGTGGCCAGCGCCATCAACTTCGTCATCTGCTGCGAGCGCCTGCACGACGGCAGCCGCAAGACGATCGCCCTGTCCGAGGTGCTCCCGCTCAGCGAGAAGGGCGAGTACCGCACCCAGGACATCTTCGTCTTCACGCCGGTGACGAAGGACGAGGAGGGCCACATCCTCGGCTACCACGCGCCCACCGGCATCATCCCCAGCTTCGTGGACCGGGCGCGCGCCTACGGCTTCAACGACCTGGACGAGTCCTTCTTCGACCCGGCCACCTACGGCGTGCCCCCGCCGCCCTCCTTCCGCCTGGGCGAGTCGTACAACGTGCGCTGGGTGCCCTCGCTCAAGCACCGCGAGCGCGGCGAGCAGGATCCCTCCAGCTTCAAGAAGGAATGGTTGGCGTTCGAACAAAGGCTCAAGGACGAGGCGCACGACGCCAGGGGGGACAAGCCCGCCGCGCCCGCCGTGCAGGTGCAGGTGCCCGCCGCGCGGACGCCCGCGCCGGTGGCGACCCCGCCGGCCCGGCCCGCGCTCCGTCCCAGCGCGACCACCCGCCTGCCGCCGCCCGTGGAGTTCGACGAGCCGCTCGGGGACGACGACAAGACGCCGCCCCCCACGCCCAACCCCTTCGCCATGGACGGGGACGAGGCGCTCCTCCCGCCCACGGACGAGCCCAAGGTGCAGGTCGCCGCGGACCTGCAGGAGGAGATAGAGGCCACCCAGAGCCGGGCCACCGCGCTCTCGCGCGCGTCCCGTCCCACGCCTCCCGCCCGGCCCGCGGCGTCCGTGCCCCAGCGTCCCGCGTCGCCGCCCGTGCGCCGTCCGCTCGCGTCCCGGCCGCCGCCGCCCGTGCCGGACGAGGACCTGGTGGATGACGCGTCGCAAGACAATTCGGAGAAGACGGCCATCCGGGCCATGCCCGAGAAGCCGCGCCGCTGACTCGCGTCCCGTGGGGCCGGGCAGCCGGAACCCGACCTCACGGAGAGGCCGTGTCCTTGCGGCAAGCACGACATGAGGGGAAAGTGGCACCCCGTGTTCCTCTCCCTTCTCACCACGCTCGTCGTGCTCGGCCAGGCCCCCGCCTCTCCTCCCAGTGCCTCGCCGCTCACCGTGCTGATCGCCCCACCCGATGCCGCGGGAGTGCCGTCCCACATCGTCTCCTTCGCCCAGGAGCACGTGTACGAGCAACTCAAGACCGAGGGCTTGCAGGTGATCCGCGCCTCGGAGCTGTCCCAGGGGCTGCCGCCCGCGCAAAGAAAGGCGGTGCTCGGATGCAACCGCCTGGAGGCCGCCTGCCGCATCACACTCGGGGAAGCGGCCGTGTCCGACGTGGTGATGATCGCCGAGCTGGTGCAGTTCCTCAGCGGCTACCGGGTGGGGCTCAAGGCCTACGCCACGCGGGACGGGGAGCTGCTCGCCGAGTACTACGTACCGGGCGTGCACGAGGATCAGCTCCTCGACGCCTTCACGGAGGCGAGCAACAAGGTGCTGCCCCCCGTGCTCCGCGCGCTGCGCCCCTCGCAGGAGCCCGTGGCCCAGAGGCCCACCGTGACGCCGGGAGCGCAGACACCGGGAGCCACCGGGCCCCATTCCCCCGGGGCGGCCACCGCCCGCCAGGGCACGCCCGAGTGGGCGTGGATGCCGGCCGCGGGAGGCGCGGTGATACTGGGCCTGGGGACGTTCTTCACCATCCAGGCGGGCAACAACCACTACCGGCTGACGAACGGGAATTTCAACACGGCCCAGGACGCCCGGAACGAGCGGGACGCGGGCGTGCGCAATCAAGCGCTGGGCACGACGGCCTTCGTGCTGGGCGCGGCCGGAGTGGCGACCACGGGTGCCCTCTATCTGCTGAAGGGCAAGAGCCCGCTGGACTTGCTGCCCGTGCGGCCCACGGTGTCGGTGGGGCCCTCGGGCGGCTCGGTGGGACTGGTGGGAACGCTGCCGTGAGAGAGCACATGCGAGACAACAAGAGCTTGTGGATGCTGGGCGCCGTGGCGGCGCTGGCGGCGGCCTGGGGCTGCTTCGACTTCAACGGTGCCTTCAAGGATTGCGTGGAGCGGGGCGACTGTCCGGTGGAACCCGGCACGTGTGACCCGAACTACCGGGACGTGCCGGATGACAAGTTCACGGATGCCAACTGCGATGGCATCGACGGCACGGCGAGTGAGGCCATCTTCGTCGACGCGGCCACGGGGGAGGACGAGCGCCTCAACGTGGGCGAGAAGATGACCCCCTTCCGCACGCTCGGGGCGGCGCTGGCCCAGGCCGTCCAGTCCGGCAAGTCCATCTACCTGGCCCAGGGCGACTACACCGAGCCGAGCCTCCAGTTGGACAAGCCCGTCTCCATCTACGGCGGCTACTCGGGCACGAACGGGGAATGGAAGCGTGGCACGCAGTACACCACGCGCATCACCCTGCCGGGCACGGGCCTGACGGTGATGAACCTGGGCGAGGACGCGGGCGTCACCCTGGACCTGCTCACCGTGCGCGCCACGACCCCGCCGGGGGAGACGGGCGCCCCGTGCATTGGCGTGCGGGTGATGAACTCGGGCGGGGTGCGGTTGCGCAACCTGACGGTGACGGTCGGCGCGGGCAGCCCGGGCACCACGGCCCCCAACACGCCTCCGGCCGCGGACGGCGGGACGGGCTTGCCCGGGGCCAATGGAGTGGCGGGCGGCGATGGGGGCCTGCCCGGCCCGAGTGACTGCAACCCCGCCGGGTTCGGGCAGGGGGGAAAAGGAGGCATCTTCACGGCCTACGCGACCCGAGGACAAGCCGGCGGACCGGGCGTGGAGGGCGGGAGCGCGGGTTGTGACGGAGGTCCAGATACCAACTGCGACAATTTCAATGGAGGGCCGGGGCAGAACGGCCTGAATGGAGACGCCGGCACCGACGGCCTGGAAGGCGATGGCGTGGGGGTCGTGGCGCAGGGCGTGTGGAGCGCGAGTTCCGGCGAGCAGGGCAAGCCGGGCACGGGCGGAACCCATGGCGGCGGCGGCGGCGGCGGCGCATTGCTCCTCGCCGGCAGCGGATTCAACGGCGGAGGCGGAGGCGGGGGTGGAGCCGGCGGGTGTGGCGGACAGGGCGGCCTGGGCGGCCAGGGGGGAGGCGCCTCCATCGCCCTGCTGCTCATCAACGGGCAGGTCTCCGTGGAGCACTGCGCCCTGCGCACGGCGGGTGGAGGCAAGGGAGGAGCGGGCGCGCAGGGAGTCGAGGGCGGCCAGGGGGGACCCGGCGGTCAGGGTGGAATTGGCGAGACCGCCGGCCTCTCGAAGGCCGGAGACGGCGGCAAGGGGGGCACTGGCGGCAACGGCGGCAAGGGCGGCAACGGCGGCAACGGCGGAGGGGGGCCGTCGGTGGGCGTGTGGTGCCAGGACTCGTCCGTCAGCGCCCAGGACACCGCCATCACCCTGGGGAACGGGGGTGTGCCGGGCGCGCCCTCGGGCAACCCGGGGCTGCGCAAGGAGTACCACCAGTGTCCGGGCTTCCCGTGACGGCGAAGGGGAACACGAGGTGGCGGCTCCTCGTCTCCGGGCTGGCGTTGGTGGTGGCCTCCGGCTGTCTGGATTTCGAAGGAGCCCACAGGGAGTGCCAGAGACGCGGGGACTGCCCGGTGTTCCCTCAAGAGTGTGATCCAAGCTTCCCGGACGAGCCGGATGACACGTTCGTGGATGCCAACTGCGATGGCATCGACGGCACGGAGCGCAAGGCCATCTTCGTCGACGCGACCACGGGGCAGGACGAGCGCCTCAACGTGGGCGAGAAGATGACCCCCTTCCGCACGCTCGGGGCGGCGCTGGCCCCGGCCACATGGTCGGGCAAGTCCATCTACCTGGCCCAGGGGGACTACACCGAGCAGAGCCTCCAGTTGGACAGGCCCGTCTCCATTTACGGCGGCTACTCGGGCACGGGCGGGAACTGGGCGCGCGGCCCGCAGTACACCACGCGCATCACCCTGCCGGGCACGGGCCTGACGGTGATGAACCTGGGCCAGGACGCGGGCGTCACCCTGGACCGGCTCACCGTGCGCGCCACGACCCCGCTGGGGGAGACGGGCGCCCCGTGCATTGGCGTGCGGGTGATGAACTCGGGTGGGGTGCGGCTGCGCAATCTGGTGGTGACGGCCGGCGCGGGCAGCCCGGGCGCCACGGCCCCCAACACGCCTCCGGCCGCGGACGGCGGGACAGGCTTGCCGGGGAACGCTGGAGTAGCGGGCGGCGATGGGGGCCTGCCCGGCCGGAGTGACTGCAACCCCGCCGGGTTCGGGCAGGGGGGAAATGGAGGCATCTTCACGGCCTACGCGACTCGAGGACAAGCCGGCGGGCCGGGCGTGGAGGGCGGGAGCGCGGGTTGTGACGGAGGTCCAGATACCAACTGCGACAATTTCGATGGAGAGCCAGGACAGAACGGCCTGAATGGAGACGCTGGCACCAACGGCCTGGAGGGGGATGGCATCGGGGGGGTGACCCAGAGAATGTGGAGCGCGAGTTCCGGCGAGCAGGGCAAGCCGGGCACGGGGGGAACCCATGGCGGCGGCGGGGGCGGCGGCGCATTGGCCCTCGTCGGCGCCGGATTGAATGGCGGAGGCGGAGGCGGGGGTGGAGCCGGCGGGTGTGGCGGACAGGGCGGCCTGGGCGGCCAGGGGGGAGGCGCCTCCATCGCCCTGCTGCTCATCAACGGGCACGTCTCCGTGGAGCACTGTGCCCTGAGCACGGCGGGTGGAGGCAAGGGGGGAGTGGGCACACTAGGCGCCGAGGGCGGCCAGGGGGGACCCGGAGGCGAGAGGGGAATCGGCGAGACCGCGGGCGGGATGAGGGCCGGAAGTGGGGGCAAGGGGGGTAGTGGCGGCAAGGGCGGCCGGGGCGGTAACGGCGGCGGCGGCGGAGGGGGGCCGTCGGTGGGCGTGTGGTGCCAGGACGCGTCCGTCAGCGCCCGGGACACCATCATCACCTTGGGTGACGGGGGCGTGCCGGGCGCGCTCTCGGGCAACCCGGGGCTGCGCAAGGAGTACCACCAGTGTCCGGGCTTCCCGTGACGGCGAAGGGGGACCAACCACCCCCCTGGACGCCCGCCCGCTTGTGGGAATCCGGCTCAGGTCTGATAACCTGGGAATAACTCCCCAATGGCTGACTCCCGTAACTGCGAAACCTGCGGCGGCACCGTGCCCGTGGACACGGACATCTGTCCGCGCGACGGCACCGTCCTGCTCGATTTCTCGACGGCGCCGCGCCTGGCCGACCCTGGTAGCACCCGGGAGACATCACCCGGCAAGAACGTGCACGTCATGGAAGACGTCTCCGCGCAGGACACCCTCGTCGGATTGAAGGTCGGTGAGTACGAGCTCGGCCAGCGCATCGGCGTGGGCGGCATGGGGCTCGTGTACGACGGCATCCAGCCCCTCATCGGCAAGCGCGTGGCGGTCAAGGTGCTACGCCCCGAGCTCGCCGCCGCCGAGGAGCAGGTGGCGCGCCTGCTCGCCGAGGCCCGCGCCGTCAACGCCATCCGCCACCGCGGCATCGTCGACATCTTCGGCTTCGGCCAGGTGCCCGACGGCCGCCAGTACATCATCATGGAGTACCTGGAGGGGGTGGCGCTCGACGCGCACCTGGCCGAGCGCGGCCGCATCCCCGTGCCCGAGGTGCTCGACATCCTCGACGAGGTGCTCAGCGCGCTCGGTGCCGCGCACGGCGCGGGCGTCGTCCACCGCGACCTCAAGCCGAGCAACGTCTTCCTCGTGAAGCAGCCGGATGGCTCGCGCTACGTGAAGCTGCTCGACTTCGGCCTCGCGAAGATGGGCCTGCCCGCCGGGCGCACCGCCCAGACGCGCACCGACATGGTCGTGGGCACCCCCGAGTACATGGCCCCCGAGCAGGCCCGTGGCCAGCCCGTGGGTCCCATGACGGACCTCTACGCGCTGGGCGTGGTGGCCTTCGAGATGATCACCGGCCGGCTGCCCTTCACGGGCACCTCGCCGGTGGATCTGCTGATGAAGCACGTGGACGCGCGGCCGCCCAAGCCCTCCGAGTTCCTCCCCGGGCTGCCCCCCGCGCTCGACGCCTTCATCCTGCAGATGCTCACCAAGGATCCCGAGGCGCGCCCCGGGTCCGCCGAGTTGCTGCGCCGGCAGTTGCAGCGGCTGCGCGACAGCCTCCAGGTGCCCGCCGAGGTCCCCGCGCCTCCGCCCGCGCCCTCCGCGCCCGTGCGCCAGTCCAAGCCCACGGTCGTCGAGTCCCAGCTGCCCGCGCTCCCGGAGCCCCCGCCCCTCGATGCGCAAGAGCCGCTGCCCACGCTCGAGCCGTTGAAGACGACGCCCTCCGTCGAGCTGCCGCGCGCGGGAGGCCACTCGCGGCGCTGGTTGTTGCCCCTGGGCCTGGGCGCGCTCGGCCTGGGCGTCGTGGGAGGTGCCGTGCTCGTCCTGCGCGAGCGTCCGTCGCCGCCCGTGCCGCCCGTCGCCGTCACGGCCCCGCCCCGCGCGCAGCCCCAGCCTCCGCCCCAGGTGGCCACGGCCCAGGTGCCTCCGGCGTCGGCCGCGGCTCCCGTCACGGGCCCGTCCACCGAGACCCAGACTCCAGCCCCCACCGGGGAGAGCGCCACCCCGGTGCCCGCGGTCGCCCACGCCGACGACGCGCAAGGCTCGACGCAGAAGGGCCGGAGCGTGGCCGCCGCCGCCCAGGCGCCCACCCAGTTCATGCTGCAGGGCCGCATCCGCAAGTTCTATCGCGACATCGAATCGCGGGAGGCCAAGAACCAGAAGCTCAGCCCCGCCATCCGCCCCACCCTGGAGCAGATCCGCAAGAAGGTGGACGGGGCGGTGAGCGCCGAGGAGCGCCGCCAGGCGGCCATCGAACTGGATGGCTGGGAGAAGCTCTTCCTGCCCCGCCGGTGACGGGGCAGCGCGCCCATTTAGTGGCAGGTGACTGGCTGGGCCATCGCGTTGCGGGCCCGCTCCACGGTCACCAGCTTGTAGTCGGCCAGGTCCGCCAGCAGCACGTCCCGGTTCTGGCGGATGATGCTCTCGTTGCGGCACTGCACGGCGTCCACGTAGAAGCCGTGCGGCGGCAGGGTGAGCGACAGCTCGGCGAGCTGTGACAGCTCGAGCGCGTCCAGCTCCTTGCCGAAGAGCTTGTACGCCGCGTCATCCACCCCGACGATGCCCCGCTCGAAGTAGACCGTGGCCAGGTCGTAGGCGATGAGCTGATCCTTCTGGAGGAAGGAGTGCAGGCGGTGGGCGGCCACGGTCTGCTGCAGCGGCTCCTCGATGCCCAGCGCCATGGCCAGCCGCATGGCCAGCTTGCGCTCACAGGAGCCATCCCCCGCGAGGTTGGCCCCCACGGCCACCTTCACCAGCAGGCGCCAGGCCCACTTCGGCCCATCCTCGCGCTCCGTCTGGAAGAAGGTGGGGCAGCCAAGCTGGGAGATGTAGAGGGCGACCAGATCCTTGGGCAGGCGGGAGAAGTCCGGCCGGGGGAACTCCACGGAGCGGCCCTGCTCGAAGGTGCCGGCGCGCACGCTCATGCGCTCACCCTCGATGGAGTGGCGCAGCTGCTTCTCCAGGTCGAACTCGGTCTCCAACTGCGGCAACTTGCTGGCCGCATGGAGGTAGGCGGCGGGCAGCGCGACCCCCGCCAGCCCGATGAGGAACAACACCAACCAGAGCACGGTCTTCACGCCCCCCACGCTATCAAAGGGAGACGGCGGGACGGGTCCACGTTAAACCTTCTTTTCACATGAACGACTGGCACCCCACCACCGTGGCGGCCGTGCTCCCCGCCGCGGAGGATCTCACCGAGCTCGTCCTGGACATCTCGGGCACCCCCCTGGTGGGACACCACCGGATGCCCGGGCAATTCGTGCGCCTGTCGCTGCCAGAGGTGGGCGAGAGCATGTTCGCCATCGCCTCGGCGCCCGAGCCCTCCGGCACCCGCTGGGAGTTCCTCCTCAAGGGAAGCAGCCTCCTGTCCGAGCGGCTCATCGCGCTCGAGCCCGGGGCGCGGGTGTACAGCAAGCAGCCCGAGGGCCAGGGCTTTCCCCTCCCCCTGGCACGCGGGCGGGGGTTGCTGCTGTTCGCCGTCGGCTCGGGCATCTCCCCCATCCGCTCCGTCATCGAGAGCATCCGCCGGGAGCGCGGGGCCTACGGGCAGGTGACGCTCTACTTCGGGGCGCGCACCCCGCGCGCGTTCGCCTACGAGGACGAGCTGCGCCACTGGGAGGAGGCCGGCATCCGCGTGGTGCGCACGGTGAGCCAGCCGGGAGACAGCGACTGGCAGGGGCTCACCGGCTACGTCCAGGCGCACCTGAACGAGGAGCCGGTGGAGAACACCGTGGCCTTCCTCTGTGGCCAGTCGAGCATGGTGAAGGGCGTCATCGAGGCGCTGTGCGCGCGGGGACTGCCCCGCGAGGCCGTCCACCTCAACTACTAGCGCCGCTGGACGCTGGGGGCGGCGTAGCCCACGGAGAAGAGGGCGGCGGAGGGATCGCTCTGCTGATCTCCCGTCACCTTCTGCGGCGTCCACGCGGCCACGCCCACCAGCCGCCCGTCCGGACCAAAGCGCGCCCGACGCACGGACCAGCCCAGGCGCCGCTCGGCCACGGGGGCCTCCTGCCCCTCGCGCCAGAGGAAGAGCCGCTTGTCCCAGCTTCCACTCACGAGCGCGCGCCCGTCGGGGGAGATGCCCGCGGAGGCCACCACGCCCTCATGGCCCGTCCACTTGCGCAGCACCTGGCCCGAGCCCGCGTCCACCACCGCCGCGGCGTTCCAGGCGGAGGGCGGCTCGCCAAGTCCCTTCTTCTCCCGCTCGTACACGGCGCGGGTGCGCTCGGCCTTCGCCTCCGAGAAGGCCACGCCCAGGCGGCGCCCGGACGCGTCGACGGTGACGTCGTTGACGTGCGCCTCGAAGGAGAACGTGGCGCGCGGGGCGAACACCAGCGCCCGCGCCTCCACCGGAGCCGGAGGCGCGGGGGCCTTGAGGGTGAGGACGGCCTCGGAGGTGACCTCGTCGAACGCCACGTCCACGCGCTCGGCGAAGGGCGCGCCCAACACCCCCCCTACGTCCGCGGGGAGGCACGCGTCACACACCGCCACGTCCACGCCCTCGAGCACCAGTCCCTTGAAGCGCAGGCGCTGGGCACGCACGAGCCGCGCCAGGGTGGAGCCGAGCGCGGTGGGCAGGGACACCGTCTCCTGGACGAAGGCCGTGTCGATGCCCGCCTCGCGCGCCGCCGCCGTGCCGAGCACGAGGGCGGGCGTGCGCGCATCCAGCGCGAAGCGCACCGGGGCGCCACCGTTGACGCTGCCCACCACCACCGCGTGGCCCGAGCGCCGCTCGAAGCGCACCCGCGCGCCGTCGCGCCGGGGCGCCTCCTCGCGCGTAGCGAGGACATGGATGCGCTTGTCCCAACCGCCCGAGTACAGCGTCCCGTCCGCCGCGAAGGCGAGCGCGCTCACCCGGTCCGCATGGGGCCGCGACTCGAAGGAGAAGCCCAGGTCCGCCGCGCGCAGCACGGTGACGAGTCCCCGGGCACTGCCCACCACGAGGTAGCCGCCCGATGGGTGGAAGGCCACGGCGGTGAGGGGCTCCTCGGTGCGCAGGCTCGCCCGGGGCGCTCCGGTGGCCGCGTCGAACAGGCGCACCACGCCGTCCCACCCCGCGCTCGCCAAGAGCGCGCCGTCGGCGGAGAAGGCCAGCGCCTCCACGTCGAACTCGGAGGGGTTGAGCGAGGCGTCCACCACGCGCGCCGGCGGGGGCCCCAGGCTCCAGAGCCCGAGCCGGTAGTCCTGCCCGGCCAGGTGCGTGAAGGCCACGCGCGCGCCGTCCGGCGAGAAGTCGAGCGTCCAGACGAAGTCGCGGCGCTCCAGCACGGCCGCGTCCGCGAGTCCCACCGCGTCGCCCGCCAGGTAGCCCCCCGGCGTGGACTCGAGCCGGGCGGAGACGTCGGGGGCGAGCACCGGCGCGGCGTGACGGCAGGCCGCGAGCAGCAGGGCTCCCGCGGCCCACCAGGCCCGCGGCGCGCCCCGGCTCACATGTCCCCCACGGACGCTCTCTGATCGGGAGTCACCTCGGTGACGCCCTTGTTGCTCACGGACAGCAGGAACAGGGGCTTGCGCGCCTCGCGCTTGTCGTCGAAGGACGTCTTGCCGGTGGCGCCGTCGAAGTCCTTGAGGTTGGCCAGCGCCTCGCGCAGCTCCGCGCGGCTCTGCGGGGCCTGCTTGCTCTCGAGCATCTGCCGCAGCATGCGCGCCGAGTCATAGCCGTAGGCCTCCAGGAGGCTCGGGTCGCCGTTGTACGCCTGGCGGTAGGCCTTCACGAAGCGCTGCGTGGCCGGGCGCTGCGAGTCCACGAAGAAGCCATCCACGTACACCGAGCAGTTGACGAACTTGCCCCCGCGCTCGACGAGCTCGGGCAGGCCGCTGGCGCCCTTGGCGCTGCTCCACGCGTTGGTGCCCAGCAGCATGACCGTCTTGACGGTCTTCTTGCCCGTCGTCTTGCGGATGCGCTCCAGGTCGCGCGCGTCGCACGAGTTGGTGATGATGTCCTCCACCGCGAGCGCCGGGGCCACCAGGCTCACCCGCCGCCATTCGTCGGGGATGAAGATGGCCTCGAAGTCGATGATGGGCTCCACGCTGCCCTTCATCTTCTCCATGGCCTTGCGCTTGCGGAACGCGTCCTGGCCGCTCGTCTGCTGCTCCACCTCGCGCACGCCCTCGTAGTAGTCGCCCCGGTCCTCCAGGTAGTAGCGGCCCACGAGCTTCTTGGCCTCGGAGGTGAAGGTCGTCTGATCATGCGCGTACGTCTCGGCGCCGCGCACCTGGCCGCCGTTGTCCACCACCTGGTCCCAGAAGTCGTTGGCCAGCTCCACGCCGTAGGGCAGGTTCGGATAGAGCATGGCGAAGCTGCGCAGGCCCTTCTCCTTCATGGCGTAGTCGGCGATGGCGCGCGCCTGGGCGGAGTTGGTGAGCATGTTGCGGAAGACGTACGGCCCGATGGCGGTGATGTCCTCCTGGCGCGTGAACGTGAGCAGCGGCACCTGGAGCTCCTCGGCCAGGAGCGCCGCGCGCCGCGAATCATCGGAGGCGATGGGGCCGAGCACCGCGATGGCGCCCTCGTCATAGGCGAGCTGCTCCATCGCCTGGCCGGTGAGGTTCACGTCGCCCTGGGTGTCCTTGACGACGAGCTCCACGTCGCTGCCGGACAGGGCCAGCTTCACGCCCCGCAGCACCGCCTCGCCCCAGGCCTTGTACTTGCCCGTCATGGGCAGCAAGAGCCCCACCGTCCGGGGCTGCACCTCCACGCGCCGCGTGGCGCGCGCGAGCAGCTCGCGGGCCTGGGGCGCGAAGGGATGGGAGGGGGCCTCGGCGAGGAAGCGGTTGAGCGTCTCCTCCAGGCGCGTCCAGTCACGCAGGTGGTAGTGGATGCGCGCCAGCTTGAAGGTGAGCACCGGCCAGGCGGGATGCGAGGCGGGCAGGCCCTCCACCACCCGGGCCACGTCCACGAAGCCCGCGCGGCCCTCCACCAGTTGCTGCACCCGGGCCACCGCGGCCTGCTGCTCCTCGGGCGTCTGCGCGCGGCCGGCCAGGTCCACGGCGATCTGCAGCGACTGGCCGTAGAGGCCCGCCTTCTCCCCGGCCTTCGCGGCGTCCTGGAGCAGTCGCACCTGCTCGGCGCCCTCGGCGCGCTCGGCGAGGCTGGAGAGCATCAGGTAGGCGTCGCGGTAGGCGCCCACCTCGAGCGCGGCGCGGCCCAGCCGCAGCTTGGCGTCCTCGGCCTCGGGATGGAGCGGGTTCTCGAAGAGCAGCTCGTTGAAGGACTTGCGCGCGTTGGCGTAGTCCTGCGACTCGTAGAAGAGCACGCCGGCGCGGTAGAGCGCCTCCTGGCCCGCGGTCGTCTCGGGGTAGGCCTTGCGCACCGCGAGGAAGAGCTCCGCGCCCTTCTTGCCCGGCGCCGACTGGGCCTGCTGGGCCGCCTGCGCGAGCGCCGCGTCCGCCGCGGAGTCCTGGCGCGCCTTCACGGTGGGCTTGGTGGGAAAGGGGTTTTCCTGGGTGACTTCACCCGGCGAGGAAGGGGTGGAGTCGGTGCCGGAGCTCGCGGCGGAGGGCGTCTTGCAGGCGACAAGCAGCATCGTCAGCGCGAGCAACAGGGCGCGGCACGGAGAAAGGCGGGCATCCATGGTAGGGGCGTGCATAGCAGTGGGGCGCTTCTGCGTCGACAGCCGAGCGGGGGGAAGATTCCCCGGGGAGCGCGGCCTGCCGTGCAGCCAACGTGCCGTCCCCGCTCCCCTCGGGGCCGCCCGGGAGCGCACGTGAAGTGCGGAGCGGGGGCCACGCGGGTGCGTCCCCTGGGACTCGCCCGCTGGAGCAGCGAGGAGGAGAGCGAGCACCCGGCAAGGGCGGAATGCGTCCGGGCGGGGCATTGCGCTCCCCGGCCCCCGACCCCAACGTCAACGGTCCGAGGTTCTCTCCAACCCAGGAGCACACGATGGCGAACAAGCCGACGAGGACGCGAGAGGGGTATGGGAGCACGAGCGAGCAGCGGCAGCGCAATCTGGAGGGAGACGCCTTCCAGGAGCGCGCGCCGCGGACCCCCGAGGAGAGCGAGGCGGCGCGCGGCTCACCCGACAAGGGCGGGCAGGTCATCCAGGTGAACGCCCTGCCCGAGCCGCTCGACGGCACCCAGGATTAGGGCGGGCCCCCCCCCGCGAGACTCGCGGCGCGGGCTCATGACGAGGCGAGCGTCGCGGAGTCGACGGGAGCGGAGACGAGCGCCGGGGCCCGGACGCCCTTGGACTCGGCGGTCACCCGCGCCATCACCTCCGTGCGGAGGGCATCCAGGGCGGGGGCGGGCAACCGTCCGGCCGCGCGCAGCCGGGCGAGGGCCTGGGACACATCCGACGCCCCGAGCAGGGCCGGGTCCGCTTCCTCCAGGAAGGCCACCGCGGCGGCCAGGGCCAGCACGGCCTTGGGGGTGGTCGCCGGCAGAGGCGGCGCGTCCCGGGCGCAGGCATCGATCAGGCCGTCCAGTTCCTCCGAGTCCCGGCCCAGGATGGCGCGCACGGCCTCGAGCGAGGGCCGCGTGAAGCGCCCACCGGACTCCTGGAAGGCCGCGAGCGCCAGGGCATACGCCACCGCCGAGGCGCTCTCGGCCTCCGCGGGAGCCGCGCCCAGCCGGCCCGCCACATCCCGGGCCAGACTGGCGAGCAGGGAGCCCCACGCCCCCGCTCCGCCCAGCATCGCGAGCGCCGCGTCCACCACGCGCGAGTGCCACCGCGCCGCGCGGCCTATCTCTCCGGTCCCGCCCAGGGCCGCCTTCTCCCTGTCCCCGGCCTCACCGCCCGAGGTGGCGCCCCCCGGACGCGACTCCCCGGCCCGCTCCACGGCCTCGCCCCGGTAGAAGCGGTCGATGGCGCGGCGCAGCGCGCTCTGGGTGGCGTAGATGCCGCGCACGGCGTGCCCGGTGATGAGCTTCAGCTCGTCCAGACGCGCCAGGTCGCGGGGCTCGCGCATGGCGCACACCAGCACCCCGGCCTGCTGGGACACCGGGATCACCTCCAGCCGCTCGGCCTTCTCCAGCGGCAGCAGGGGCAGCAGCACGCGGGGCACGGGCATGGTGCGCAGCACCCGATCCGAGATGAAGGGGAGGCCGCTCTGCTCGCTCAGGGCGCGCACCACGTCCTCCTCGGACAGCAGCCCCTCGGCGACGAGCAGCTCGCCGATGCGCCCGCCGGAGCACCGCTGCCGCTCCAGCGCGCCCCGGAGCTGCGGCTCCGACACCTTGCCGAACACCAGGAGCATCTCGCCCAGCTTGCGGTGCGCCGGACGCATCCGCGTGGCCAGCTCCAGGACGCCCGTGCGGGTGGGAGGAGCCGGGACGGCAACGCGGCCCGGCTCCGTCTGCGTCCGCACGGGAGTGGGCGTGCCTGGCCGGGGCCCTCCGAGGAACGGCGGGCGCGAGCGCACCGAGGTGAGCGGCGTCGGGCGCTGCAGCCCCACGTCCGAGCCCAGGCGGATCTCCCCCCCGAGCGCCTCGGGGGAGCCGCCGTCCACGCCCTCCAGGAGCGAGCGACGTCCCGGCAGGCAACGCTGGAAGAGCGCCGCCACGTCCTGGGGCCCCACGCGCAACCGGTGGTCGGAGAGGAAGTCGCGCAGCGCGTCCGCCAGGTCGCGTGCCCGGTGGAAGCGCGCCGCCGGCTCGGGCGCCAGCACCCGGGTGATGATGCTCCAGAGCGCCGCCGGCACGCCGGGCAGCGGCACGAGGCGCCTCACGTCGAACTGGGCGATGGCGCGCAGCGTCTGGAAGGAGTCCGTCCCCTGGAAGAGCTGCCGGCCCGAGAGCAACTCGTAGAGCAGCAGGCCGGTCAGGAAGAGGTCCGCGCGCTGATCCACCTCGGCCCCCTTGACCTGCTCGGGTGCGAGATAGCCCGCCCTGCCCTTCACCACCCCCACCTGGGTGCCGCTCTGCGCGTTGAGGGCCTTGGCGATGCCGAAGTCGGCGAGCTTCACCTCGCCGCGGCTGGACACCAGCACGTTGGACGGGTTGACGTCGCGGTGGATGATGTTGAGCGGCCGGCCCGCCGCGTCCACGCGGCCATGCGCGTAGGCGAGCCCCTCGGCGAGCTGCTGGACGATGAAGCACACCTCGCGCAGTCCGAGCAGCAGGCCCCGCGCCGCCGCGCCGCGCTGGAGGGCACGCAGGTTCTCCCCCTCCACCCACTCCATCACCATGTAGTACTGGCCCTCGAGCGCCCCGAGGTCGAGCACCTGCACCACGTTGGGGTGCTGGAGACAGACGGTGAGCCGGGCCTCGCGAAGGAAGAGCTCCACGAACTCCCGATCCCTCGCCATGGACGGCAGGATGCGCTTGACGGCCACGGACTTCTCGCAACCCTCCGCGCCCACCACCTTGGCGAGAAACACCTCCGCCATTCCGCCGGCCGCCAGTTTGCGGATGAGTCGGTACGTGGCCATGCCCACCCCCCCTTCCCAGGGTTGAAGGCTCGGTATGCGCACGTGCCGAGGCGTTGGTGAGTGTCCTTCTCCCGGGGACGCCCTGAACGTCCAGACCCGGGCATTGCAACCGAGGCAACCCGGCCACTTCGTTCACCGATGGCCAGCGCGACGCGACTCCAGGTCCGGTGGGGTGAGCCGCGCCCAGGGGGGATACCCCAACACATGCGCCCGCACCGCCCTCCCTCTCCCCGAATCCCGTCCGCTTGAAGGATTCGAGGAGGGAGGAACAGGCGGCTAGCCGAACAGCTCGCGCACCTTCTCGAAGAAGTTCTTCGACTGCGGGTGCGCTTCCTCGCCGCTGGCGTCGGCGAACTTCTCGAGCAGCTCGCGCTGCTTCGCGGTGAGCCCGGTGGGCGTCTCCACGACGATGCGCACGTGCTGGTCGCCACGCTGGCCGCTGTGCAGGTGCGGAACACCCTTGCCCTTGAGGCGGAACACCTTGCCGGACTGGGCGCCCTCGGGGATGGTCATCTTCACCTTGCCGTCGAGCGTGGGCACGTCGATCTTCGCGCCCAGCGCCGCCTGGGTGAAGGAGATGGGCACCTCGCAGAAGACGTCGTAGTCCTCGCGCTGGAAGAGCGGGTGCTCGCGGACGATGACCGTCACGTACAGGTCGCCCGCGGGACCGCCCCGGTCTCCCGGCTCGCCCATGCCCGTGAGCCGCACCCGCGTGCCGTTGTCCACGCCCGGCGGGATGTTGACCTCGATGACCTCGTCACTGGGCACCTTGCCCGAGCCCTTGCACTTGCCGCACGGGTCCGGCACCACCGCGCCCGTCCCGCCGCACTCGGAGCACGGCCGCGACACGGCGAAGAAGCCCTGGGTGAAGCGCACCTCGCCCGCCCCGCCGCACGTGCCGCACGTCTTGGGCGCCGAGGCGCTCTTGCTGCCCGTGCCCGAGCACGTGTCGCACTTCTTCGGCCGCGGAATCGGCACCTTCGGCCGACAGCCGAACGCCGCCTCCTCGAAGGAAATCTCCAGGTTGAAGCGCAGGTCCGCGCCCCGGTTGCTCGCCCGGCGGCCCCCTCGCCCCCCGAAGATGTCTCCGAAGATCTCCCCGAAGATGTCGTTGATGTTGACGCCCTGGAACCCGCCGAACGGGTCTCCCCCGGCCGCCCCGCCCACCCCCGCGTGACCGAAACGGTCGTAGCGGTTGCGGCGCTCCGGATCACTCAGGACCTCGTAGGCCTCCGAGGCTTCCTTGAACTTCTCCTCGGCCTCGTGGTTCCCGGGGTTGCGGTCCGGGTGATACTGCAAGGCCACCTTGCGAAAGGCGCTCTTGAGTTCCTGCGCCGAGACGGTCTTCTGGACCCCCAGCACCTCGTAATAGTCCCGCTTCTGGCCCGAAACCGCTGGCATTGCTTCAAACCCCTGGATTTATTGGACTTTGGCCGCGCGTGGCGAATTCCGAGCCACTATAACGCAGCGTTGGGGTCCAGCAATCCGCACCCGCCCCGGCGAGGGAGCGGGCGCATCTCGGGGTGGACGCCTGGGGAAGAGCCCTCAGACGGTCCAGATGCGGTTGGCCGTCAGCTCCATGCGCGCCAGGCGGCGCTTGAGGATGGGGTCGATGACGCCCCGGCTGACCGACCACTTGGGAACCACGAAGTGGAGTTCCGCGTTGTAGAGCTTGGCGGCGCTCGACAACAGGCTCCAGCGGTTCTCGGCCGCGGGATCATCCACCATGCCCGGAGTGACGATCTCCAGGATGATGGGCGTCCGGGCCGAGTCGGACTGGCGGCAGGTGAAGTCCGGCCGGTGGTCCTCGATGGTCCCCGAAAGCACGGGGGGTGGCAGGAAGCCAGGCAGGCGAGCCTTGATGTCCGTGCAGCCGATGGTCCTGAAGTACTCCGCCATCAGCCACAGCAATCGACGACGCTCCTCGTCCTCGACCACTGGCTCACAGCCCGGGCTGTTCAGCACTTCTTTCTCAGTGTTGTTCGTGTCCATGGCTAGCCGAAAGCTGTCCGTCCTTGGCCGTTGAGGCAATGAACGCACCTACATGGCCAGCCGGGAGGGCCGTGGGGCAGGCGACCAGGCGAGTCCCTTTGCCTGGGCCCTGGCGCGATGACACAGTGCGCGCCTCGCCGTGGCGCCTCGTCCCTCCCCTCACGTCTATCGTCGGCTCCTGGGCTATGTGCGGCCCTACCGCCTGCTGCTCGCAGCGGGACTGGGTGCGTCGCTCGTGGCCGCCGGGGCCACGTCCACCTACGCCTGGCTGGTGGGGCCGCTCTTGCGCGCGGTGCTCACCGGCGGCCCCGTGGAGCTCGCGGGCGTGAAGCTGTCCGGAGAGCACCTGCTCGGCGTGCTGCCCCTGATGGTGGTGGGCGTGGCGGTGCTCAAGGCGGGCGCGAACTACCTCCAGGGCGGGTGGATGCAGCGGCTGGGACAGCGGGTGATGGCGGACCTGCGCGCGTCCCTCTACGCGCGCCTGCTCTCCTGGCCCCCCGCCTTCTTCGAGCGCCAGCACTCGGGCGAGCTCCTCACGCGCTTCACCGCGGATGTGCCCCTGGTGGAGTTCTCCGTCACCCAGGCGCTCTCCTCGTATGTGCGCGACGGGCTGCAGATTGTCGCGCTGCTCGCCACGTGCCTGCTCATCGACGCGAAGCTCTTCCTGCTCACCTTCGTGGTGATGCCGCTCACGGTGCTGCCGGTGCGCGCCTTCACGCGCTCGCTCAAGAAGGTGGCCCAGCGCTCGCAGACGAGCCTGGGCGCGCTCACCGCGCTGACGGCGGAGCAGTTGCAGACGCTGCCGGTGGTGCGCGCCTATGGCGCCGGGCCCCGGGCGCTCGCGCGCTTCGAGACCGAGGCGGCGCGCTACCTCGGGGAGATGCGCCGCTCGCTCTTCCTGCGCGGCGCGTACAGCCCCACCGTGGAGCTGATGGGGATGGTGGGCGTGGCGGTGGCGGTGGCCTGGGGCGCGCGCGCCATCTCGGGGGACCCCTCGCTCTCCGGACGGCTCTTGTCCTTCATCACCGCCACGCTCCTGCTCTACCAGCCGGTGAAGTCGCTCAGTGGCACGCTCTCCCAGGTGGTGACGGGCCTCGTCGGCGCCGAGCGCCTCTTCGCGCTCGCGGACCAGCCCGTGCCCCCGGATGAGGGCGAGGACGCGCTTCCCCTCACCCAGGCCCTGACGCTCTCGGGCCTGCGCGTCACCTACCCCGACGGCCGCGAGGCCCTGCGGGGGGTGGACCTCACGGTGCCCGCGGGGGCCCGGGTGGCGCTGGTGGGCGCGTCCGGCGCGGGAAAGACGACGCTCTTCTCCGTGCTGCTGGGCTTCCTGCCCCCCAGTGGCGGCACGGTGGCGTGGGATGGCGTGCCCCTGTCACGGCTCAAGCCCTCGCGCGTGCGCGAGCGCCTCGCGTGGGTGCCCCAGGAGCCGGTGCTCTTCTCCGGCAGCGTGCGGCACAACGTGCTGCTCGGGCGGCCGGACGCCTCGGACGCGGACGTGTGGGAGGCGCTGCGACTCGCGCACGCCGAGGACTTCGTGCGCGCCCTGCCCGGAGGACTCGACGAGCCGGTGGGCGAGCGCGGCGCGCGGCTGTCGGGAGGACAACGCCAGCGCCTCGCCCTCGCGCGGGCCTTCCTGCGCCAGCCCTCCGTCCTCCTATTGGACGAGCCCACCAGCGCCCTGGATGCCCAGAGCGAGGCGGCGGTGGGCGCGGGCCTCGCCACCCTCATGAAGGGGCGCACGGTGCTCGTCATCGCCCACCGGCTGTCCACCGTGCGCGACGCGGACCTGATCGTCGTCCTCGACGCCGGGCGCGTGGTGGAGGCCGGCACCCATGCCGAGCTGTCCGCCCGGGGCGGCCGCTATGCCCAGCTCCTCGGTGAAGGGGCCGTCGCCGCCTAGCCAGCAGAGGGAGAACCTGGCGTCCGCCCGCTCGCTCCCTTTCCTCACCGAGCGTTCACTGCTCATCGGCTCTTCCGTACTTGGGGGCAAATTCATGAATTCATGGGATTCGGTTTATACTCTTTAAACCATGCTGACTCCCGTCAGGTTCACGCCGCTCTCCGGACTGTTGCTCGCCGCGCTTCCCCTCATGGCGATGGGGAGCGTCGGGCTCGCGCTCCCCCCTCTTCTGGGTGGAGGAACCGAGGTGTGGCGGATGGCGGGAGCGCCGGGCCTCTACAGCCTCTTGATGTGGCTGGGCATCGGGGGGGTGACGCTCGTGCTCTCGACGCTGCTGTGCAGGGGAGTCGCGGGCCGGCACGCGCCGCTGGTGCTGCTGGTGGGGCTGGCCACCCTGCCCTGGCTGCTGGGCATCGCCGGCACGCAGGAGGCGATGCGCCGGGTGCTCGCGGCGCTCCCGGAAGTGGGGGGACGGGACGCGCTGGACATGCTGGCCGCGGGCACCGGCGAGGCCATGGTGACGCGCCGGCTGGGGGCCTGGACGAGCGCGGCGCTGCTCGGCGCCGTCGCGGTGGGACTCGTGCTGGTGCACAAGCACCGGCGCAGGGGAGAGGACTCCGAGCGGATGCTCGGCGCCGCGCTGGCGCTGGTGCTGGGCTTCAGCGCCCTGCTCGCGGCGCTCGAGGCCCACCTGCTCGTGGATCTGCTCACGCCCCGGGCCCTGCCCGACGCCGGAGACCCCGCCGCGCGGCTCGCCACGGACACCTCGCGGCTCACCTCCTTGCAGGAGATGCGCTGGGCGCTCTTGGGAGCCCTGACGGTGCTCGGACTCGCGCTCGTCGGCTGGCGGTTCTTCCCACGCCCGAGGGCCGTGGCCCAGTGGGCGGGAAGCCTCACGCTCATGGCGATCGCCGCGGCGGTGCTCGCGCTGGACACGCGGCCCCTGCAACTCGCGGCCTGGGGCGCGTGGAGGGCGGATGCCTCGCACATGTCGCCCTCCTCGCGGCTGCCCCACGTGCTGGCCGGCGCGCTGGGCGCGGTGCCCTCCGCGCACTGCGCGACTCCCGCGGTGCGCACCGGGCCCTGAGCACAGACGGAGCCCTGAGCCCGGGCCCGTCGTCCAGACTCCTCAGAGGAGCCAGAACAACAGGGCCACGCCCACCACGAGCCCCACCGCGAGCACGAGGAGCATGGTGAGGCCCTCGCGGCCCTGCCGGCGCTCCAGGTCCGAGGCGATGGCGCTCGGGGGAATGAGGGGAACGGGCGCGGAGGCCACCTCATTGGACGCGCGAGCGGGGGCGGCAGCCGCCACGGACGCGGGGGGCGGGGGAGCCGGCAGCGGGTTGCCAGCGAGCGCGAGGCTCTGGCGCGCGAGCCCGAGCACGCGCTGGATGTGGAGGATGTAGCGATCCTCGCCCTGGTAGTCCTCGAGCGCGAGCGCGGCGCGCAGGAGCCGCTCGGGCACGGGCTCGCGGTCGGGGTGGACGACGCTGGCCTCGGTGCGCGCGGCATCCACCTGCTCCACGCGTCCGGTGCGCAGGCCCACGCCGCTCGTCCACACACAGTGCTCGCCCAAGAGCGTCAGCTCCTGGCGTTGCACCCTTCCCTCGGGGTCCACGAAGGAGAGCAGCTCGGCGCCCTGGGCGGACAGGTGCCAGACCGAGCGTTGACCGTCGTCGCCGGGAGGCCCCTCCACGGGGCGGGCCAGGGACAGCGCCTGGATGGCGAGCTTCACTTTCTGGGACGACGGTTCGCTCATGAGAGGCGGGGCAGCCTAGGGATGGAAGGGCGAAAACGGAAGGCGCTCGTGACAGAGAGGGGCCGTCCAGGACAGAACGGGTCATTCAGTCCCCTGGTCCCCCGGTGGGTTCTCGGAAGGCAAGAGGCCCCGTCAGGGGCTACGGTGAGAAGTATGAGCCGTTCCCGTTCCAAACAGATGGAGTTCCTCCACGAATTCGAGGGCGCCCAGGTGCTCGACGGGCTCCTGGAGCTCGCGGGCGTGCCGCACGACAGCCTCACGGTGCTCGCCCACATGCGCCAGGCCCACGCCGAGGGACGCCCCTCGAGCGAGGTGATTCCGAGCCTCTTCGAGCGCGAGCCGCGCTTCGAGTCCCCGGAGCTCGCGCGCCGCTTCTTCCAGAACCTGCTGGGGCTGTGGGACCTGGTGCAGGAGGGCAAGCAGGTCCGCCTGGAGGACGGTCCCCGGCCGCCCCGTCCGAAGAAGCAGAAGGGGGAGCCCCCGCCCGTCTTCGCCCCGGGCGAGCCGGACACGGCATTCGTGGAGGCGGCCTGGCGTTACCTGGAGGACGACGAGAAGGCGCGTACGCGACTGCACGATTCGTTCGAGAACCGGCAGGACGCGCTGCTGGGGGAGCTTGACGCGGCGGGGTTCACGGACGAAGGATATGCCGTTGCCCGTCACTTGCTCTTCGAGCTGCACGCCATGCTGGAGCTGGGGTGGCCGCGAGGACTGGCGGGAGTGCCCCCCGAGGCGTTGAGGGGGTCGGGCACGGAGCTTCCGCCGGTGCCCACGGCGCTCGCCGCGTACGCGGACGAGGCCCTGTTCGAGGCGGAGCACGACGAGGAGCACCCCCTGGCGCCCGAGGAACTGATTCGCGTCCGTTCCCTGGTGAAGAGCGGCTTGGCGGCGCTGTGGGGGGCTCGCAAGGGGAAGTGACGCAATGGCACGTGACAGGGATGACGATCGGGGCGGCGGCGGATTCTCCGGCAAGCGCACGAAGACGTGGCGGGAGCTGGACGCCCAGCGCGGCAAGGGCCGGGGCCACACCTCGCGGCAGGATGACCCGGCGCAGCAGCGCATCGAGCGCAGCGCCTCCTACGAGAAGTACAAGTCGGCCGCGGACGCGCTCTTCAATGGCGGCGAGCTGCCCGAGGGCCTGGCGAAGACCTTCGATCCGGAGGGCAAGCGCAAGGCGCAGAAACAGGCCATGCAGAAGGTGCTGGAGAGCGCCGAGGACCCGCGCGCCTGGGCCCAGGGCGTGCTGGACTACCTGGAGAAGTACCCCGAGCTGCCCGAGGACCCGTACTTCCTCGACAGCCTCCTGGGCCACCCGAAGGAGCGCATCGCGGACAAGGCGCTCGGCAAGCTGGAGGCGATGGAGGCCGAGGGCAAGCTGGTGAAGGGCAAGCTGCCCAAGAGCCTGGACCAGCGGCTCAAGGGCATCGAGATGACGCACTCGGATCCGGAGACGCAGGAGCGGGCCAAGGCGCTGCGCGAGAAGGTGCGCGCCTGAGCCGGCGCCGGGGGGCGGCCCCCCCGGACCCGGAGCCCCTCAGCGGTTGATGACGAAGCCGCAGGCCGAGTCGAGCACCACCTTGGCCCCGGCGAGCGCCTGGAGCAGCCGCTCGTAGTGCTCGTGCTCGGCGTCGAGCTGCGCCCGCACCGCCTTCTCCTCCAGGCCCTGGTGCGTGAGCGACAGCTTCATGCGCGCGAGCGCCGCGTCACGCTCGGCCTCCACGGCCTTGCGCGCGCGCGCCTGGAGCTTGCCCAGGTCCGCCTCGGCGGCCTTGAGCGCCACCGGCACGCCCGCGTCCACGAAGGCCGCGAAGCCCGGGAAGGCCCGCGCCACCTCGTCCCCCTTGAGCGACTTGCCCTCCGCCTCCAGCGCGCTCAGCACCCCCGTGTCCGCCTTGGGACCCGAGGCGCCCTCCACCACCGCCACGTGCACCAGCGTGCGCTCGAGGAAGCGCGCGAGCTGACGGCTCGGCACCCGCGCGCCCGGCGAGGTGTCCTCGGGCTCGGGCAGCTGCACGTGGTAGAGCAGCTCCACGCCCCGCGCCTTGAGCGGCCCGCGCTTCTCGATGAACCGCGCCGCGCTGCGCCCGTACGGCCCGTCCCGCAGGAAGCCGAACAGCGACTCCACGATGGGGTGGCCCGTGGCGTAGTACTCCAGCTCCTCGGCCTCCACCGCCGTGTCGCGCCAGAAGGTGCCCAGCACCGTGCGGTCCTCGTTGATGTCGATGCCCGGCAGGCCCTCCACCTTGAGCGCGTGGCCGAACTGGAACGCGCACTGGAAGGCATCCACCTGCTCGTCCGTGTCCACGCCGATGCCCACCCGGCGCGCCAGCTCCGTCACCGACTCCTCCAACCGCTCGTCCAAATCCCTCGCCACGCTCCACAGCCCCTCCTCCAGGCTCGGCGCGTCCTCCTCCTCGTCCTCCTCCTCCAGCCCCATGCGCTCCTGCGCCCGCTTCACCAGCCGCGCCACCGCGTCCTTGTCGAACGAGCGGATGTCCAGCAATGGATCATACGCGCGCTTCACCTGCGCCCGCGCCGCCTCCACCTTCGCCTTGAGCTCCGAGGCGTACGCCATGCGCGACTCGCGCGGCAGCAGCGCCAGCTCGGCCAGCCGCGGCTCCACCTCCTCCAGCACCGCGTCCAGGCCGCCCACCGTCTCGCCGAAGACGCCCACCGCGTCCGCCAGCAGCATCAACACGTCCGCGGCCAGCGTGCCCGCGGAATCGAAGACGTGGATCTCCACCGGGTGGTTCTGCCCGATGCGATCCAAGCGCCCGATGCGCTGCTCCACCGTCGCCGGACTCCACGGCAAGTCGTAGTGCACCAGGTGGTGCGCGAACTGGAAGTTGCGGCCCTCGCCGCCCACCTCGGTGCACAGGAGCACCAGCGGGCCCTCGGGATCGCGGAAGCGCGCCACCTGCCTGTCCCGCTCCACCAGGGGCAGATCCCCATGGTAGGCGAGCGCCTCGGTGCCCTCGCGGCCCAGCTCCGTGCGCAGCGACTCGAGCGTGTCACGGCTCTCGGTGAACACGAGCACCTTGGCCCGGGGCTCCGCGCTCCAGATGCCGCGCAGCACCTCCTGGAAGGCGCTGAACTTCGCGTCGCGCGCGGGCAGCTTGAGCGAGCCCGCCACGCTCGCCAGGGCCTTGTTGCCCTGAAGCGCCTCGGCGAAGGCCGCGGGGCTCGACTCCAGGCGGCGCAACAGGTTGCCCAGGGGTGCCCCGCGCAGGGTGGACGAGGCGAGCGCGGCCAGCGCGGCGTCGCGCGTGCGCAGCTCCTCGGCGGACAGCTTCACCGGGTGACGGTGCAGCCGGCGCGTGGAGAAGCCGCCCACCACCGCGCGCCGGTTGCGCACCAGCCGGTCCGACAGGCTGTACGTCTCCGCCAGGTGCTGCAGGAGCGCGTCCCGGTCCTTCAGCGCCGTGAGCCGCGAGTCGTCCGGGAAGCGCGCCGCCAGGGCCTTCACCGCGCCCTTGGCGTCCTGGCCCTCGAGCAGCCCGCGCACCGCCGCGCTCAGCTCCTCCTGCCGCGCCAGCCGCTGCTCGAAGCCCGCCACCGTGGGCGCCGTCGCCGCGTCGATGAGCGTGAGCAGCCCATGGTACTCGGCGGGATCCAACTGCATGGGCGTGGCCGTGAGCAGCAGCAGGCCCCAGCTGTTGGCCGCCAGGCCCTCGGCGGCCGCGAAGGCCTTCTCGCCCTTGAGGTGGTGCGCCTCGTCGATGATGACCAGGTCCCAGAACGCGTCCTCGTCCGCCACGGCGCGCCGGTGCTCCTCGCTCCGGGCGAGCATCTCCAGGCTCGTCACCACCAGGGGGAAGCGCGCCCACGGGGACACCTGGGGCTGCTCCTTGAGCGAGCTCGCGTACCGGTCCGAGTCCATGAACGTGAAGAGCTGGTTGAACTTGTGGAACAACTCCACCAGCCACTGCACGGTGAGGTGGCTGGGGGCCACCACCAGCACGCGCCGCGCCAGCCCCGACAGCCGCAGGGCGCTGAACACCATGCCCGCTTCGATCGTCTTGCCCAGGCCCACCTCGTCGGCGAGCACGAAGCGGGGCCGACGCGCGCTGAGCACGCGCTGCACCACGCCCACCTGGTGCGGCTTCACCATCACCCGGCTGGCCAGCAGCGCGCCGAGCGCGTCACACCGCCGCTCGTCGTCCAGCCGCAGCGCCTGCTTGCGCAGCATGAAGGCCCGCGCCTCGCCCACCCGGCCCTCGCGCAGCGTGGACAGCACGTCCGAGCGCGGGGCGAGCGCGTGCACCTCGGACTCGGGCAATTCGTCCTCCTCGCCCGTGTCGGCGTAGCGGATGACGTAGCGGCGCAGGCCCCGGCCGCCCTCCTCCTCGCCCACCACGGTGGCGCGCCGGCCCCGGGCCGTCTTCACCGGCTCGCCCTGGGTCAGGCGATAGGACACCAGGGCCCCGCCCTTGGTGGACACCAGCACCGGCTCGCCCTCCCGGGCGGGGAAGAGGACGAGCGCCTTGGCGCCCTCGTCCTGCAATTCGAGGAGATGCCCCACGCCCCACTCGGGCTGGGGGAGGTAGCGGACCTTGTTGCCTGAAACGAAGGACATGGTCGGAAACAGACCCTCACGTCAGAAGAAGCAGAAGAAGAAGGGGTGGCTCATAACCCCCCGACACCCTCCGGGCCATTCTCTGGAGCCCCCGAGGGAGCTTCCGGCGCGGACCCGGAGCGCACGAACCCTGTCCTTTAACGGACAGCGCGCCATCCCACGAGGGTGATTTCCTGGCCGAGTACGCACGACCAAGTTGGAAAGAACCAGCGACTCCACCCTCGGGAGACGCTGAGGGGGAGACCAACCCATGCCGCCGCGTCACTCAAGCCGCCCGCTGTTCGCGGGCGTGGGCCTGCTCGCGCTCGTTCCCACCACCCTCGCCGCCTTGGGACTCGCCGCCGGGTGGCCGGACCTCCCGCCCCTGGACAGCCTGCCCCCCACCGCGCTCGGAGTACTCGCGGGCCTGTTGAGCGGGGCGGGATTCCTCCTCGGCTACGGCCTGGGCTGGAAGCTGCGTCCCCCGCTCCCTCCCCCACCCCCCCTGCAGCCCGTCCCCGTGCGGGTGGATCTCTCGCGGCTGTCCACCGAGCAGCTCTACCTGGAGTTGGAGCGCATGAACCGGGAGGCCCTCCTGTCCGGACCGACCCGCCGAGCGCTCGCCCCCTGGCTCGATGCCAGGTCAGAAAAATGACTTTTCAGCACTGTGAATAATTCCCTTAGAAGTTGAAATCCCAAGGGAAAACCGCTCTAATCTGTTCAGACGCGAATCTTCGTGTTCCCGGAAATAGGGAAATGAACGGGATTTCGTGGGGCGCTGGGCTGGGTGGGGACGGGCGAGGGTCTGCGCGAGAACCAAGGCTG
Source organism: Cystobacter fuscus DSM 2262 (assembly GCF_000335475.2). NCBI lineage: Bacteria > Pseudomonadati > Myxococcota > Myxococcia > Myxococcales > Archangiaceae > Cystobacter > Cystobacter fuscus. Next base: position 199,465 of record NZ_ANAH02000014.1, on the reverse strand, counting down.
GACGGGTGGCCCCCGCCACCCCTACTGGGAAAAGAGGGTCCGCCATGAGCGGTCAGATAGCACTGGGCGTGCCGTCGCACGCGTCTGTCCTTTTGCGCGGCATGGGGCTGGTGGCGTTCCTCTGGGGGGCGGGCTTCGCGCGACCGGCGGCGGCCTCCGAGGTGACTTCCGCGGGGAAGACCGGGGAGGACGCGCGGGAGGTGGCGCGTGGGGGCTCCAAGCCCATCCCCCTGGCGCTCGAGGTGGGCTACGAGGGCCTGCCTCCCGGCAAGGTCCAGCCGCTGCGGGTGAAGGCCGGGCAGAGCTTCTTCATCAACCAGATCGACGTGCGCGAGGTGGTGAAGTCCACCCGGGACGAGGGCGTGGACGGGCTGCGCCGGACGGGCCGTTTCGCACAACTGCCCTGGCAGGGACTCAAGCAGGCGGACGAGGAGCCCATCATCCTGCCCAACGCGGACGGCACCTACACCCGGCGCCGCTTCTACCGGCAGGCGCAGTGGATGGAGCAGACGAGCGTCTTCACGGTGCTGCCCGTGGATGGGTGGGGCCGCCCCACCGGCCGCCCCATCCTGCTCAACATCGGCCGGGGGGATCGCCGCCAGCCCACCGACGACTTCTTCATCCGCCGACTGCGCGCGGTGCAGACCACCGCCGACTGCAAGAGCGTGAGTGACTGCTCCACCGCGCGCAACTTCACCGAGGAGGCCCTCGTCGAGGTGCGCAACGCGCGCACCGGCGCCACGCCCTTCACGCTCACGCGCAACACCCGCGCCCTGCGCCTGTTCTGGACGATGCGCGCCGGCGTGGACTACTACACCATCCCCATCGAGCAGGAGGACAAGCCCGCCTACGCCTACGGCGCCTCGGTGGACATCAAGGCCCTCACCCCGCCGCGCGCCAATGGCACCTACGCGGCCGGCGCGAGCATCACCTTCCAGCTCACCCTGCGCGATGGGGCCGGCAAGCGCCTGCACCCCCAGGGCAGCCTGCCCACCTACAAGGAGTACTCCTCGGGCCAGGTCGACTCCGGCCTGCAGTACTACCGGGCCTTCTTCGAGCCCACCACCACCTATTACCTGCGCAAGCACCGCGAGCGCATGCTGATGACGCAGATCATCGGCCCCGCGCAGAAGATCCAACCCATCCGCAGCATCGTGGACCTGGACGCCTTCTTCGGCGCCGACGACGTGCAGACGGTGGGCACGCTCGAGCGCGACGGCGTGTTCGCGCAGTTCCAGACCTTCCCGCCCGCCAACGACTTGTTCGGCGGCGCCTTCTTCCCGGACAAGGGCGGCTGGGACGCGCCCGTGAGCGACACCTGGACGTACACCCTGCCCGCCAACGCCGAGCCCGGCACCTACCTGGTGACGGTGAAGGGCCGCCGCGTCTACCTGGGCGAGGACATCCCCTTCAGCAAGACGATCAACATCCAGGTGGAGTCCGCGCAGCCCACCCAGCCCAACCTCACCACCGGCCCGTGCAACAGCTGCCACAGCGAGGGCGGCGAGCTGGTCAAGGTGCTGCACGCCAATGACAACCGCGCCGGCTGCAACGCCTGCCATGCCCCGCTGGGCTTCGAGCTGGAGGGCCCCATCGCCGTGCGCACCCACTTCATCCACTCGCGCTCGGGCCGCTACGACTCGCCCCTGCAGCAGTGCGACAAGTGCCACCTGAAGGCCGAGGGCATCCAGCGCACGAGCAAGGCCGCGTGTCTGTCCTGTCACAAGAGCTACCCGGACACGCACGTGCAACAGTTCGGTCCCATCGAGAGCATGTACGTGGGCGGCGGCCGCGAGTCCTTCCAGCAATGCACGGATAGCTGTCACAAAACCCACCCAGGCAGTAACCTGTAGGCCGCACTGCCCTACTGCCCCCGCGGGAGGTCCTGGTTGGCTCGAGTGAAGATGCAGACGGCGCGCAGCACATTGGTGGAACCGGTTGCCGTGGCAGAGGATCTCATCCGGCAGCTCGAAGGTGGCGAGACCCCCCGGCTCGTCACCCTGTTCGCCTCGCGCGAGCGGGATCAGCTCGCCCTCAACCGCGCGGTGCGCGAGCGGCTGCCCCCAGGCACGCGCCTGGTGGGCGCCACCACCGCGGGCGAGCTGGACAACCACGGCATCCACTCGGGCAGCGTCGTGATGGGCGCGCTCTCGGGGGACTTCGAGGTGGGGCTGGGGCTGGGCACCGGCCTGTCCGTGGACGCGGTGAGCGCGGGCGCCATGGCCATGAAGCGCGCCGCCCAGGAGCTGGGCGTGCGCCAGTCGGACATCGATACGCGCCGGTACGTGGGCCTCGTCATCGATGACGGCTTTCGCTACAAGAAGGAAGAGCTGCTGCTCGGCCTGCTCGAGAAGAACCAGGCGCTGATGCTCGTGGGCGGCGGCGCCGCCGACTCCGATCCGGATCCCCAGAGCCAGTCCGCCCAGCTCCACGTGGACGGCGAGGTGACCACGGACAGCGTGCTGGTGGCGCTCTTCAAGACGAGCGCGCCCTGGGCCGCCCTGCGCTCCCACTGGTACCAGCCGCTGGGCGAGCGCCTCACCATCACCCGCGTGGACGACAGCGCCACGCGCGCCCTGGAGATCGACGGCAAGCCGGCCGCGCGGCGCTACGCGGAGATGCTGGGCGTGTCGGTGGAGGATCTGGAGTTCGGCAAGCCCCGGGGCTTCGCCGCGCACCCCACCGCCCTCAAGGTGGGCCGTGAGTACTTCATCCGCGCCCCCTGGAAGGTCCTGCCCGACGACTCCATCCTCTTCGCCAACCTCCTGGAGGAAGGCACCGAGCTGGAGCTGATGAAGGCCGGGGACCTGGCCGGCATGACGCGCGCCTTCTTCCAGGAAGAGCTGCCCCGCCGCGTGCTCAACCCCCGCGCCACCCTGCTTTTCCATTGCAGCGGCCGCATGTGGTACGCCCAGGCAACCGGAGCGGTCGGCGGCATCGCGGACTCCTTGCGTCACGCTCCCACAGCGGCTGGAATGAATGTGCACTTCGAGCTCTACTCGGGGTTTCACATCAACACGACGCTGACGGTCTTGGCGTTCGGGGAAAACTGACGGATGAGCATTCCGCCCCCTGCCGTGTCGGACACCAGGACACTGAAGTTGCTTCTGCTGGCGGGAGCGCCCGAGGGCGCCCGCATCCTCGAGGCCCTGCGGCGCTCGGACCTCGAGGTCTCCTCCGAGCACCCCGCCACCCCCGAGGCGTTGAAGGTGGCGCTGGAGCGCGAGTGGGACGTGGCCGTGTGTGGCCCGGGCCTGCCCGGGCTCACCTTCCGCGAGGCCGCCCCGCTCATCCAGGAGAGCCATCCCCTGCTGCCGCTGCTCGTCGTCGGGGCGGTCTGGGACGAGGAGGAGATGCAGTCGGCCCTGGAGCAGGTGCGCGCCAGCAGCTACCTGGAGATGGACCGCCTGGGATTGATTGGGCCGGTGGTACGCCGGGAGCTCCAGCGCGCCCAGGAGCGGCGCCAGCACCAGCAGGCCGAGCAGGAGCAGGAACACTCGCGCTGGCTGCTCGAGCGCATCGTGGACAGCCTGCCCTTCGTCCTCTTCGTGAAGGACGGCGAGGATCGCCGGCTGCGCGTGGTCAACCGCACCTTCGCCGACGCCTTCGGGGTGACCAAGGAGTGGTTGCTCGGCAAGCTCGACCACGACTACTTCCCCAAGGAGCAGGCCGACTCCTTCGTCACCATCGACACGGAAATCCTCGAGACGGGCAAGCTCAAGACCTTCGAGGAGGTGGCGCGCACGGGCGGGCAGGATCGCGTCTACGCCACGCGCAAGCTGCCCCTGTTGGATGACTCGGGCCGGGCGCGCTACGTGCTCGGCATCACCGAGGACATCACCGAGCGCAAGGCCGCCGAGGAGAGCCTGCGCCGCTCCAAGGCGGAGCTGGAGGCGGCCAACCGGCGCCTCGCCGAGAACCTCGAGGAGCTCCAGAAGAGCCGTGCCGTGTCCGCGCGCACGCTCGCCAGCTACCAGCAGCGCGCGCTGCAGATGGAGCTCATCCGTCAGCAGAACGAGGACCTGGACCGGCTGGCCACGGAGCTCGCCGCCGCCAAGCGCAACGAGGAGGAACGGGCGCGCGAGGCGGAGAGCGCCTTCCGGCTGCGCAGCGAGTTCCTCGCCAACTTCAGCCACGAAATCCGCACGCCGCTCAACGGCATCATCGGCTACTGCGACCTGCTCATGCGCGAGGAGGGCAGCCGGCTCACCGCCCACGGCCGGCGCGACCTCAACGTGGTGAAGAAGAACGCGCAGACGCTGCTGGCGCTCATCAACGACATCCTCGACCTGTCGAAGATCGAAGCGGGCCGTATCGAGGTCGTGGTGGAGCGGGTGGACCTGGCGGAGCTGGCCGAGGAGTGCACGGCCACGGTGAAGGAGTACCTCAAGGGCAAGGACGTGGAGCTGCGCACGGACATCGACGAGCACGTGGCCCACGTGCGCACGGACGCGCTCAAGCTGCGGCAGATACTGCTCAACCTCCTGTCCAACGCGGCCAAGTTCACCGAGTCGGGCGAGGTGTCGCTCACCGCGCGCGCCGAGGGCAACGAGGCCGTCTTCGTCGTCGAGGACACGGGCATCGGCATCCCGCCGGACCAGCTGCCCTTCATCTTCGAGAAGTTCCGCCAGGTGGACGGCTCCACCACGCGCAAGGTGGGCGGCACGGGCCTGGGGCTCGCCATCGTGCGCGAGCTGAGCAAGATACTGGGCGGCGGCGTGGAGGTGGAGAGCACGCTGGGCCGGGGCACCACCTTCACGGTGCGGCTGGCGGGCGTGCTCGAGGGCGAGTCCCTGGGCCAGTCGCGCGAGCTGGACAAGCCCGTGGCCGCCGAGGACGTGGGCGCCGTGCTGACCCCCATGATGCGCGGGGGCACCGTGCTGGTGGTGGATGACGACGTGCTCGTGCAGCAGCTCGTCGCCGGCCAGCTCGAGCCCTCGGGCTTCACCGTGGTGACGGCCTCGGACGGCATGGAGGCCTTGCGCAAGGCGCGCGAGCTGCGCCCGCAGGCCATCGTCCTGGACATCCACCTGCCGCGGCTGGACGGCTGGAGCGTGCTGTCCACGCTCAAGGGCGAGGCGGATCTCTCGCGCATCCCCGTCATCATCATCTCCGTGGAGGAGCAGCGCGCGCGGGGCTTCTCGCTCGGGGCGTGCGAGTACCTCGTCAAGCCGGTGGAGCCGGATCACCTGGTGGAGGTGGTGCGCCGCAGCATCGGCAGCGCCGCGGGCGCCGGCGAGGTGCTCGTGGTGGACGACGACGCCTCCACGCGCGAGCTCGTCAGCCGCTCCTTGCGCCGCGCGGGCTTCTCCACCCACGAGGCCCACAACGGCGAGGACGCCCTGCTCAAGGCGCGCGTCTCCCCGCCCACGCTCGTGGTGCTCGACTTGATGATGCCCAACCTGGACGGCTTCGAGGTCATCCGCCGCATGCGCGCGGACAAGCTCCAGGTGCCCGTGGTGGTGCTCACCGGCAAGTCGCTCACCGCCGAGGAGCAGGCCGTGCTGCGCGACGGCTTCGCCGGCTTCGTGCAGAAGGGCGGCCACGCGCTGGAGGACGTCATCGGCCAGGCCAAGGGGCTGCTGCTCAAGCAGAGCGCCCAGCGCGCCAACCGCCAGCCGCGCATCCTCTACGTGGAGGACAACCCGCAGAACCGCGACATCGTCCGCCGCTACCTCGGCGGCCTCTTCGAGGTGCTGGAGGCCGAGGACGGGGAGATGGGCGTGGAGCGCGCCACGCGCGAGGTGCCGGACCTCATCCTCATGGACCTGTCCCTGCCCCGCGTGGATGGTTGGGAAGCCACCCGGCGCCTGCGCCAGGTGCCCGCCGTGGCCAGCGTCCCCGTCATCGCCGTGACGGCCCACGCCGGACGCGAGTACCAGGAGAAGGCCTCCGCCGCCGGCTGTGACGCCTATCTCACCAAACCCTTGGATCGCGAGGTGCTCCTCGACACCATTCGCAAGCATTTGGGGAAGACCCATGGATGAGCGCATCACCACCAGGGCCCGCGTCCTGGTGGTGGACGATGATCCGGATCAACTGGACCTCGTCCGACGTACCCTGGCTCCCCACTTCGACGTGCAGACCCACGACTCGGCCCTGGGCGTGTCCAACCTGGTGCGCCAGGGCGAGCCGGATCTCGTGTTGTTGGACGTGAACTTCCCCGCCCTCAAAGGCGACCAGGTGCTCACCCTGGCACGCCGGTACGCTCCCAAGGGGACCAAGTTCATCCTGTACTCGGCAACGGACGAGTCCCGTTTGCGCTCCCTGGCTCTCGCCGCGGGCGCGGATGGTTATCTCTCCAAGAGCATTCAAGGGGCCGAACTCATCCAGAAACTCAACGCCTTCCGCGGATAGGTCCCCCAGGCTCCTGTCCGAGGCGGACGTGTCCTCGAAAGGGGCCCCTGTCCCGGATGCCCCCAGGAGGACGCATGGAACAGATCCCCGAGGTCGTCGTCAGCGCCGCCGAACAGTTGAGGCGTCAATTGCAGGGCCCGTGGCTCAACCCGCTGCTCAAGAAGTGGGTGGGCCAGGGCGAGTTGGACTACGAGAAGTACGTGCGCACCCCCGAGCTGCTCGCGCTCCAGACGCCCCCCGCCCAGCGGGTGAGCCCCGACGAGCTGCTCTTCCAGGCCGTGCACCAGTCCCAGGAGCTGTGGCTCAAGCTGCTCGCCCACGAGTCGGTGGAGGCCGTGGAGGAACTGGACGCCAATGCCCTCTGGGAGGCCTCGGCGCGGCTGGAGCGCCTGCCCCGCATGGCGCGCGTGCTCGCCGCGGAGCTGGGCGTGCTGGAAACCCTCACCCCGGACACCTATCAGATCATCCGCCGCAGCCTCGGCAACGGGAGCGGACAGGAGTCGCCGGGCTACAACGCCGTGAGCGTCGCCGCCCGGGGTCTGGACGAGGCGCTGGAGCGGCTGCTGCGACGGCGCGACGCGCGGCTCGCCGACGTGTACGCGACGTCCCGCTACCCCGACCTCAAGCGCGTGTGCGAACAATTGCTCGACTACGACGAGGCCTGGCAGCACTGGCTGTACACGCACTTCCAGCTCGTGCGCCGCACCATCGGCGTGGACGCCACGGTGAAGGCGCTCGATGGACTGCCCACGCGGGTGCTGCCCGGACGCATGACCCAGCCCCTCTTCCCCGCGCTGTGGCGGGTGCGCGTGGAGATGACGGCCACCTGGCAGCGCGAGGGCGGCCACGCGCCCGGGGCGCCCCGGGACGCGAGCGGAGCGGGTGTCCCATGAGCGAGCCGCTCCCCGGGCCTCGCGCCCTGCTGCACCTGCTCTTCAACGGAGCGCGGGCCGTGGACGTGGTGGAGACGGCGCTGCGCCTGGGGCTGCTCGACGCGCTCGAGCCGGGGCCGGTGACGCTCGCGGCCCTGAGCGAGCGCCAGGGCCTCGTGCCCGCGCGCCTGGACAAGTTCCTCGACTGCCTGGAGAGCCTGGGGCTCGTGCGGCGCGAGCCCACCCCGGACGCGCGCGAGGAGACACGCTACGCGGCGGTACCGGGCCTGCGCGCCGCGGCCGAGGCCGTGCTGGGTCCCCGCTCATTGGAACGAGACCGGGAGAGGTACGCCTGGCACGAGCTGCACGGCCATCTGCCCGAGGTGCTGCGCGGTGAGCGCAGCGTGTCCCGCGAGGCCTTCGACTGGCCTCCGCGCACGCCCGAGCAGGTGGCCGGCTTCGAGGCCAGCATGGCGGCGGGGCTCGGCCCCATCGTGGAGACCTTCCGCGCCCACGCCGACGCCCTCTTCCCCGCGGGCACGCGGCTGCTGGACGTGGGGGGCGGCGATGGCAGCCTCGCGGCGCACCTGTTGGAGGCCCGGCCCGACCTGCGCGTGGACGTCTACAACCTGCCCTCGTGCGAGCCACTGGTGGAGCGCACCCGGCGGGCGCGTGGACTCGAGGGTCGGCTTGGCTTCGTGGCCGGGGACTTCCTGCGCGAGCCCCTGCCCAACAGCCATGACGCCCTGTCCTTCGTGCGCGTGCTCCATGACTGGCCCGAGGACACGGCGCACGCCCTGCTGCGCGCCGCCTTCGAGGCCCTGCCTCCGGGCGGCCGCGTCCTCATCTGCGAGGAGTTCCGCACCCCGGAGCGGCTCGCCGCCCAGTTCTTCTGGTCCTACTTCCTCATGGGAGTGGACTCGTGCGGCAGCCGGCTGCGCGACGTCGCGTTCTACACGCGCGCCCTCCCGGCATCGGGCTTCCGCGAGGTGCGCGTCCTTCCCGGCCCCTTCGAGCTCGTCACCGCCCTGCGGCCCTGAGGCGCTCTGGCTCTACTTGGGGAACTCGGCCTGCTGCTGCTGCGGCGGCGGCGGCCGGGCGAACCCGCTCTGGTAGGCGATCATCGCCATCTCCACGCGGTTCTGCACGCCCATCTTCCGGTAGAGGTTGGACACGTGGGCCTTCACGGTGCGCTCGGTGATGCCCAGGCGCGCGGAAATCTGGAGGTTGTCCGAGCCGGCCGCCACCAACTCCAGCACCTCGCGCTCGCGCTGGGTGAGCCGCTCCAGTGGGGAGGCTGAAGCGCCGGGGTTCAGGCTCACCAGCTCCGGGGGAACGAGGCTCTCCCCGCGCGCCACCTGCTCGACGGCGGACAGCAGCGCCGCGCCGCTCGCGTTGAGCTTGCACAGGTAGCCGGCCGCTCCCGCCTGGAAGCAGCGCTCCAGCAGGGAGGCCTCGCGATGGGCGGAGAACACGATCGACCGGGTGTGGGGGTAGCGCTCGCGCAGCACTTCCACCAGGCGCAGGCCATTGTCCACCGCCCAGTTCCCCGGGTTCTCCAGGCGCAGGTCCACGATGGCCACGTCCAGCGGCTTGTCCTGCATCTGGGCGAGCAGGCTCTCCACGTCCCCGCCCGAGGCACACACCTCCATGCCCGAGCCCTCGAAGAGGGCCACCAGGCTCTCCCGCAGAACCGTCTGATCCTCCAGGATGCCGACCCGAATCCGTTCCCGCATGATGTGACTCCTCGCTGAGGTTGGCCCCGCCCGCTCGGCAATACCCACGGTCGACTTGAACTCTACCACCCGGGATGCGACCGCCCCCCTCGTGCGGGATGGACCTGTTGTGTAGCGCCCAGAGTCTCGTGCGACGAGCATCTCGCACGCCCGTGGGTGAACGCCTCGCCGAGGAGCGGCGCGGCGACCGGCGCGGGAGACTGTCCTCGAGTCCAATCGCCCCATCGCCCCGCCCCAATGAAGAGCCGAGAAGGGCCGACGACGGACCTCCCGGGATGGTTGTCATTGGGCGCCGCGCGGCCCACCGCCCGGCCTGACGCTTCCTGGCCGTCCGTCCCCGACCGGGTTCATTCCTGGAAGCTCTTGCTTGATTTACTTGCCTGACGGGGTTACAGGCGTCCGATTTCTGGCCTCCGGCGCGAGTTCCGGGAGGGTTGGACCTCCCTGATCGCTGACGGAGCAGTATTGTTCGGGTGCGCAGCCCCCCGCTGCCTCTTGGGGAAGAGTCCCATCTCCGAACAGTCTCCGAAAGGGAGCCCATGTCCGAGATCGAGAACAAGATCCGCGTGCTGGTGGTGGACGACGACGTCGACCAGCTCATGCTGGTCGAACGCACCCTCCACGCCTACGGCTTCGAGATCCGCACCCACCGCTCCTCGCTGGGCGTGTCCAACCTGGTGCGCACGGTGATGCCGGACCTGGTCCTGCTGGACGTGAACATCCCGGCGCTCAGCGGGGACAAGGTGCTGGCGCTCGCGCGCAACCAGGCGCCGTCCACCACGCGCTTCATCCTCTACTCGGCCTCGGACGAGGCCCGGCTGCGCTCGCTCTCCCTGGCGTCGGGCGCGGATGGCTACATCTCCAAGAGCGTCCAGGGCGAGTCGCTCGCCCGCAAGCTCATCAGCATCTACAAGAAGAGCCGGCTGCCCGCGGCGAGCGCGCGCTAGTCCCGCGCGCCCCCGAGCGGCCCGGCGCGCTCAAAGGAGCGCGGCGACTTCCTGGTACACCCGGGTGAAGTCGCCCTCCGCGCCGACCAGCCGCAGGTTCTGCACGAGCCCCCCGGTGGAGCGGAAGAACATGACCGCCTCGGCGGGCGGACGGATCTTCAGGAAGCGGGGCGCGTTGCGCGTGAAGTGCGAGCGCAAGTCGCGCGTGATGGAGCAGGTGGCGAAGTCGTAGGGCGCCAGGCGCATGGGCCGGCCGACGATCTGGAACACCTCCTGGATGAGCGCGCTCCCCTCGTCGTCGGGCAGCTCGCAGGTGAAGCCCACCTCGCGGCTCAGGGCGAGGATGTCCATGGGCTCCTTGCGCATGGCGTGCAGGAACATGCGCCGGTTGGCATCCACGAAGTGCGCGCTGAAGCGCTTGATGGAGCCGAAGTCGAGCACGCCCAGGCGTCCATCCTCGAGCACCATGAAGTTGCCCGGGTGGGGGTCCGCGTGCAGGTCGCCCACGGTGAAGAAGGGCCCGTAGATGGCGAGGATGAGCTGGCGCGCCACGCGGTAGCGCTCCTCGGCGGAGGGATGGGAGACGACCCAGTCCTTGAGGGTGCGGCCGCGCAGCAGCTCCAGGGTGAGCACGCGCCCGGTGGTGAGCGCGGTGATGACCTCGGGCACCTTGAGGTCCGGCAGGCGCTCGGCGCTCCGGGCGAAGGAGGCGCACAGCGCGGCCTCGCGCAGGTAGTCCGTCTCCAGCAGCATCTCGTCGCGCAGCTCGCGGAAGTAGGCGGTGCCGTCGGCGAGCTTCGACGCCTTGGAGACCGTCTTCACCACGAGGCCCAGGTTGTCCATGTCCCCGGAGAGCGTCTCGGCGATGCCCGGGTACTGGACCTTGACGGCCACCGGCCGGCCATCGTGCAGCACGGCGCGGTGCACCTGGCCGAGCGAGGCGGCGGCGAGCGGCGTCTGGGAGAACTCGCGGAAGAGCTTCTCCGGCGCGTCGCCGAGCTCCTCGCGGATGACGCGCTCCACCAGGGCGTAGGGCATGGGGGGCGCCTCGTTCTGCAACCGGGCGATGACCTGGCGCACCTCGGGCGAGAGCATCTCCGTGTCCATGGCCACCGCCTGGCCGATCTTCATCGCCGCGCCCTTCATCTCCCCGAGCGTGGTGACGAGCTTCTCCGCGGCGGACATGCTGAGCAGCTCCGGATCCTGGCCCACGAGCCGTTTGGCGCCGCTCTTGAGGACGTCCGCGCTGAGCTGCGCGGAGAGGCCCGCGAGCTTGCGGAAGCGGGTGAACCGGCCCTGGGTGGGGAGCTTGTCGTCGTCGGGGGGATTGGAAGCCATGGCAGGACCCGCATCCTAACGGGATGCGATGGCTTCCGCCGAGTGGCGCATCCTCGCCTGGAGGGCATGCCAGCGCTTGAGGGCCTCGAGGTGGAGGGGATCCGCGCGCAGGGCGGCTTCGTAACAGGCGAGTGCCTCGGACATGCGACCGGCCGACAGGTAGGCCTCACCGGAAGCGATGTGCAGCAGCGAGTGGCCCTCCGTCTCGGGGTGGCGTTCGAAGTAGCGGCGGCGGCACGCCTCCAGGGCGGTGACGGTGAGCCCCGCGGACAGGCAGCGCATCACGCCCTTCACGTTGCGCAGCTCCGCGTCGTACTCCACGCGCCGCTCGGGCTGACCCAGCACCTGGAGGCACTCGGCCACCCGGGCGAGCGCGCGCTGAGCGAAGGTGCGCTGGGCGTCGGACAACGGCAGGGAGAGCAGGGACTCGAGCCGGGCGCGCGCCTCGCGGGCGTGGGCCCGCACGCTGTCGGCGTCCGCGTCGCGCGGCACGCCCAGCACCGCGTACCGGTCCCCCTGGAGCCGCTGGCGGAAGTCGCGCAGCACGACCTCGGCGCGCGGATCATCCGGCGTGGGCGCCGGGGGCGCGGGAGGCGTCCCCGTGAGCAGGCGCGAGAAGCGCTGCTGGAAGGCGGGGGTGGCGTCGCGCAGCTCCACGCCGAAGCCCGGCGCCATGTTCCACGCCCGGGCCTGCTCGGCCGACACGTGGCGCACCACCTGGCCGACACAGGGCAACTCCCCGCCCGGCAACTGGAGCACGAGCGACACGTCGGAGCGCAGCGGGGGCGGCGTCCCGGCGCAGCGAAGGAAGAGGCCGGCGCGGCCCACCCGCTCCGCCGGGTAGTCCCGCGCGCTCGGTCCCGGCACCCGCGCGGTGAAGGCGGCGGGGGCGGGCGCCACGGGCGCCGGAGCCGCCTTGAGGGCGGACTCCAGGGCGGCGCGCAGCTCGGCGGCGGTGGTGAAGCGCTCCTCGGGGCGCTTGGCCAGCGCGCGCATCAGCACGGCGGAGAGCGCCGGAGACACGCCCGGGCGCACCTCGTGCGGAGGCACCGGCTTCTGCGTCAGGTGCGCCACGAGCACCGCCGCGGTGCTCTCGTTGGAGAAGGGAACGCGGCCGGTGAGCAGCAGGTAGCCGAGGACGCCCACGGCGTAGAGGTCCGTGCGCGCGTCCACGGCCTCTCCGCTGCACTGCTCGGGCGCCATGAACTCGGGCGTGCCCAGCAGCACCCCCGTGCGCGTGGGCGTCTCGCCCTCCATGCGCGCCAGCCGCTTGGCGATGCCGAAGTCGAGCAGCTTCACCCGCTGGCGGCCCTGGGCGCCCGGCACGAGGAAGATGTTGGCCGGCTTGAGATCGCGGTGGACGATGCCGCGCGCGTGCGCCGCCCCGAGCGCGTCACACACCTGGGTGAGCAGCTCCACGGCGAGCGCCGGCTCGATGGGGCCGCGCGCGAAGGCGGCGAGGCTCTGCCCCTCGAGGTACTCCATGACGACGTACGGGCGGCCGTCGCGCGTGTCCAGGTCGTAGATGGTGACGACGTTCTCGTGCTGCACGAGGCTCATCGCCCGCGCCTCGGCCAGCAGGCGCGCGACGAGCTCCGGCTCCTCGGCGAGGTGGCTGTGGAGCACCTTCACCGCCACGCGCTTGGGCATGAGGACGTGCTCGGCGAGCAGCACCGTGCCCATGCCGCCGCGGCCCAGCTCGCGGATCGCCCGGAAGCTGCCGAAGCGCTGACCCACCAGCTCCCCGCCGCGCTCGGCCTTGGGCGGCAGCGTGGGCATGGACGCGGGGACGAACGTGGGGCATTCCGCGCCCTCATGAGGCGCCGGACAGGAGCACGGTGACTGGGAATTGAGTTCCACGCGAACACCCATCCTTGCGATGTTCATGCCGAGGGACGGAGGGAGTCTCGGCGGCCAGGCTCCCACCTGGGCTCAGGCGTGCTTCCCCTCGACAGGACGTCGGCGGCTTCCTCGCCCCTGACGGAGCCCTGCTCCGTCAGCAGGCGGACGAGGATGTAAATAAAGCCAAAGTCGCCCGGTAATTCCTGCTGTCTTTCCGATCCCCCGTCCGGTGGATGACACGTTTCAACCGTCAGCCCCTCGTACCGGACGATCACACGGGAGGAAACCTGGGACGGGATGAACGCGAAACGCACCACCCCTCACACGAGGAGCGGTGCGGAGCGCACGCGCGGAGTCGAGGCGGGGCCTCGTGGGCGCGTCAGTGGTGTTCGCGCGCGGAGAACGAGTCCGCGCCCGGGAAGAGCGATTCGGTCTCCTCCAGCTCCACATCGAGCACGGAGACGGTGCGGCAGGACTCGTCGACCTCGTAGAGGAGCGCGTGGCCGTCCACGATGCAGCGCAACAGGGGCCGATCGGTGGCGCCGAGCTTCAACCAGAGCGGGTTGAGCGGAGGAGCCACCTCGGCCAACTGGGCGATGCCATCCAGGCGCCGATGAACCTGCTCGACGAGCGCGGGCGGGAGCGCCTTGAGGGTGCTCCACAACTCCACGGGGATATGGACGCGGTAGGCCATTGCCAATCCAAGTGGCCATTGTCCCCAAGCGCGACAAGGGGGGGGTTGCGCATTGCCGGACACCTGCAACTTTGTGGACGGCCTGTTTGGATGACCGGAGGACATCCGCGCGCCCGGAAGTGTCCACGGGACGCCAGACGCGGCGCGGCGGCGCGAGCCCCCCCGCGGAGGGGATTTCTCGGAAGGCCCGCTGAACCGTGCTCAGATGACGAGGAGGGGGGTGGGAACACCCTCCGAATCCTTCCCTGGGAGCTCGACGTCACGTGGAAACCCTCGTTCGCATCGCCGAGGCGCTCGGCCGTTTCTCCGCGCGCTACGTGCCCGGCTCGTTCGCCATCGCGGTGCTGCTGTCGCTCTTCACGATGGGGCTGGCGGTGGGGTGGACGGACACGCCCGCGCCGCGCGTGCTGGACGCGTGGGGGGCGGGCTTCTGGGAGCTCTTGAGCTTCTCCATGCAGATGGCGCTGGTGATGTTCACCGGCTACCTGCTGGCGCTCACCCGTCCGGTGCGCGCGCTGCTCGAGTGGCTCGCGGGGCTGGCGCGGGGACCGAGGAGCGCGGTGGTGCTCATGGCCATGGTGTCCATGGGGCTGGCCTACCTCAACTGGGGCCTGTCGCTGGTGGCGAGCGCCATGCTGGTGCGCTTCGTGGCGCGGCGCCGGCCCGAGGTGGACTACCGGCTGCTCGTGGCGTGCGCGTACTTCGGCCTGGGGGCCACGTGGCACGCGGGCCTGTCCGCCTCGGCCCCGCTGCTGGTGGCCACGCCGGGGCACTTCCTGGAGAAGCAGCTGGGCCTCATCCCCATCGAGCGCACGCTGCTGTCGCCCTTCAACCTCGGGCTCACCGCGGCGGTGGTGACGGGGCTCACGCTGCTGGCCTGGGCGCTGCACCCCAGCCCCGAGCGCGCGGTGCGGGTGGACCCCAAGGTGCTCGAGCGCTTCCAGGACTTCGAGCCGCCCGAGCGGCCCGTGGGCAACAGCCCCGCGCTCTGGCTGGACTACGCGCCCGTGCTCTCCACGGTGTTCGGCGTGCTGGGGGTGGTGTGGTTCGCGCGCGCGCTGTGGCTTGGCGGGGGCTGGAAGGCCATCAACCTCAACGCGGTGAACTTCCTCTTCCTCACCCTGGCGGTGCTGCTGCATGGCACGCCCGCGCGGCTGCTCAAGGCGAGCGAGGAGGCCGCGAGCGTGCTGCACGGCATCGTGTTGCAGTTCCCGCTCTACGCGGGCATCTACGGCATCTTCAAGGCCACCGGCCTCACCGAGCGCATCGGCCAGCTCTTCGTGTCGCTGTCCACCACGGCCACCTTCCCCGCCATCGTGTATCTCTACAGCGGCGTGGTGAACTACTTCGTGCCCTCGGGCGGCTCCAAGTGGGCCATCGAGGCGCCCTACCTCCTGGAGGCCGCGCGCACGCTCGGCGTGGCGCCGGAGAAGGTGGTGCTCGCGTATGCCTGGGGGGACATGGCCACCGACCTCATCCAGCCCTTCTGGGCCCTGCCGCTGCTCGCGGTGGCCCGGCTCGACTTCAAGGACATCCTCGGCTTTCTGCTGGTGGCTTTTGTCTTCTACCTGCCACTCGTCACCCTCGCCTTTTTCGTCTGGGGTTGAGCAAGCGGGGTTGTCCAGCGCGGGTCTGCCTTGTGCTAGACACCGCCGGGACACCCGAACATGGGGGAGGACAACATGGCAGGCACCCTGAAGAAGCTGGCGATGTGCGCGCTGATGGCGTGGGGCGGTGGGGCGATGGCGCAGGACGCGGCTCCGGCTCCCGCCGCCGAGCCGGTGAAGGCGCCGTCGGCCGACGCGGTGCGTGACACCTGGAACTACTTCTACAAGGCGCAGGGCCAGGGCCCGGTGCTGGTGGAGGCCAAGCTGTGCACCGAGGTGGGCAAGGAGGGGCCCAGCAAGTTCGAGTGCACCGTGGAGGTGCCCGCCGAGGGCGTCAAGGCCAACACCTCGGTGATGGTGTGGCAGTCCTATCTGGTGCCCCAGGGCGACTCCGTCGAGGACCTGATGGTGCAGACCAAGCAGGGCAACGTGGTGCGCGAGACCAAGGACGTGAAGGTCAAGGGCGAGGGCTGGCGGGCCCGGCAGTGGACGGGCGTGCGCCTGAGCAAGGCGGGAGACTGGACCGTCTCCATCCTGCGTGGCGAGCAGGTGCTCAAGACCTTCAATGTGAAGGTACTGTAATCATCACTCCTCTCCTGGAATTCGACTTTCCTCCCGGGGACGTGGTACACGCGGGCCGCCTTCAAGGCGTGCTCTCCGTCCTTGAAGGGCGAGGCTGAGCTGAAGCGTTCGCGGGGGGGGACTTCAGATGACCCACCGCGGGCGGCCAACCCCTCGATTCTCACGTTTTCTTCATCAGCGCGCGCTGGCGGGGAGCGCCACGCGCCACGAGATGAGCTTTGAGGAGTTGCATCGAATGATTCCCACATCCCTCTCCGCCAAGGCAGCCAGGATCCTCGGGTTCCTGGCGGTACTGGCCAGCAGCACCGCCCGCGCGAGCGAGGCGGATCTCATCCTCCCGGACTTCCGCTCCGTCACCTTCCTGGGTGGCTCGGTGAACGGGGCCACCCTGCTCATGGTGGGTATCGCCATCTGCATCGTGGGCCTGGTGTTCGGCGTGCTCCAGTTCTCCGCGCTGCGCCGCCTGCCGGTGCACAAGGCGATGCTGGAGATCTCCGAGCTCATCTACGCCACGTGCCAGACGTACCTCGTCACCCAGGGCAAGCTCATCCTCATCCTCGAGGTGCTCATCGGCGCGGTGATGGTGGTGTACTTCGGCTTCCTGCGCCACCTGGAGCCGCTCAAGGTCATCGCCATCCTGGTGGCGAGCCTGATGGGCATCGCCGGCAGCTATGGCGTGGCCTGGTTCGGCATCCGGGTGAACACGTTCGCCAACAGCCGCACCACCTTCGCGTCGCTGCGCGGCAAGCCCTACCCCACCTACGCCATCCCCCTGCAGGCGGGCATCTCCATCGGCATGGTGCTCGTGTCCGTCGAGCTGTTGCTGATGCTGCTCATCCTCCTGGTGATTCCGGCGGACTACGCGGGCTCGGTGTTCATCGGCTTCGCCATCGGCGAGTCGCTGGGCGCGAGCGTGCTGCGCATCGCGGGCGGTATCTTCACGAAGATCGCCGACATCGGCTCGGACCTGATGAAGATCGTCTTCAAGATCAAGGAAGACGACGCGCGCAACCCGGGCGTCATCGCCGACTGCGCGGGTGACAACGCGGGTGACTCGGTGGGTCCGTCCGCGGACGGCTTCGAGACCTACGGCGTGACGAGCGTGGCGCTCATCACCTTCATCCTGCTGGCGGTGCCCGTGCAGTACCAGGCGCAGCTGCTCGTGTGGATCTTCATGATGAGCAGCGCCATGGTGCTCGCGAGCCTCGCCTCGTACTTCATCAACGGCATCATCCAGGGCGGCCTGTACAAGAACGCCGACCAGATGGACTTCGAGAAGCCCCTCACGGTGCTCGTGTGGCTCACCTCGGGCGTGTCCGTGGTGGTGACGTTCCTCGTGTCCTGGCTGCTCATCCCGGATCTGGCGGGAGACAACACGCTGTGGCTGCGCCTGAGCGCCATCGTGACGTGCGGCACGCTCGCGGGCGCCATCATCCCCGAGGCCATCAAGGTCTTCACCTCCACCAACAGCCGCCACGTGCGCGAGGTGGTGACGGCGTCGCGCGAGGGTGGCGCGTCCCTGAACGTCATCTCGGGTCTGGTGGCCGGTAACTTCTCGGCCTACTGGATGGGCATCATCATCATGCTGCTCATGGCCGGCGCGTACTACTTCAGCCTCGGCATCCCGAGCACGCTGATGATCGCCCCGGCGGTGTTCGCCTTCGGTCTGGTGGCCTTCGGCTTCCTGAGCATGGCGCCGGTCACCATCGCGGTGGACTCGTACGGCCCGGTGACGGACAACGCGCAGAGCGTGTACGAGCTGTCGCTCATCGAGAACGTCCCCAACGTGAAGCAGGAGATCCAGAAGGACTTCGGCTTCACGCCGGACTTCGACAAGGGCAAGGACTTCCTCGAGCAGAACGACGGCGCGGGCAACACGTTCAAGGCCACGTCCAAGCCGGTGCTCATCGGCACCGCGGTGGTGGGCGCCACGACGATGATCTTCTCCATCATCGTGCTGCTGGTGGGCATCACCACGGGCACCGACGGCCTGCGCGCGCTCGACCCGGCCAACACGGACAAGCTGTCGCTGCTGCACGCGCCCTTCCTGCTCGGCCTCATCGCCGGCGGCGCCGTGGTGTACTGGTTCTCCGGCGCCTCCATGCAGGCGGTGTCCACGGGCGCCTACCGCGCGGTGGAGTTCATCAAGGCCAACATCAAGCTCGAGGGCGTGGAGAAGGCGAGCGTGGAGGACTCCAAGCGCGTGGTGGCCATCTGCACCCAGTACGCGCAGAAGGGGATGATCAACATCTTCCTCGGCGTGTTCTGCAGCACGCTGGCGTTCGCCTGCTTCGAGTCCTTCTTCTTCGTGGGCTACCTCATCTCCATCGCCATCTTCGGTCTGTACCAGGCGCTCTTCATGGCCAACGCCGGTGGCGCGTGGGACAACGCGAAGAAGCTGGTGGAAGTGGAGCTCAAGGCCAAGGGCTCGGAGCTGCACGCGGCCACGGTGGTCGGTGACACGGTGGGTGACCCCTTCAAGGACACCTCCTCCGTCGCGCTCAACCCGGTCATCAAGTTCACCACCCTCTTCGGCCTGCTCGCCGTGGAGCTGGCGGTGGAGCTCAAGCAGGCCGGCCAGGGCACCCTCACCCAGGTGATCGCCGCCGTCCTCTTCCTGGTGTCCTTCGTGTTCGTGTACCGCTCGTTCTACGGCATGCGCATCGAGACCCCGATGTCCGCCCTCGTCGGCGAGACGCCCAAGACGGACGTGAAGACGGCCTAGTCACCGGCCCCGGGGCCTGAGCGGCCCCGCCTGGGTGACACGAGCGGCGGGAGGCCCCCAGGGGCTTCCCGCCGCTTCGCTTTTGGGGCTCAGCGGATGAGGAAGGCGGGCGGATCGATGCGGGTGGAGCGGCACTCCGGGCAGGAACCGGGCCGGGACAGGCGCTTGCGGTCGCGGAAGACATAACCACACGCGACGCACTCGGCGGGGAGCACCGTGAGCGCGGCCCCTCCGGCCTTGAGGGACTTCTCCAGGTGCTCCAGGTGGCCGGCCACGTCCTTCTCGGAGATGCCCACGAGGCCGGACAGCTCCTTCGCGGTGAGGCCCGTCTCGGGCGCCGAGGCCAGCTCCGCCTCCAGGGCTCCGCGGACGGTGACGCCCCGGGGGGGCGGAACGAACTCTCGGGTCATGCGCCAGGACCTTCCAGGGAAGAAGCCAGGCACGGGGCCTGGCCTCGGGGACCGGGCCCCCCTCGGGAGACTAGGTCGTCTCCGCCCCGGCCATGGACGCCGACGCGGCCGACGCGGCCGAGGACGACGACGGGTTGAAGGTGGGCGGGCGCGCGGGCAGGAAGGGCCGCAGGATGAAGGTGCTGAACATGAAGCCCCACCAGCTCTTCACCAGCAGCTCGGGGTGGATGTTGTGGGCGTGCTCGGCGTGCAGCGCGGGCGTCTGCGACCAGTGCACGCCCGGCTTCTGGTGGTGCACCGTGTGGTAGCCGTTGTTGAAGAGCAGCGCGTTGAGCACCGGGGAGACGAAGTTGCGCGAGTGGTTCCAGGCGCTGCCCGTGTCCACCTCGATGTGCTGCACGTAGTTGAACACCTGGATCATGAACAGCGAGAACTGCTGGGGGATGACGAAGAAGAGCAGCGCCTTGCGCCAGTCGAGCACCAGCAACACCGCCATGGTGCCGAAGTACACGACGAACTCGGAGAACGCCCAGGCGAAGGCCTTCTTGTCGCGCTGGTACAGGTTCTTCATGTAGGCGGAGATCTCCGGCGCCTGCTCCAGGCCCGTGAGCGTGGGGTAGACGAGCAGCGACAGCAGGTGGTTCTTCTTGAAGAACTTGGGGCCGCGCGAGGTGTCACCCTCGGCGAAGTTCAGCTTGTGGTGCGTCTGGTTGTGGGTGGGCACCCAGGCCACCGTCGGCGTGCCGTAGTAGAGCGCGAGCACGTAGTTGGTGAACGTGTTGGCCGGCCGCCACTTCCAGATACCCAGGTGGTTGTGATTGTGGCTGATGACCGCCACCGTGACCCCCATGAAGAGGCCCAGGGCGTAGAGCACCGGGTACACTCGATCCAGGTTCCACTGCAGGATGGAAAGGCCCACGGCGAGCGCGAGGTAGGCCACGGTACGGCGATCGGCGGTATAGCGAAGCAGAGGATGCCTCCTCGAAAAAGGGTGAGAGGGTGGAAAAACCGCGCGGACTGTACCGTGCGTGAACCGAAAAGGCTCGAAGTCGCTCCCTAGAGCCCTGTCCCGGCAACTCTCGACGCACGGGAAGTCATCCCCGTACTGTTCGAGTAACAACAATCTTCCCTTCTTCTCTCGACTTTTAGATCTGGACGGACTACGCCAATGCTCCGGCTCAAGTCCGGGCCGAGCAGGCGGCTCCACCCGTCTGGTGACGAAAGAAGAACGAATTATGGCAACCGGTGTGGTCAAGTGGTTCAATGACGCGAAGGGCTTCGGGTTCATCACGCAGGACGGCGGTGGCGAGGACGTGTTCTGCCACCACACCGCCATTCAGGCGGACGGCTTCCGCAGCCTGCAGGAGGGCCAGCGGGTGTCGTTCGATGTGACGCGCGGCCCCAAGGGCCTGCAGGCGCAGAACGTGCGTCCGGTCTGATTCCCACTGCGTGGGATTCCTGGAGCCTGACCTCGACCGGGGTCGGGCTCTTGCTTTTTCATGAGCTCGCGTCTGCCCCCCCTGCCCCGAGTCGTGGGCTTCGACGATGCCCCCTTCGCGCGACGCGCGGGCGTGCGCGTCAGCCTCGCGGGCGTGGTGTGCGCCGGGACGCGCTTCGAGGGACTCGTCTGGGGCCACGTGCGGCGCGACGGGTGGACGGCGACGGATGAGGTGTGCCGGCTGCTGGTGGGCGGCAAGTTCCTGCCCCAGCTCCACCTGGTGCTGCTGGATGGGCTCGCCTTCGGCGGCTTCAACCTGGTGGATCTGCCCCGCCTGGCACACACGCTCGGCAAGCCCTGTGTGGCGGTGATGCGGCGGATGCCGGACCTGGAGGCCGTGGAGCGGGCGCTGCGACACCTGTCGCGGCCCAGGGCGCGTCTGGAGTTGCTGCGGCGCGCGGGTCCCATCCATCAACGCGGCGGCTTCACCTTCCAGGTCCAAGGCGCGGAGCCCGAGTGGGTGGAGGAAGCACTCCAGCGCCTCACGGACACCGGCCGCGTGCCCGAGGCGCTGCGACTGGCCCACCTCATCGGCTCGGCGGTGATGACGGGAGAGAGCTCCAAGCGCGCCTGAGCGTCCCCGGTGTCACGGGGACGCGCGGGACTCACTGGGGCGAGGCGGCGTCGTCCGGCTCGAGCGAGGCGGCGATGCGGCCCGCGGCGGCCGCCAGCTCCACGCGACGCACCTCCAACTGGGAGCGGGCCTGGGCCGCGCTGCTGGCGGCGAGGAAGCGGCGATTGTCCGCGTCCGACATCTCCAGGCTGGTGGCCACTCCGGCCTTGTAGCCGGCGGCCACCTGCTGCTGCACCCGGGCGGCGAGCTGCGACTGGGACTCGGCCTGGGTCAGCGCCACCCGCGCGGCCTCCAGGTTGGCCTGGGCCGCCACCCAGTTGGCGCGAGCGCGGGCCCGCGCCGACTCGTACTGCGCCCGAGCCTGGGCCAGACGCGCCTCGTCCTCGTGCAGGGCCGCGTAGCGCTGGCCCCGGTCGTACAGCGGCAGGCTGGCCGCGACGGACACCTCGTAGGAGGTGTTCTGCCCGGTGAAGCCCGTGTTGGAGTTGTAGAGGCCCCGGCCCTGGGCGACGACGCTCGGCAGCCACGCGAAGCGGTCATACGTCACCTTGCCCTCGTTGGCCCGCACCACCAGCTCCGCCGAGCGCACCGCGTAGGTGTCCTCCCAGGGCCGCTGGTCCTCGGAGGGAATCCGCCAGGAGGAGTCCGAGTTCTCGAGGGGCACCGGCTGCACGGGCTCGCCCACCAGGGCGCCCAGGAGCGCGAGCAATTGCGTGTACTGGCCGGACAGCTGCGCCAGTTGCACGCGCGCCTGGGCCGTCTCCGTCTGGGCGCGCAGGAGCGCCGCCTCCACCGTCATGCCCACGTCGAGCTGCGCCTTGGACTCGGCCTCGCGCTGGAGCGCCACCGCCTCCGCCTCGCGCGCCGCCGCCGTGAGCTGGACGATGCCCTGCAACCCCAGGTAGGTGCGCGCCACCGCCAGCAGCACCTGCTCGCGCGCCTCGAGGGCCCCCAGCTCCGCCGCCTCCGCGCCCGCCTTCGCCGGGCCGATGAGGAAGACGCCCGCGGGCGTGAAGAGCGGCTGGGAGATCTGCACCGTCGCGTAGTGCGAGTTCTCCGCTGTGATGACGACGGGGCCCGGGATGAACTGCGGGTTGGCGGGCTGGAGCGCGAAGACGCCTCCCACCAGCTGGACGATGGAGCCCAGATCGAACTGCGCCGGAGCGCTGGAATGGACGAACTGCGCGCTGACCGTCAGCTCGGGCTGCCACGCCGTCCAGGCGCGGTTGACGCCCGCGGCGGCCACGGCGGCCTGGGCCCGGGCGGCGACCACGTCCGGGCTCTGCTTCGCGGCGAGCAGGAGCGTCTCGCGCAGCGTGGCGGTGCGCAACGTGCCCGGGGCGGGAGACTCCCCGGCGGCGGGCGGGGCGGAGGGCTGCTGCTGGACGGGCGCGTCCGAGGGCGTCTGGGCGAGCGCGCCGAGCGGAGCGAGGGAGGCCAGCAGCAACAGGGACAGGGGGCGCCGGAGGGAGCCGGCGGAGCGTCGGATGGACATGGGGAACACAGGGGAGATGACGGGGGACGACGCGCCGCGCTCAGGCGGCGCGGTCGCTGTGCTGCCTCGGCTCGGGAATGGGGAGGACCGGGGCGTCGGCCGACTTCGGAGCGCGCTTGGAGAAGCCCAGGCTCTCCATGGCCGCGAAGACCACGGGGACCACCAACAGCGTGAGGAAGGTGGAGGTGATGACGCCGCCGATGACCGCGATGGCCATGGGGGCGCGGAACTCGGAGCCCACGCCCTGGCCGATGGCGGTGGGCACCATGCCGATGGCCATGGCGGCGCTCGTCATGAGGATGGGACGCAGCCGGCGCGGCCCCGCCTTCATGAGCGCCTCGTCCACCGTGGCGCCCTCGCGCAGGTACTGCAGCGCGCCGTCCACCAGGAGGATGGCGTTCTTCGTCACCAGGCCCATCAACAAGATGATGCCAATCATGGCGCCCATGGAGACGTGGAAGCCGCCGAAGTACAGGCCCAAGAGCGCACCCACGAGCGCCAGCGGCAGCGACACCATGATGGTGAAGGGGTGCTTGAAGGACTCGAACTGGCTGGCGAGCACCATGTAGATGAAGACGAAGGCCAGGATGAACGCCGAGCCGAAGGCGTCGTTCTGCTCGGTGAGCATCTTCATCTGCCCGTCGTAGATGAGCGAGTAGCCCGGGGGCAGCGGCTGCGCGGCCACCTTCTCCCGGAACGCCGACGCCACGTCGCCCAGGGCCGCGTCCTTGAGCTGGGCATAGACGGCGATCTGCTTCTGGCGGTTCTCGTGCTCGATGACGCTCGGACCGTCGCGCAGCTCCACCTTGGCCACGTCCGACACCGGCACCATGCCCCGGGGCGTGGCGAGCAGCAGCTGGCCCACGCGCTCGGGCGTGTCCCGGTCCCGCGAGGACAGGCGCACACGGATGTCCGTCTCGTCCACGCCCTCGCGCAGCTTCGCCGACACGTCGCCACCAATGGCCAGCCGCAGTTGCATGGCCAGCGCCGCGGCGCTCAACCCCAGGTCCTTGGCGCGCGCCCGATCGATCTCGATCGCCAGCTCGGGCTTGGGCGGGTTGAAGTCCACACGCACGTCCACCGTGCCGGGAATCTCGTGCAGGAGGCCCGCGAGGCGCTCGGCTTCCACCTGGAGCTTCGCCATGTCCGGGCCGGTGACGCGCAGGATGATGGGATAGAAGTCCCCGCCGAGGCCGTCGATGATGGGCGGATCCATCATCAGCACGCGGGTGGCGACCATCTCGGGATTGAGCCGGGCCCGCGCGTCCTCCTTGATGGCCTGGATGCCCCGGGTGCGCTCGTGCTTCTGCGTGGTGAGCACCCGGATGCGCGCCTTGTTGACGTCGCCGTTCTCTCCCACGATGGAGTAGATGTCCGTCACCTCGGGGACTTGCCGCAGCAGCTTCTCCGCCTGCGCCACCCGGGCCCCCGTCTGCTCCAGGTTGGAGGAGTCCGGCAGGATGAGCTGGACGAAGAACTGCGAGCGATCCTCCGGGCTCATCAACTCGAAGCCCAGGCCGCGCGCGGCCCCGAAGGACAGCACCATCGCCACCAGGGTGATGCCCATGGTGGCCCACTTGTGATCCAACACCCAGCGGAGGATGCGCGAGTAGACGCGCTCGCTGCCGTCCAGGAAGCCGCGGATGGAGCGCGCCAGGGCGTTCTCCTGGTGGTGCTCGCCCGCCTGGCGCTGCTTCGCCAGACGCGCGGACAACATCGGATCCAACGTGAAGGAGATGAAGAGCGAGATGAGCACCGCCACGGAGATGGTGATGCCGAACTGCTGGAGGAACTGGCCCACCATGCCGGGCATGAAGGCCACCGGGACGAACACCGCCACCAGCGCGAGCGTGGTCGCGAGCACCGCGAGCCCCACGTCCTTCGTGCCATTCGCGGCGGCGGACATCGGGTCCTCGCCCTGCTCCAGCCGGTGGGTGATGGCCTCGCGCACCACCACCGCGTCGTCGATGAGCAGACCGATGGCGAGCGAGAGCGCCAGCAGCGTCATCTGGTTGAGCGAGTAGTCGAGCAGGAACATCACGAAGAACGTGCCGATGACCGAGGTGGGCAGCGCGAGCGACGAGATGAAGGTGCCGCGCGGATCCAACAGGAACATCAGGATGATGAGCACCGCCATCGCGCCACCGAAGACGAGGGCGATCCACACCTCGTGGGCGTTCTCGCGGATGGGCACCGACTGGTCGATGAGCAGCGTGGTCTTGAACTCGTGGCCCAGCGTGGGCACGAGCTTCGTCATCGCCGCCTTCACCGCGTCGCTCACCGCCACGGTGTTCGAGCCCGGCTGCTTGACGATCTCCAGGATGACCGCGTCCTGGCCATTGAGGCGCGTCGTGGTGCGCCGCTCCTCGGCTCCGTCGGTGACGGTGGCGATCTCCTCCAGCCGCACCTGCGCGCCCGTGCGGCTCTGCGCCACCGGCAACTGCCGCAGCTCCTCCACGCTCTTGAACTGTCCGAGCGAGCGCACCGTCAGCTCCGTGGAGCCGAGTTGCAACCGGCCCGCGGGCAGGTCCAGGTTCTCCGAGCCGATGCGCTGGCCCACGTCCATGGGGGACACGCCCACCGCGCGCGCCTTGTCCAGGTCGATGTCCACCTGGATCTCCCGTACGTCACCGCCGTTGATGCGCACGTCGGCCACGCCCTCGAGCTGCGCGAGCGCCGGCTTGAGCTGGTCCTCGATGAGCTTGCGCACCGTGCGCGAGTCGGCCTGCGCGCTCGCCGCGTAGGTGAGCACCGCCACCGCCGACAGGTCCACGCGGCCAATCACCGGCGCGTCCGCGTCGTTGGGCAGGCGGTTGGACACGCCCGACACCTTGTCGCGCACCTCCTGCACCGCCCGGTCCAGGTTGGTGGACAGCTTGAACTGCACCACCACCGTGCCCACGTTCTCGCGGCTGAAGGAGTGGATCTTGTCCACGCCGTTGATGCCCGCGACGGCATCCTCGATGGGCTTGATGACCTGGGTCTCGATCTCACCCGGGCCCGCGCCCTTGTAGATGGTGTTGACGACCACCACCGGAATGGACACGTCCGGGAAGAGGTCGGTGCCCAGCCGGGTAAAGCCCATCACCCCGAGGACGATGAGGCAGAGGGACATCATGGCCGTGAAGACCGGCCTGCGAATGGAGACGTCGCTGAGGAACATGGGGGGACGCTCGAAGAGGCGTGCGGCGGGAGGACTACTTCACGGAGACGCGCGTCCCCTCGGTGAGGGAAGGCGTGAGGTACTCGACGACCTTGTCCAGCGGCGCGGCGGCCTTCACCACCACCTCGCGCACCCCGCGCTCGAGCACCTGGACGTCCACGCGGCGCACCTCGCCCGAGGGCGCCACCACGAACACGTGGTCTCCCCCGGAGGAGGACAGCGCGCTCGTCGGCAGGGCATGGGCCTCCTCCGCCTCGCCCAGCGGCAGCACCACGCGCGCCAGGGTGTTGGCCACGAAGCGGCCGTCCTTGTTCGGCACGAGGATGTCCACCGGGATGCGGCGCGTGGCCGGGTCCGCCGAGGGGATGACGGTACGGATGACGGCCTCGTCCGTGAAGGTGCTGCCGCCGATGACCTCCACACGCACCCGGGTGCCCGGCTTGAGGCGCGCGCGCGTGGACTCGGCCACCGTCGTCTTGAGCAGCAGCGTGCCCACGTTCTCCAGGGAGAAGAGCGCCACGCCCGGGCCCACGATGGCGCCCACCTGCTCGGGCGCGTCGGTGACAGTGCCGGCGAAGGGCGCCTTGAGGTCATGCCGACGGCGGCCCGCCTGCGCCTGGGAGAGCTGCGCGCGGGCGGCGAGCAACTGGGCCTCGGCCTGACGCGCCTGGGTGCTGGAGGTGCGGTTCTGCAAGTCACTCACGTTGCCCTGCTGCTGCAGCTTCGCGTTGCGCTCGGCCACGTCCGCGGCCATGGCGGCGCTCACCTCGGCGGCGGCCACCGAGGCCTGCGCCTGGGCGAGCTGGGCGTCGGAGATCTCCGGGTTGAGCTGGCCGAGCGTCTGGCCCTCCTGCACCGTCTGCCCCTTCTTCACCCGCACCTTCTCCAGCCGGCCTCCCACCTCGAAGCCCACCTGCAACGCCTGGGAGGGGAAGAGCGTGCCCGTCACCTCCTCGCGAGGCGTGCTGCGCACGGCGCGCGGCGCGGCGAGCGTCACCGACTGGAGGCCCGGCGTGGCGGCCGGAGTCGCGGGCGTCTGGGCCGCGTCCGCGCGGCAACCCGAGAGGGACAACGAGGCGGCGGCCATGCCCACGGCGGCGAGCCCGGCGACGAGCGGCGTCCTGAAGAGTTTCACGATCCTGACCTCGGGGTACTGCGAGTGCGGGAAAGCGCGCGGGACGAGGCCCGGCGCGAAGAAGTCGAAGGCTTCGGTGGCGGCGCGCGCGGCGGCTCCACCGGGGCGGCCACGTCACACCGGGGCACGCAGCCCTCGCGGATGAGCAGGTGGATGGAGTTGGCCCAGGCGGCCAGGTCCGGCTTCTCCTGCATCTGGCTCATCCGCTGCGCCAGCAACACGTAGGTGCCGACGATGAGCGAGCCGATGACCTCGGAGGGCACGTCCGAGCGCAGCGCGCGGCCGGACTGCAGGCGCCGGAACTCCTGGGCCACCCGCGACACCTCGCGGTCCACGAAGCCCCACATCAAGGACTCGAAGTCCGTGCCCTGACTGCCGCGCATGAGCACCTGCATCACGTCGCGGTAGGCCCACATCAGCTCGAGCGTGCGCAGGTCCCCCTCGGCGCTCATCGCCAACAGGCGCTCGTAGCGCGCGGAGCGCTCGGACACGTCGCTCGCCTCCACCGCGCCCTGCTCGGCGAAGAACTGCTCCGTCTCCTCGCGCCGCTGGTCGATGAGGCCCTGCAGCGAGGACATGAACTCGCCGAGCACCTCTCCGAAGAGGGCCTCCTTGGACGCGACGTGCAGGTAGAAGGCGCCCTTGGAGAGTCCGCACGCGGCGGTGATGTCCTCGATGCGCGCGCCCTTCAGCCCCTTCTTCATGAACTCCGCCCGGGCGGCGGCGATCAGTGCTGCTCGGGCGTGTGGATCCGCGGGACGGGCCATGGTGGCCGCATTCCTAACCCGCCGGTCAGAAACGGCCAAGGGGGGTTCCTGAACCCCGGGTCAAGAATACATCAAACCAGCTTATGACACCCATCAGTGTATCTCGGGCCGGTTCCCCGGACTCCGGGTATGTCTGCCTATGAGGACTGACCCGGGCCGAGCCGCGCGAGGGCCTTGCACAGCGGGCACGCGGCCACCGGGTGGCTGCCCTCACGGCGATGCAGGTCCAACACCGCGCGCGACACCTCGGCGAGCTCCCGACGCACCTCGCGCCGCGCCCCCTTCACCCGGGCGATGGAGAGGTTGTCGTAGGCCGTCGTCTGGTGGCGCATCCACGCGATGACGGCTGCCTCGGCGCGCCGCTCGATGGGGATGCGCTCGGTGCGCGCCACGGTGCCGCTGCCCACGGGCGTGGCATGCGCGGACACCGCCACCGCCATCAACTTCGCGTGGGGCAGGAAGGAGGGCGAAAACGCGAGGAAGCGCAGCACCGCGTTGGCGAAGTCCACCTCGTACTCGGACTGCTCGCGCTCGCGGCGGCGCACGTCGGCCTCGCGGCGGCGGGCATAGGCCGGGGTGGCGCGCTCGGCCTCCAGGGCCGCCTGCGCGGCGGTGATGTGGGCCTCGGGCGCCCAGACACCCCGGGAGAAAATCTTACGGCCCTTCTTCTCCACCACCGTCCAGCTCGGGCCGGCGGCCTTCACCCGGCGCGTGAGGCCCGCGTCGCCCGGGGGCAGCAGGGCCCAGCCAGCGGGCACGGTGAGGACGGAGCCATCGGCCGCGCGCACGCGGCGCGGGTCGCTCGTGGGGGACACGGTCAGGGAGTCGCTCATGGGAAGGGCGCGCCTCTTAGCCCACCCACCCCCCGGGCGAGAAGAGCCCCCACGTCAACCCCCTCGTCCTCGTGGTACATGAGGCGGATCGCGTACACATCCGGTCGCCGCGCCGGGAGGAGTTTCATTCATGGGCAGCGCTGGCATGTCCATCCTCAGGCTCACCTTCCTCGGCACCTCGGCCGCCCAGCCGACGTTGCACCGCAACCTCTCCGGACTCGCGGTGAAGGCCAACACGGATCTGCTCCTCTTCGACTGTGGCGAGGGCAGTCAGCGGCAGATGGTGCGCTACGGCACCGGCTTCAGCGTGGACGCCGTCTTCTTCACCCACTTCCACGCCGACCACTACCTGGGCATCATCGGCTTCTTGCGCACGCTCGGGATGATGGGGCGCGACGGTGCCGTGCAACTCTATGGGCCCCCCACCGCGCGCCGGCTCTTGCACCAGGCGGTGCACCTGGGCGTGGAGTCCCTGTCCTTCCCGGTGGAGATCCACGAGCTGCGCGACGGCGACATCGTGCGGCGGCACGGCTACTCGGTGCAGGCCGTGGCGGTGGATCACCGCATCAACGCGCTCGGCTACGTGCTGCAGGAGGACGAGCGCCCGGGCAAGTTCAACCTGGAGAAGGTGAAGGCGCTCGGGGTGCCGTCCGGGCCGCTCTATGGCCAGCTCCAGCGGGGCGAGCCGGTGCAACTGGCCGACGGCCGCACCATCCGTCCCGAGGAGGTCGTCGGCGAGCAACGGCCCGGACGGCGGCTGGTCATCTCCGGGGACACCCGCCCCTGCCCCGCGATGGTGAAGGCCTCGCGGGACGCGGATCTGCTCATCCACGAGTCCACCTTCTCCGATGACGAGCAGGCGCGGGCCCTGGAGACGCGGCACTCGACGGCGCGCGAGGCGGCCCAGGTGGCGCGCGAGGCGGGCGCCCGGCGGCTCATCCTCACGCACCTGTCCAGCCGCCACGACACGGACCCGACCCGGCTGCTCACCCAGGCGCGCGAGGAGTTCAAGGGCCCCGTCGAGGTGGCCTACGACGGGCTCACCGTGGAGCTGCCCCTGCGCGACTGAGCCCCGCGCGTCGCGGATGGGCCCTCCCGGGGCCCTACTTGACGGCCGCCTCGGCCTCGGCGCGCAGGGCGCGGGCGCCCTCCGGGTCCACGCGCTGCAACAACTCCCACTCCAGCTCCCGGTCGCGCGTCATGTTGGTGGTGTCCGTGCCCAACGCCTCGCGCCGGCCCGTGCGCGAGTCCACCGGGCCCGGACCGGACTCGGTGCGGTTCTGCCGGAAGATCTCCACCGAGCTCTGCACCGGGCTGGGCTGCCGGCCCCTCACGTAGTAGCGCACGTAGTTGGTGCCCAGCGACGAGGGCGCGCCCACCATGGCCCAGTCGGTGGCGATCTCGAACGCGCCCGGGGCCTCGCGGATGGGCAGCTCCTTCTCCTTCAGCAGCGAGCGCAGCTGGGGCCACACCTCGGCCATGGGCTTGCGGTACACGTAGTCGCTGGCCTTCTCCTGGATGTACATCTCGCGGCGGCTGGACGCGCATCCAGCGGCGAGCAGGGCGGCGGTGAGTAACACCACGGACTGAAACCACGGCGAGTGCTTCGAGGAACGCATGGCAGCTCTCCTGGTGAATGAGGCGGAGAGCGGGCATTTGAAGCATGGGGGCCTGGGGAGCGCTAGACTCGCGCGTCATGAAGGACGGCCCCCTTCGCCGGAGCATCAAGCGCCTCGCGCGGCTGCGCTACGACTTCGACCTCGCCGTCACGCGGCTGTTCCTGCGTGCCCGGGGCGAGCCGCGCTACCGGCTGACGGGCGCGTGCAACGGGTGTGGCCGCTGCTGTGAGTCGCCTACCCTCGCCGTGAGCCGGCCGGTCTTCTTCCTGCGCTCGCTGCGCTGGCTCGTGCTCACCTGGCACCGGCTCGTCAACGGCTTCGAGTACGTGGGCGAGGACCGCCGGCACAAGCTCTTCGTCTTGCGCTGCACGCACTACAACGCCACGACGAAGCAGTGCGACTCCTACGACAGCCGGCCGGGGATGTGCCGCGACTACCCGCGCAACCTCGCCTTCGAGGCCCTGCCGGAGTTCTTCCCCGAATGCGGCTACTCGGCCGTCTACAAGAAGGCCGAGCCGCTGCGCCAGGCGCTCAAGAACAGCAACCTGTCGCCGGAGAAGTACGAGGAACTGGTGCGCAAGCTGCACCTGCGCGAATAGCCCCGCGCGCCCTGCCTCACGCCGGGGGATGAAGCGCGTGCGTCCGCGCGCCAAGCCGTTCTCCTCGGCGTGGTGAACCCGGAGCCGAGTGGGTGTCCATGTTCAGGCACGGGGTTCGCTGTTGCTGCGTCCCTCAGAATTCTCGCGGGTCGCTCCATTCAAAATCTTCCTCTTGCCAGTTCGTGCGAGCGTTCAGTGTCTCACCAAACCTCTTGATGAAATCCTGGAGGGCTTCGACCTCTGTCTGTCCCATTCCGGCTTCTCCATCGGGGGCTCCATTGGCGTCTTTCACACACACATTCGCGACTGCGACGAAGCCTCCGGAGCTTCGCTCAAGGACCTTGATCTTGTATCTGGACCAAGGAAGACACCGCATGTCTCGGACCTCGAAAATGCCTACCACCCGCTCTATTTTCGAGGCACCGTGCAGATCGACCGTTCTCCAGCTCATCAGCTCATTCCTTGCTTCCTTTCTCATCGAGTGAGAATGGCCGGAGCTGGCCTCTGGTAGCCGACGAAGTGGAGAATGGCGTCCAAGGCGCCATACCGTTCTCCTCAGCGTGGTGAACCCGGAGCCGAGGGGTGTCCATGTTCAGGCACGGGTTCTCTGTTGCTCCGTCCCTCAGAAGTCCTGCGGGTCGCTCCATTCAAAGTCTTCCTCTTGCCAGTCTGTGCGAGAGCTCAATGTTTCACCCAGTCTCGTGATGAGATCTTGAAGGGCTTCGGCTTCTGTCCGTCCGAGCCCTGCTATCCAATCAGGGCTTCCATTGGCGTCTTTCACACACACATTGGGAACCGCGAGGAAATCCTGGGAGCCTTGCTCAAGAACCTTGATCTTGTATTTGGTCCATGGAATGCCTCGCATGTCGCAGATCTCGAAGAGGCCCACCACCCGCGAAATGCTCGCGGCGCCATGCAGATCGATTGCTCTCCAGTCCATCAGTCACCTGCCTTCTTAGCGAGCCCCAAAAGAAACAATCCGTCCATCCGGCGCAAGATCAATATACTTGCCACTCTTGACATAGCGAATCACACCCTCGGTGGCGCCTTCAATTGGAAATTTTTGTGCGCCCTTGATGTTTTGCGCGAAGCCTCTTGCCTTCCGCAAATACTGTGAGACATCTTTGGCCCCAACCTCTGCTCCATGTTTGGCGAAGTGTTTCTGGAGTGAATCCAATGGAGAGTCGTAACTCCCTTCATGCCACCGTTCAAGCTCCGGAAGGTCGTCCTTCTTCGGAGCACCGTCACCGCTCGTACGGCTTGACGTCATGGCCACCGCCCCTGGAGCGAGGGCGATGGTGACTGTCTCCGCGCTCACAGCGACCGTCTCCACTTCCCCCACCGCCGCGAGCCGGATGCCCACCTGCGTCTCGGCTTGTACGGCCGCCTGCATGGAGCCGGGCAGCTTCGGCACCTTCGCGGCCAGCCCCGGTGCCGTGTTGCCCATGGCCGCCATGGCCAGCATGGCGAATGCTCGCGCCGCGTTCCGGCCCATGAGCTTGCCGTACCGCTCGCCCGCCGCGCGCAGCCCGTTGAACGTGGTGGCCCGGTCCGCCTCGTCCATCAGCCGCTTGAAGCCGACGACAAGGCCCCAGAAGGTCTCGACGCCCACGTAGGAAATGATCGTGGCGGTCATCACCGCCGCGAGGCCCTTGGAGACTGTCACGTCGGGAAGGGAGACGAGCACCATGTACGTCGTCCAGGTCCAGAGCACGGCCGCCACCATGGCGTGGGGGTCGGCCATGTCCTTGAACGCCTCCAGCATCTCGTCCAGCACGGCGCCCTTGGCCAGAGCCAGGGCCAGGGCGAAACGGCCATCCCCGTTGAGGGTGGGGCTTTCCGTCAGCAGGCGCAGACAATCCCCGGGCCTGCCAGTACGCTCGCACCAACGCAGGTAGTCGCGCGTCAACTCCACCTCCGCCATCGTTGATTGCCCCTCCAGGTGCTCGCCCGGCTCGAGCGGAGTGATGCGGCGGCTGGGGGGCTCGTACGTGTACGAACCGCTTCGTGCCTCCACCTCGAACAGCCGCCGCGCTGCTTCCTGGGGCCGAGCGGGGAGCCGTACATCCCGAGCCACGGGGCAGTCCCCGCCCGTTCCACCTGTCTCCTGGAGTCCCCTCCAGCCCTGGAGACATCTTGAAGACGCGCGGCATCAGCCGGGCTGCTGTTCCTGGCTGGTCGACTGCAAGTAGAACAGACGTCCCTTGCTGCGCAGCGCCTTCTCCAAGAATTCCGAGAAGGAACTGGCGACTGGCCCGCAGTACTCCGGGTTCGGCCACGCCTCGTGGTAGCCATCCGTCAGGGAGTAGCGGTCGTTCTCCTGGCGAGCTACATCCACCAGTACGTAATCCCCGTCCTGTACATCACAGAGGGTGTACATTGAGGCTGGGCCCCACTTGTCATCATCTTCCCCGTAGATAGCTACCCGTGCCCGGATGATCTCGGACAGGGAAAGGAGACGATACGGGGTGTTCGGTAGCCGCTTGAACAGTTCGGCGCCGTTGCAGTGCAGGTAGAAGGCCCGCAGGTCGGGGTCCAGCGTCCAGCCCACCCTCCGCTCAAACTCCTCGATCTCCTCGGGTGTGGCGGGGGCATGCGGGAAGTGGTCGCACGAGACCTCTTCAAGCAGGTTGCTGAGCGGGATGGGCATCATTAGTTGTCCGTGTAGGGCAAGTCGGGACCCACTGTATTCCATGGGGACTGGCCGCTGTAGCACGCGGGATATTCCCTGTTGTACGCTTCGTGAACGCCGGGCTGCACGGGGAATACGTTGTTGGGGTCCACCGGATCGCCGCCGTGCCAGAGGTCGCGGATATGGTGCCCCGGCCAATTGACGCCGGTGCTGGCCGTGGGCCAGACACCGAACCGTTCGCTCCATCTCTGTCGGAAGGACTCCATCGCGGCCTTCCATTGGTCACGCCCAGCCTTGTTCTGCTCCTTCGTCAACGTAGGGTAGTCGCAGCAGCAGTGATAGATGCCGTAACGGCTCCCGCCCTTGACGGGAACGGGCA
Source organism: Cystobacter fuscus DSM 2262 (assembly GCF_000335475.2). Classification (NCBI taxonomy): domain Bacteria; kingdom Pseudomonadati; phylum Myxococcota; class Myxococcia; order Myxococcales; family Archangiaceae; genus Cystobacter; species Cystobacter fuscus. The sequence goes on along the minus strand of NZ_ANAH02000014.1, from coordinate 165,661 downwards.
AGGCAATGAGGCGTCCCTCCCAGTCGAACTTCAAATCAGCCAGCCATATGCACCCCTTGAGCGTGTGGCCCTCGCTAGCGCACTCCCTCTGGCATCCGTTCATGAACTCCCGGCGACACTGCCAGGGGCCATAGAAGAGGGTCGTCTTCATCCGTCCGCCGGGCACGTTCAACCAGGGCAGTTCCTTCTTCACGGCGGGCCTGGCCCCCGGTGAGGGCGAAGGGCCAGAACCTCCCGTCCCCTGGGTTGTCGCGCATCCGGTGAGCAACACCAACAACACCACCGCTTCGGCCAGCTTCATGGGAATTCCCCGTGGTGATGTTCCCCCCTGATGGATTGCCAATCCGGGGAAACACCCAGTGAGTCTGACACACGCTGGAGCGCCAGGAATCACGGGAAGGTCACGTTGCCGAGGGTGATGAGACGCTTCCCACTCTGGTCCCACAGCCTCAAGGTGAAGGGGCCTTGGGCTTCCCGGGCCGTCAGCTCCCACTCCACCACGACCACTTCCGTCTCCTCTGCGCCCGGCAGGACGGGCGAGGGTTGCCAGCTCACCTTCATCGGCTTGGGCTCCTGGTCCTTGCCCACCAGCGCCGCCCCCTGGAGCGCCCAGGGCTGCGTGCCCTGGTTCACCAGTTGCATAGCCACGGCTACCCGCAACAGGTTCTCCTGACGAGTGGTGACGCGGTAGCTGAAGACACGGCGAAGAACGAGAGCGTTGCTCGCGGGCTGGGTGACATCTCTCCTTATGTGCTTGGCTTTCACGCCCGTGTCGTCCACCGTCATCAACCCGCTGGCGATCAGCCCCGCGAGACCACCCGGTCCCATCTCCGTCCGCAGGCGTTCAAGCTCCTGGCCGAGTTGCTGGGACTTCTTGCGCTCCTCCTGGGTTTCCTTCTGGTAGTCCTCCACGGTGCGCTTGTGGCGGAACACGTTCACCTGCCGTGTCCCGAGTGCGGAGTGTCCCACTAGAATGAAGGTGGCGCTCGTCGGAGCCGCTCCGTCCGCGAAGCGCACCACCACCTTGAACCTCTCCCCGGCCTGGAGAGCCGCCGGAGGATGGAGGGTGAAGCTCCGCGTCCCAGGGGCCACGTCCTCGAAACGCTCGCGCGCTTGCAGTTCCAGCGAGCCCGGCACCAGCGGCGAATCGAAGCGGAAGGTGATGGGGAGTTCCGGGCTGATGCACACCTCCTCCACCTTCCCGGTGGGCTCCGCTGGTAGCTCCACGCGGGACGGGGACGCCTCACAGTCTGGGAGAAGAGGTTCGGCGGTGGCGCCGGCCCCCGCGAGGAGCACCAGCGCCAGGAGGGCGGCGGGGGACGAGGCGAACACGAACGGGAACCTCACGAGGCGGGACGAGACCGGAGACGTGGCCTCTACCACACCTTCCCCCCTGGTAGTGTGGGGGCCGTATCGGGCTCGCGGCCCACCAATCGCTGGGCCGGTTCACTCGAAGCGATCCACCGCCTCCAGGTCTTCGATCCAGAAAATCAAGACATTGTCCGGCGTACTCCCTGACTCCATCTCGGTACCGGGACCGGGCTTGTAGTACCCACCGCCTCGCTTGGCCATACGCTCCCCGGTGAAGATTTGCATGCAGACCTTGTAGGTGTCCCCCGTGGGTGTCTGGGCCTGGGTGAACCGGCCATAGACGCGACCTTCCCCGAAGTAGAGACGTCCGTAGAGGATGCTCCCCACCGGCAGTTTTCCCCGCGTTCCGCCGGTCTTCACCGAGGTGAGTCCCTCGCGCACGGAGACGAACTGGCCCTGGCGATCGTTGGGGGCGAATAGACCGTCAAACTTTGATCCAATGTCAATGCCGAGCGTTTCGGTCATGGTCTCGACGGCACCCGCCGGGCACGGCTCGGCGTCAGGGGCGGGGGCGGGACGCACCTGGGCACCGGGACACGCCGTGTTGGCGGCAGCGGCGGCACCGACACACCACCTGGCCACGGGTGAGAGGGCCCCCTTCTGCTTCTTGTCCCCCTGGGGGGCCTGCTGCTTCTTCAAGGCGTCGTCCTTGGGTCGCGTCACCAGCGAGGCGACGACCGCAGGAGTCTTCTCCACCGGGGGCGGAGCTGCGGCCCGCTCAATTTCCGGCGGCGGCCACGGGGGCGCCACTTCCTGACCGAAAGGTGACTTCCACGTTGGGGAGGGGGCGGAGGACGCCACGGATGGGGACTCGGGCCTCCACCGCCGCGCGAGCCACCACCCGGCAAGGGCCACTCCCACCAGCACGGCCATCCACACCGCCGCACGCCGAAGCGCCTGGAGCGCCATGGCCTGCACGGGCACATGCGCCACCGTGGCCGGAGTCGGTGTCGCCGGAGTGGGCTCCACGGGGGGCACGGCCGCCTCGGGCTTCTCCCGCGCCGCGGCCCCCCGGCGGCCTCGCCTCGCTCCACGGGGGCCGTCATGCAGGGGCACCTGCCAGGACGCATCCGCACGGGCCTGCAGGTGCGCCAGCTCCTTCACCAACTCCAGGACGCTCGGGTAGCGCTTCTCCGGCGTCTTCTCCAAGAGCTTCATGCACACGTCACTCACCACCCACGGCACGTTGGGGTTGAGGATGTGCGGCGGCAGCGGCTCCTGGTTGATGACGGCCTTCACCGAGGCCTCGTCATCCCACGTCACCTCGAAGGGGAAGCGGCGGGTGAGCAGCCGGTAGAGCACCACGCCCAGTGCGTATTGGTCGTCCGCCTTCCCGGGCCGGTAGGTGACTCGCCGGTCGTTCCAGTGCTCCAGGCCGAAGCGCCACGCCTCCGGGCTGCGGTAGTGGGGCGTCCCCGGGGGAAACAGGCCCTCGGTGAGAGTGGTCTGCCCCTCACGCCTGGCGGCCCCGAAGTCCACCAGCACCGGCTCCCCATCCTCGTCGCGCACGAGGATGTTGGCCTCCTTCACGTCCCGGTGGACCACCTGCTTGTCATGCGCCACGGCCAGTCCGCGCGCTACCCCCACCACCTTGCCCACCACGGCCCACGTATCGGGGTTCTCTTCCCAGGCCCACACGTCGAGCGGGCGGCCCTCGACGTAAATCATCTTCAAGCAGAAGAACTCGGGCAGCACGGGCGGCCAGTAGCTGAAGCCCACCTGCTGCACGAGGTTCTTGTGCTGGAAGGGCATGGCGAGCACGCCCTCGCGCTCGGCCCACTGCTTCGCCCGGTGGAGCGGGACGAACTTGAGGGCGAACAGGGTGCCCGTCAGCTTGTCCCGTGCCCGGTACACGGTGCCGTAGCCCCCGCGCTCCACCAGCTCCTCGATGATCGCGCCGTTGACGTTCGTGCCGGGCGGCAGGTCCGGCGTGTCCCGCTCGTTCATGGCGCCACACGCTAACAGCTCACCGGGGCGGATACCTACCCGGTGAGACTCCCTCGCGGGGCCAACTTCTCGGACAGGGTGGCCACTCCCTGGCGAGTCCCCGCGCGCCCCGCCCTACACCGGGTGATGAAGCGCGTGCGACTGCTCCCGGGCGTGCACGTCCACCCGCTCCACGCCACTCGTGGCCCGCGCGGCGCGGAAGTGCTCGAGCAGCAGCGACGCCACCTTGTCCGGCGCCTCGAGCGGCAGGGTGTGGCCCTCCTCGGGCAGCCGGCGCACGATGGGACGCTGCTCGAAGTACGGCTCCAGGCCCTGGGTGAACGTCGTGCGCAGGGAGGGATCCCGCTCTCCCCAGATGAGCATCAGCGGAGCGCGCGCACGCGGCGTGGCGAGCAGCCGGCGCCTGCCCCCGGGCGTGAAGAGCAAGCGGAACAGCTCGCGGTAGTAGGTGATGGGCGGGCGCACCGCCTCGGGCCGCGAGAAGTGGGCCTCGTACTCCGCCAGCTTTCCCGGAGGCACGCGCGAGTCGTCCACCATCTGCCGCCGCAGCATCCGGGACACCAGGGCACCACCCCCCGCGGACAACAGCCGCTCGGGCAGCCACGGCAACAGGAAGAAGAAGGCGTACCAGGAGCGCAGCATCTGCGCGGGTTTGGCCAGCTCGCGCACGAGCAGCGCCGGATGCGGGGCGTTGACCACGGCCAGCCGGTCCACCACCTCCGGGTGATGGGCGGCCACGTAGAAGGCGATGATGCCGCCCCAGTCATGCCCCACGAGGTGCACCGGCCGGCCCGGACTCAGGTGCCGCGCCAGGTGGACGACATCCATCGCCAGGGTGTCCAGGTCGTAGCCCGTCTCGGGACGCTCCGTGTCGCCATAGCCGCGCATGTCCGGCGCGACGACGCGGAAGCCCGCCGCCGCCAGCGGGCCCATCACCTCGCGCCAGCTCTCGGACAATTCGGGGAACCCATGGAGCAGGAGCACGAGCGGCCCCTGGGCGGGCCCCGCCTCCAGGGCCTGCATGCGGAGACCGGGCAGCGAGACGGGACGGGAGAAGATGGCGTTCATGACCGTACAGTTAAGAATCGCCCCCCGCGCCAGGAAGCGCCCCGCGCGGTCGTCCGCACCCCCACAAGCAGGAGGGAAAGCGCTGCCCCCGCGCGCCGTAGTAGGCATGATGGGGCCCGCGCGATGATTCCCCTCAGTGACGACAACCCCACGCTCCGCAGTCCCGTCATCACCTACCTGTTCCTCGGCGCCATCGGCGCCACCTGGGTGCTCGTCCAGGGAGCGGGCTTGAATCCGCTGGAGCTGGCCACCAGCGTGTGCAACCTCGGGCTCGTGCCGGGCGAGCTCACCGGCCTGGCCCCCGAGGGCTTCCCCGTGCAAATCGGCGAGGGCCTCGCGTGCGTGGTGGACCGCGAGCCCATCAACACCTTCACGCCCCTCACCTCCATGTTCCTGCATGGCAGCTGGAGCCACATCCTCGGCAACTGCCTCTTCTTCTGGGTGTTCGGCAACAACGTGGAAGACAGCATGGGGCGGCTGCGCTTCATCGTCTTCTACATCGTGTGTGGCCTGGCGGCGGCGGCGGCGCAGGTGATGGTGGACCCTTCCTCGCCCATCCCCATGGTGGGGGCCTCGGGCGCCATCTCCGGCGTCATGGGCGCCTACCTGCTGCTCTACCCGCGCGTGCGGGTGAACATGCTCTTCATCTTCATCATCTTCTTCAAGGTGATTCCCCTGCCCGCGTGGCTGGTGCTCCTCTATTGGTTTGGGCTCCAGGTCATCACCGGCCTGCCCCAGCTCAACTCCCTGAGCGCCGAGGGTGGCAGTGGCGTGGCGGTGTGGGCCCACGTGGGTGGCTTCGTCGCGGGGCTCGTCCTCATCAAGCTCTTCGAGAACCCCCGGCTCACCCGTCAGCGCTCGGGCTGGCGGCACCGCCTGCACCCCGACCATCCGTGAGAGCGCTCGAAACGAGCCGGGAACGAACGCGCTGATTCGTCTGTTTCGGCGTCCGCGCCAGGGCATGAAGCTTGCTCCCTGGACAGCAATCACCCCTGGGGAGCTCGCCGCTCCCCGGAGACAGTCCGTGAGGTCGTGGCAAGATGCGCTGGGGCAGGCAGTTGCGGTGTGGCATTGCGCGGCACTCGCCGCTCCTCGTGGCGCTGATGTGCCTGGGGTTGTGGGACTCGCCCCCGCGGGCATCGACCCGCACGGAGACCGAGCCCCTGTTCCCCCGGGGCCTCACGCTGGAGATTCCTCCGCCGCAGACGGTGAACGAGGAGGAGGTGCTGCGCATCACCATCCCCGTGAAGGGCGGCCGTCCAGGCACCCGCGTCTTCGTGGAGGGCCTGCCGCCCGGGGCCCGCTGGCATGAGCCCTCGCGCACCCTCACCTTCCAGCCGGACTTCATCCAGGGCGGGTGGCGCCACGAGGTGACGTTCACCGCCGTGGACGGTGAGCAGACGGTCCAGGGCGAGTTGATGGTGACGGTGCGTGACACCGTGCGCCCGCCCGAGCCCCGCGTCGTCCAGCACGAGGAGGAGGCGGGCAGCCTGCGTCTGACGCTGGAGCAGCCCACGGACACGTGGCTGGACAGCCCGAGCCAGGCCGGCCGCACCTTCCCCGCGGTGGTGACGGTGCCCCTGGCCGCCACGTCCCGTCAGCCCATGCCGGTGACGGTGCGCCTGCACGGGGTGGGCAACTGGCCCCCCTCCCCCGAGGTCGCCCGGGACCGCTTCATCATCCAGCCGAGCGATCCGCAGCTCACCTACTGGTACGGCTATTCGGAGGACATGCTCCGGGGCACCGCGCCCAGGGGCACCGTGCCGCCGTACACCGTGCGCCGGGTACTGGCGCTGCTGGAGTGGGTGCTGCGCAGCTATCCCAGCGCGGATCCCAACCGGGTCTTCGTCGAGGGCGACTCCATGGGCGGCGCGGGCGCGCTGACGCTCGGCCTGCTGGACGCCCGGCACTTCGCGGGGGTGTTCGCCCGCCATGCCCAGCCCGTGGCCCGGGCCCACCGTCCCTGGCGGGTGGCGCAGCTCTCGTCCTTGTGGGGCATGCCGGAGGAAGAGGTGCTGGGGCCCGAGGGCCTGGGGGTCTGGAGCCGGCTGGACATGACGCGCGCCCTGCGCGACGAGCCCGAGGCGCGCTCGCAGTTCCTCATCCTGGAGCACGGCAAGGACGATCCCATCATCCACTTCGGCTCCATGGTGAGCCCCAGCACCCTCACCGGCGCCTCCTTCTATGAGACGCTGCAAACCCAGCACATCGGCCACGTCGCCGTGTGGCACGAGGGCGGCCACACCGAGCCGGATCCCTGGCTCGGGGAGCGCTGGTGGGACCGGGGCTGGAATCCGCGCGCGGACACGAAGTCCTTCCTCCGGCGGGACGTGGCCTTCCCAGCCTTCAGCCGCTCGTCCTGGGATGGAGATCCGGGCCGGGGCGGCAACGGGCACCAGCCGTGGCGCAAGGAGTCCGGCTACGCGGGAGACCCGAAGGTGGCGGGCGACACGGGCTGGGATGGGGACGTGGCGGGCATGTTCAACCGGGCGCTGCGCTGGGATGCCAGCCGGCTGGTGGACACCCCCCAGCGCTTCGTGATGCCGCTGCGCGCGGTGCTCGGCCCCGGTGTCACCACCACCCCCCAGGTGGATGTGACGCCCCGGCGCGTGCAGCGCTTCCAGTGCCTGCCGGGCGAGCGCATCCGCTGGTCCTTCGGGCAGGCCCACGGCACCGTGTTCGCCGCGCCGGATGGGGGCGTCACCGTGCCCCGCCTGAGCCTGCGCGGGGACTGGACGCCGCTCGTGCTCGAGCGCGGCTGAGCCGGCTCACGGCTTGACGGGCTCCGTGCTGAAGGCGAGCCGCTGGATCTGCCGGTTCACCTCCTCCTGCGCCTCGCGCTGCTCCTGGGAGAGCCGCTCCAGCTCCCGGGCGATCCCCTCCAGCCGATCCTCCTGCTCGTTGAGCTTGGTGACGAAGCGCGCGACCAGCTCGCGCTGCGGCGCCCCGCTCTTGAGGGATTCGATGTTGGCCCGGATGCGCTCCTGATCCTTGAAGAGCTGCGAGCGCTCCTCCGTGCGCTGGCGCACCTCCTCGGAGCGCCGCGCCACGCGCTCGCGCAGGGAGATGATCTCCCGCAGGCTCCGGGCCACGCGCTCGTCGATGAAGCCCGAGCTCAAGAAGAAGCTCACCTCGTCCAGGCCCGTGTTGGCGAGCAGGTAGGTGCGCTGGCGGCCCGAGGACTCCGTCACGGTGAACGTCTCCGTCCCCCCCGCGGCCAGCCCCCGCGTGAAGCGCCAGTAGTGGTCCGTCGTCTCGTCGGGCGCGCCCACCTGATCCAACCGCCAGCCCTCCGTGCGCGGGTGTTCCAGGAAGAGGATCTGCGCGCGCCTGGCCTTGTTGCGCAGGTGGTAGTGGGTGCGCCGCATCATCACGAACTCCACCGTCAGCACGCCATGGCTCACCATGGCCCGGCGCACCGGCCCCTCCTCGGAGCGATCCTCCACCGACACCACGAAGCCGAGCTCCACCGCGTAGGGCACCAGGCGCCGGTCCTCCGGCTTCATCGTGTCCAGCATCGCCTCGCCCACGTACGTGTCCCCCTCCGTCACCGTCACCGGGCCCCCCTCCAGGGTGAGCCCCGTGGTGTTGCGCAGCTCGAGGCACGCCAGGGGGTTCTTCTCGCGCGTGGCGCGGTTGTAGAGCAGCACCCGCCGCCCCTCGAAGGGCCGGTGGAGGATGGGCACCAGCGCGCTCTGGTTGCGGCGCACCGTCACCGGGTGCTGCACGCGGTACTCGAAGAGCTCGCCCACCTCCTTCGTCACCGTCTGCACCGCCGCGCTGCGCTCCTGGGCCTCGCGCCGGGCCATCCCCCCGCTCGACATGGCCCGCATCATGGGCGCGGAGGCGGGGGCGGACGCGGCCATGGGTGCCACCACCGCATCCGTCTCGGCGGCCATCTCCCGCACCGCGCCAAAGCCCTCCTCGGGGATGACGGGCGCGACGGCCGCCTCGGTGCGCACCTCCACCACGGGCCGGCGCAGGTAGCGCGGGTTGTACAGGTCGTGCACGAAGGACACCGGCAGCCCGGCCATGAGCGTCAGCTCCACCTGCTCCCAGTCCTCGTCCCCGGTGTTGTCCACCACCGCCCAGCCCTGGAGCACCGGCGGCTTTCCCTCCTCCAGGAGCATGCGGTAGCTCGTCTTCCACACCGGCGCTTCCAGCACGTAGGAGACGAACAGCTCGCGCTTGCCCTCGCCCGCGGTGAGCACCGACACGCGCTTGCTGTCCTTCTTGTACGAGGAGAGCATCGTGGCCAGGTAGAACTCCAGGTCCGCGCGCACGGCGTCATCCAGGAAGGTGAGCTCCGCCACCTCCAGCAGATCGAAGCCGCGCAGCGCCGCGCCCACCAGCAGCGTCAGGTAGGGCCGCTCCACCGCCGTGTCGCCCTCGGCCACGGGCATGGAGTCGAGCCCCACGATGACGCCCTCCACGAGCTGCTCCGAACCCACGCGCGCCCGCACCCGCGCGCCCTTCACCTGCCCGAGCAGCGCGGTGAGGCTGCCCGACTCGGGAATGCGCAGGGTGATGTCCTGGAGCCGCTGCTCCAGGGGCCGGGTGGAGTCGTAGCTCACCGACGACACGGAGCCGCCCGACAGGTCCAACACCGTCATGGACTTGAGGACGTCGTTCATGTCCCGCGCCTTGAAGTCCAGGTGGAGCGTCTCACGGCCCTCCACCGTGCCCCGGCGCTCGAAGTAGCCAACGCCATGCTTGTAGAGAACGACGCGGCGGATGGGCAACGACGGGGACATGCACGCGGCTCCAGCGAAAGATGGGAGGGGCTTCACCCCCGGTGTATCAAGTCCCCCATGCGAATGCGTTTCCCTTTCCGCGCCTCTTCCCTGGGCATGACGCTGTTCCTGCTCGCCGGCTGCCAGAGCACGAAGTCCGGTGGCCTCGCCCCCACCCCCCCGGAGACCCCCACCGGGACCGCCCCCTCGGCGGCGTCGCCGTGGCAGCGCGCCCGGGTGGGCGACGCCGTCACCTACACCTTCTCGGCCCAACAGGGCGCGGCCCCGGGCGGCACGGCCCGCTCGCTGCGCGGCCTGGTGTCGCTCGAGGTGGTGGCCGTGCAGCAGCCCTGGGTGTGGGTAAACGTGTCCTTCACGGACGAGGCCGGCCAGCCCCTGGCCCCGGTGTGGCTCGCCTGGCCGCAACTGCTGCCGGTGCGCTCGGACGTGACGCGGCCGATCGAGGTGCCCCCCCTGGGCGAGCCCGTCGCCGAGCGCCCCACCGTCGCCGGCCGGGCCTGGGACGCCCAGCGCTTCGAGAAGGACTCGCGCCCGGTGGATGGGCCGCTCGTCTCGCGCGTGTACGCCACCGAGCCCGGACCGCTCTACCTCACCCGGGGGCTGCTCGGCGCGCGCACGGAGACCGCGGGCTTCCACGTCCCGGGCGGCAGCGAGCTGACGCTGCGCGACTTCCGCGAGGGCTCGTCCACGGCCAGCTCCGCCGTGCCCGTCCTGGAGCGCCCCCTGGGCTCCGGCACCTACTATGACCGGCGCCTGGAGCAGGGCCCCACGCCCACCCTGACGCGCGTGTGCTTCGGCGCCGAGCGCGGCTTCCTCTTGCGCACCGAGGCCCCGCTGGACACCCAGGCCGCGCCGTGCACGAACTTCGCCGAGGCCGAACCCGAGCCCCTCGAGGAGGTGTTGACGGGACTGGTGTGGGAAGCGGTGGCCGTGGCATGGCCCCCCGCCACCGCGGCCGCCGGCACGCGCGGCACCTTCGAGGCCGAGGGCCACGCGGTGCCCGCGCTCACGGCGCAGCGCACGGAGAACGACGGGAGCACCCAGCGCGTCCTCTCGGAGACGTACGCGGCCGACCCGTGGTCCCCCACGCTGGCGGGGCTGGCGCGCGAGGCGCGCTTCCAGCCGCTCGCCGAGAGCACCGAGCGCGTGGAGAAGGCCGGCAAGCGCGAACTCGAGGGCGGCTCCCGGCTCGTGCGCTGGGGCTCCTGGTTGGGCGGCGCGAAGTAGCGAGCCGTGGCGTCAGGGGACGGCGGGCGAGGCGTAGTGGAAGACGTAGGAGCGCTCGGTCTGCTCGCGTCCCGACTCGCTCTTTCCCTGAGGTGTGCGCATGCGCATCTGGGTGGAGCGCCGCAGCGTCAACCGGTGGGGAAGCAGGGTGGCCGGCTCCACCACCGCGCGCACCTCCTGGGACGTCTCGAGGGCTTCGGTGACGGGGCCCTTGCCGGACTGAGCGGTCAGCGCCTGCTGCAGAAGCTTCTTCGCCTGCTCACGGTCCGGACTGGACTCGAGCACCAGCTCCACACAGCGCGGCTCCTTCTCGTCGGGGGTGCATGCCGACGGACCCACCCAGCGGAAGGTGGCGACCATGTCCAGCGTCCCACCTCCGAGTTGGGGGACGGAAGTCGGGCTGCGCAGCTCCCGCGACGTGCCCGGGGTGAGACCCAGCCGCGGCCAGGCGCCGACGCTCATGTTCCAGAAGTCGAGCGCGATCGCACGCAACGCCTCGTCCGTCGTCGTCATGTCGAAGACGCGGCGGCTGAGCGGGTCGAGCGACTTCAGCTTCACCTCGCTGGCGAAGGCCTCGCGTGCCTCCGCCGCCCCCTCGATGCCCAGGAACTCGCCCTGGCGCGAGACGCGCACCAGCGGGATGCGGTCCACCAGCCGATCCGCGGGAGACCCCATCTTCGCGGGCAGCGTCCCCTTCCACCCGGAGAAGGCCTCCCGCTTCACCTGCAACTCCTCGCCTTGAAGCTGGGTGGAGAGGGTGAAGGTGGCCCGGGCATCGTGGCGCTGCGTGCGGCCTCCCGCCTCCCGCTCGCCCTGGATGTGGACCTCCACCTGGGCCTTCAACCCCTCGGGCCAGGCGAAACGGAGGGTGGCGGGCTCTGCGGCCGAGACGGAGGTGCCGAGCAGGAGGAGCGGGAAGAGAAGGAATGAGCGCATGGGCGGCGCATGCTGCTCCAACCGGCGCGGCCCGGCGAGTGACATTCCGGAGTCCGTATATTCTCCGGCACCATGAAGCCCCCGTCGAAACCCATCTCGAAACCCTCGTTGAAGCCCACCTTCTTCGCGACTCCCGCCGACTGGCGCGCCTGGCTCGAGAAGCACCATGAGCAGCAGCCGGAGTTGCTGGTTGGGTTCTACAAGAGGGATTCGGGCCGCCCCAGCATCACGTGGCCCGAGTCGGTGGATCAGGCGCTGTGTTTTGGCTGGATAGACGGGGTGCGCAAGCGGCTCGACGAGCACAGCTACACCATCCGCTTCACCCCCCGGAAGCCACGCAGCATCTGGAGCAGCGTCAACATCCAACGCGTCCGGGAACTCACCGGGCAGGGCTTGATGCGCCCCGCGGGCCTGCGGGCCTTCGAGGCCCGGTCGGAGGAGCGCTCGGGGATCTATTCACACGAGCAGAAAGACACCGCGCTGCCCGAGGCGTATGACAAACAATTGAAGGCGAACAAGAAGGCCTGGAGCTTCTTCCAATCCCAGGCGCCCTGGTACCAGCGGGCGGCCCTGCATTGGATCACGAGCGCCAAGAAGGAGGAGACGCGGCTCAAGCGGCTCGCCACCCTCCTCCAGGACTCCGCGGAGGGACGTACCGTGCACCACCTGACCCGGACGCCCCCGGCGCCGAAGTGAGCCCCGCCTACCTGCGCACCTCGGGCGGCACCTGCGCCAACCACCCCACCTCCAGCGCGCCCCACAGCCCGAGCAACACGGCCTCGGCGGCGTCGTGCCGCAGCGAGGTGGGCCGGGGCGCACCGGACCAGTCAATCACCCGGCGCGCGAGCACCCCGGCCGCATCCTTGGCGAGACCTCCGCTGCGCTGCTCGCGGGCGTACAAGAGCCGCGCCCGCCAGTCCTGGGCGGACACGCGCAGCACCGGAAGCGCCCGCCGGAGGGCCTCGCGCTCCCACACCTCGGCGATGGGCCCCCCGCCCTCCAACACCAACCACGCGAGCGGCCCGGCCGAGTGCAGCACCGCGGGCACCGCGCGCTTGAGCCGGGACGGGGAGCCAAAGTTCTGTGAGCGGTACCAGCGCAACCTTCCGTCCTGGCCATAGAAGGCCAGCCCCGAGCGCAACCCGAGGTCCACCGCGAGCAGCCCCGGCGCCGTGGGCGCATCCTGGCTCACCCCGACTCCGTCCAGGCGATGTCCACGCACGTTCTCCTCGTCCTCGAGTCCAATTCCATATTTTCGAACGCCGTGCATTGAAGCACACGGGGACGGATTGTCTTCTTTCGAGGGTTCATGGCGACCTGCCCCCTGGTCCAATCGACAGCCTGGGGAGCTTGCCGAAATGATCCGGCGGGAGGGAATCGGGCCGATGGAGACATGGGCCCGAGTGGGGGGATCCACCATGAGCAACGAAAAACCCGTGAACGTGACCCAGCAAGACGCCGGCCTTCTGGAGCTGAGGAATGTGAGCGACTTCCTCCGGCATCAGAAATCGGCGGTCACCGCGCCAAACATCGTCACGGGCCAGCTCAACTCGACGAGCTATCCCTGGGCCGTGGGCGGTGACTCCGGCATCGACTCGTGCCTGAAGAACGAGGATCCGCCGCCTGGGTGCTGGGTGGACGGAGAGACCGTCCATGGCGGCATCTACATCAAGACCCAGAGCTGGGGCACCTACACGCGGCCGATCTTCGCCTACCTGAAGTACGTGAGCACGTACACCTATCCGAGCGGCGCCAGCCAGCACTACACCACGACCCAGACCGTGGGCCTCACGGAGACCTTCACGAAGGAGGTCAAGGCGAGCTACTCGGTGGGCGCCAACATCGACATCGTCAATACCAGCTCCAGCATCGAGACCGGGTTCTCGAGGGCGTCGTCCTGGTCCCAGCAGACGATCCAGAGCTGGACCACGAAGCTGCAGGGGCCCGCGACCTTTTATATCTATCAGGTCGCGCTGGTGTACGCCCACTGCGCCACGATGGCGGGCAAGAGCTGCGCCTCCAGCTTCAAGTACCAGCGCACCCGTGTCATCAATGATGGGCGGACCGATCTCTATTACCTCTCGTCCATCAGCAAGAAGGACATGGTGATTCTGAGCAAACCTCTCATCCCGCTGAGCTGGGACCAGGTCCAGCAATACGTGCTGATCGACAACTGGAACACCTGGTACTTCGACTACAGCGCCTACAGCGATCCGTTCCGCCGTTACTAGGCGCCTCCCCGTGCAGCGCCTGCTGTAGACATGATGGCCGCGGTCCACGGCCTGGCCGACCCGGGCCAGGGGCTCACCCCGGGTTTGTCCGGGTGAGTTCGTGCGCCAGCTCGATGCCCGCGTCCAGGTGCAGATCCTGGATGAAGCCCCGGCCCGCGATGGGTCGGGTGTGTTCGGGCCGGGTGGAGTAGCGGACGCACTCGGCATGTGAATAGACGGAGCCGTGGGCCATGAGCTCGAGACAGTGGATGTAGCGCTCCATGCGGGCACGGTCGGTGGCACCCAGACCGAGGGCGTCGTAGAGGGCGGCCATCCCAGCCTTGACCGTGAGGAACCGCTGGACCGTCTCGTCGAGCAGGGCAGCGGTGCGTTCCAGGGCCTGGGCGGTGGTGAGGTTCTCCGAGCGTTCCATGGCGAGGACCACGTTGACCTCTTGCTGGTGCCGGTCCTTCGGCAGGGAGAAGACGTCGTTCTGCAGCAGCACGATGTCGACCACGCATTGGCGCAGAGCCTGGATCTGGCTGGTTCCAATGACAGACGCGGGCACCTCGAAGCCCTCCGCGACCTCGATGAAGTCGATCATGGCGTTCATGCCGATATCGAGACGACGGATCTCGAACGCGGTCTGGGTGTCGATGGCTTCGAGGCGTTTGCGGAAGGTGGTCATCCGGAGCACCCCGATGAGGTACCATCTCAAGTGGTCGCGGAACCGGGCCATCCAGGTCGCGGACATCTTCGGAGTGAGCCGGTGGAGGATATCCGCGATGCCTCGCGCGGCCGCGTTCTCCCCCGGTGTGCCGGACGTGGAGTAGAGAACGCCAATCATGTTCTCGGTGATTCGAGCCACCCGCTCCGGCTGGTTCCCGAGAGGGCCAGCGAACTGGTCGTCGTAGAGGAACCCCCAGGTGATCCACTCCGTGGCCAGGTCCAGGACGTCACCGCGCCCGGTGGGCAGACAGTGTCCGGTGAGACGTCCCCAATTCCACGCCTCCAGTTGCCCGAGCGCGAAGTCGGTGGTGGCCAATCCCATCTGACGGGCCCATGCGACACTGTGACGTTGGGCCTGTTCGATGTCGGGACTGAGGTCACGAGGGAATGGAAACCGGAACTCGATCGCGGCACGGTGAGTGTCCATCTGCAACGGCGCTCCTAGGAGACAGGTGTGGAGGAACGGGGAACGGCGGTCATCAGGACCTGGTTGGGTCGCAAGACCGCGCGGGGGACCTCCCGGACGTGGTGACCGGGCACCGGGACGAGCCGCCACCGGGCGGCGATGGTGGCGACGGCGATCACCATCTCGGTCCGGGCGAAGACGTCACCGATGCACTTGTGTTTCCCGTCCCCAAAGGGGATGAAGGCGTGACGCGGAATCTTCTGCATCCGTTCCGGCAGCCACCGGTCGGGGTCGAATCGCAACGGCTCGGGATAAAGACGTGGGTCGCGATGGACCATCATCGGGCTGATGATGACCTCGGCCCCGGCCGGCAGGTGGGTGCCCGCCAGTTCCAGGGCACGCAGGGTGCGCCTCGTCAGCACCCAGATGGGCGAGTGCCGGCGCAGCGTCTCGGAGATCACGTTCTGGAGGTACTGCAACCGGGGCAGGTCCTCCATGGTGACGGGCCTGCCACCCAGCACCGCGTCGAGTTCGGCGTGGAGGCGCGCGTCCACCTCGGGGTGGCGTCCCACTTCGTGGAAGAGCCAGGTCAACGCGGTCGCCGTGGTCTCGGATCCGGCGACGAACAGACCGGAGATCTCCATCCGGAGCTGTTCATCGCTCATCCCCTGGCCGGTCTCATCATCCTGAGCCGCCAACAACGCGGACAACAAATCTCCCTGGTCGCGGTCATCCGCGCGCCGCGACTCGATGTACGCGGCGATGATCTCATTGAACCGGGCTTTCTTGCGCACGAACGCCTGGTTGATTGGAATTGGCAGCCTTTCGAAGACGCGGCCAGAGAGCAGGGTGTGAAGACCCACCCAGGAGTTGGCGGCGTCGATGTAGTCGCCGATCTCGGCGGCGATGCGCTCCTCGGTGTTCGCGCCGAACAGCGTCCCGGTGACGGCATTGAGCGTCAGACGGTGCATCTCCTCGCGCACTGAGAGGTGGGCACCCGGCGACCATCCGGCAATCTGCGCGTCTACTTGCCGGTGGATCGTCTCCATGTAGCCGTGGATGCGCGCGCGGTGGAACCCCGGCTGGAGGAGTTTTCGTTGCCGCCGGTGAACGCTCCCGTTGGAGACGACGAGCCCCTTGCCGATCGCGGCCGTCGCCTTGTCGAAGAGGCGCCCTCTCTCGAAGCTCTCGGCGTGAGTGACCAGCACCTGATGGATGCACTCAGAAGAGGTAACCACATACAAGGGCGAGGGCCCGACCCGGATCTGGACGATGTCACCGAGTCCACGTAACGACTGCAGATAGTCGAGAGGTGAGCGCAGCAACCGGAGCGCATGACCAAGCAGCGGCAACCCGCCTGGCGCCCCTGTGGCGGAGGCAGGGGGCGGAGAGGTCACGGTGTTCATGGGGTGGACGCTCCTCGCTGGATGATTCCCCGCGGCGGCCATGGCCCACGTCGGGAGATCCGAAAGTTGGAGAGGAAAGCCTGGGGGGGAGGCAATGTTTCTCCTAGCGGAATCACGGGTGGCCAGCAACGCAAGTTTCCCACGGAACATCGAGAAGACCCAGTGATGCGGCCCACGGGCCCAACAGGTAAAGTGGCCTCCCGAGCATCAACGGAGCGCGGCTCACCTGGCTCCGCCCGGACCAGGCCCCGGTACTTCCGGCGCGAATGGGTCATGGAGACAAAATGCCCATGCAGGGCATGTCCTGTCCGAAGTGCGGGACCGTCCTCCAGGTCACCGGACGAGCACCCGAGTCCAAGAGCACCTGCGCATGCGGCGACGTGACGACCATGCCCCGCCAGGGACGAGCCGGAAGCGACTCGACATCCTGGTCGCGATCAGGGCCCTGGCGGTGTTCCGCCCGTGCGTGAGCGCCGAGCTGCTGGAAGGAATCAGCGTGGACACCGCACGCCCCACGGCAAGGTGTCGGGCGAGTGCCCCTGACGCGGGGGGGCGTGGGGGAGTCGACGGCGACGAGTGACTCGACGTGTGGAGCACCTCCAGCGCGGAGCACGAACGAGCGGATGGGACCCACATCCCAGCGGGCGGTCCCTTCAACGACCGGCTCAACGCCCAACACCGTCCATCATTGGTGGCACCACGTCCTCGACGGAGCACACCTCCTCGGTAATGCTTCCCGAGGGCTTGTTGCTGTGTCGTGATGTGGAGGGGCATATGCCGGTGGCATGGTTCGTATCGAGAGGGAACGGAAGTGCGCGAAAGAAGGCCGTGTGCGCACTGGCTCTCGCGGGCTTGGTGCTGCTCTCAGGGTGTACCATGAGGCTGAGCGACCCACTGGAGATGACCCCATCGCTCCAGAGTCAGTCTTGCATGTTCAGCCCCGGGTGCATGGCGCCAGCGGCCAGCGGAGAAATCATACCTGCGACGCCCGCGGTAATAAGGGCCGCGCAGACGGCGCGGGGACTGCTCACGCTCAAGGACTTCCTGGACGAGGCGGAGGTGGCGCGAGTGGAGGCAGTGCTGGTGCAGTGCGCTCGCGAGGCGGACTTCGAGGTCAACGAGCGCGAGTATCCTCGAGAAAGGTATCCAAGCGACGCAGAGTGTAATCGAGAGGTAGGCCGTGACAAGAATGGTAAGCCTATCACCCGCGCCATGGAACTTGGAGTCATGAAGCATGAACGAGCGTTCGCATGTGTCGAGCGAGAACTCGGACGGGACTTCTCGGAGCATTTCACCCGCGAGCCTCGTTATGGCAAGGACGCCTCCACGGAAACGTATGTCCTCACTGGAGAGGGCGTGGGCTCGCTCGTTCCCGACATCGTGCTGCACCTGGTGCGTGATGCCACCCGCATCCAATTCCTCTATGACCTCTTCTTTCCCTGTACATCCAAGAGCAAGAGTGATCCGCTGGGTCCAGGCAGGCAGGTAATGGACAAGAAGTTGGAGAAGTATGAACCGCTGACGAAGCGTCAATCCCGAGCCCTCGTCACCCCTCAGTTGGGAATCAGCCGATGAGTCGTCGCAATCCCCGCATCCGCCACTACGCCGCAACGCCTCATGGAGAAGTGCTCGTCCAGCGGGACGTGGTCCGGCTCGTGCTGCATTTGCCTTTTGATCACGTGGACCTCTCCGCAGGCGTGAACCGTGCGCTCGACATGTACTTGAGTAGCGTGGGGCAGGGGTCGGAGATTCTGTCCGAGTGGTGCGACGTGGAAGGCGAAGACGATCTATTTCCGCTCGATGCGCAGGGCTGGGATTTCATCCGCTCCGAGTTGTCCCCGCCCCAGGGGGAGCGGTTCCTGGATGACGTCCCCGATGAACGGTACGTGCTTCGCCGAATGAAGAAGCAGTTCGATCGATCCGTGGAACTCTCGGGTGGAGAGGGGGGCCTGAGCGGCTACGGCTTCTTTTACTGGGCTCGGCTGCCATGGCGCACTCCACAAGCGGACGAAGTCAGTCTTGTGAGCTTTTCGTGGCCCACCGAGTACATGGAGGCGCGAGGCCCCGGGAAGATGCGAGCGGAGATTGAGCAACTGGCCGCGCTGCTGCCCTATGCATCGGGCCACGCGGGGCTGGCCTTCTATTCGTCCACCGTGTGGGGGCCCGTCATGAAGGACATTCACGAGGAGGCACTGCGCTACCCGGGCATGGACGTGACCCACGGGCAGCGAGCGCTGGGCACACGGGTGGACGGGGTTCACTGGCTCAACTTCCTGGGTCCGGAAGTGCTGGCGCAGCTGGGTGGAGCCGAGGCGCTCCGCTCTCGGCTGCACGCGCCGACCACCACGGTGACAGCCCTGGAGGAAGAACGGGCTTTGGTGGCGCTAGGTCCGGAGCCCGAAGCAGGAGACTTGAGCCAAGGAGACACTTTACCGGCTTGGCGTGAACTGGCACGAGTGCTCGAGCCCTGGCTCCTTCCCTTTCCCCACTACCGGTCCTGGCAGGATTGTCCTCCCGACACAGCAAGCCGCTGGTGGCGCCGTTTCCTCGACTGAGTTAGGCAAAGCGGACCAAGGCAGGGGCAACCATGAAGTCGACTCCGCGATCCGGACGCGTGCGAGAGTGGCCAGGGAACCCCAGCATGAGGTGTTCGACACCCATCATGACTCCAGACCCGCTATCTTTTGGCACCGACTCTCCTCAGCATCTATCCACCAGCCTGCCGCTCTCGGCTCCGAGCACCCACCTACTTTCACCTACAGGAGCGACCCTCTGATCTTCTGCGCCAGTCCGCAACCATCAGGAGTGCCCCCATCCCTCTATACGTCAGTAATTTTTCGGCTACTTTCTTGCTTCCGTCTCGAACAGCCACTTTCATACGGAAGGTGTGGGCCACCTTACTCTCAGCATTGACGCACTACGCGCCGCCATCGGCGAAACCATCGCTGGGAGCGTAAAATCCTACGATTTGGAGAAGGTTTGTGCCGAACTCGGAATTATCACTGACATCCGGGACACAGGGCTCGTTCAAAACAGCAAGCGAATCACAGTTTTACAGTGGCTGCCAAACAATCTGAGCCAAGTACTCGCCATTGGCGAGAGAGTTTTGGCTCGCTACCACAATCTTGAACTTGAAGAACTAATATGGAAGGCGCAAGAAAACTCGGTTGAGTTCTCGCAACTCGCGCGTCGG
Organism: Cystobacter fuscus DSM 2262; assembly: GCF_000335475.2. NCBI lineage: Bacteria > Pseudomonadati > Myxococcota > Myxococcia > Myxococcales > Archangiaceae > Cystobacter > Cystobacter fuscus. The sequence continues at coordinate 146,414 of NZ_ANAH02000014.1, read as the reverse complement.
CACATCATTTCCGCGCTCTCTGCCCTTCCTGACCCATGGGGGCAAATCGGCGCCCAAGAGTTCCTGAGCGGGATTTTCCCGCTTGGATCATCTCTATCAAAAGCAGTACTACCCCGCTCCGATCTCGAAAACATTCGAGACACCTACAAACAACTCAACTTACTACACATTTCCGAGAGACGCCTTCGGGCTTTCCTTGAAAAGCTCGTCGACCCAAACATTCGAAATAAAGAAGACCAGAACAAATACGTCGGAACCCTCAATCCAATACTGAAACAATGCGGATGGGAACTACAAGCAACCACTGAAGACATGGGTCGCTTGTTCTACTCAATGCACCGCATCCAACAAGGCGTCCAGGGGCGACCAAAAAACATCATCTTCGCATCACGAATCAGACCCGATCTGCGCTTTGTCGACGCAATCAACAATGACATAGAGATCGTTACCCACAAGGACAAGGTTCTTGTCTATGACCGGCCCATTCCTCAAGCAGGGTTACTCTGGCAAAATTTGCAGGAGTGGTGGGCAGATCAATGTGGACTTGATCCGAAAAGCCGAGAAACCACGGTTCACCTATACCAACGGCTTTATGAATCACTGCCGGAAAACTCGCCTCCACAAAGGTTGTTTTTCACCACCTACTTCAAAGAACACAAGGACTCATTCGTAAACCTACCGGCCCTGCTTCCCGAGGTCTGGCTCCACTACGATCTGCAGACAATCGCACAGCGAGGCCGGGACGCACTGCTTCGGCAGCGGATGGACTTCCTAATGTTGTTTTCCCATGCCGAACGAATAGTTTTCGAAGTCGATGGAGCACAACACTACAGCGACAACGGTGTAGCCAATCCTTCAAAGTATGCCAGAATGGCCGCTGCAGATCGCGAACTCCGTCTCTCCGGATACCATGTATATAGATTTGGCGGCAGTGAATTGCAGGGACCTAAAGGAGAGGAGACCATTCGAAGGTTTTTTCACGCTCTATTTCGCCGCCATGGGCAGAAGTAAAAAGCTGCGACGAAGTTCAGTGTAGATGTACTCTCCTTCTGCCGATACGAAGGACATGCGCATTGGTATGACGAGATAAGTCTTCCATAGAAGACGCGCCGAGGCTTATTACGTAGCGGGCGCCATCAGGTGGCCTGAAAGCAAAAGAGCGGCCAGTCCTAGTCGAACGCCCAGGACATCGAGGTAAGCGCCGCAGCCTCACTTCCGGCCGCGCGCACCATTTTCCCCTTGGTCAGGTGCCCCAGCGCCTCGCCCAGCCCGTCGAGCGTCAGGGGGAACATGTCGACCACATTCCGCACGGCGGCGATGGTGTTGCCCCTCCACGTCTGGATGGGCTCGGGGTTGAGCCACACGCTGCGCTCGAAGTGCCTCGCCAGTTCCACGCGCAGCGTCCGCTCCTTCTTTGACTCACCCCTCGCCGCTGCCTCAGGTGACGAGCACGATGGGGCTCGACAACCACCGCCGACTGGGTTCTCTTCTACCATGTCTGCGGCGTCGACCCCCGCGGACCACCCTCTCCATGCGTTGGCTCTCGCTCCTCTTCTTGCTCTGCTCCACCCCAGCCGTGGCTGCTCCGGAGGGGTCCCCCCGCGGAACCTCCCGCAAGAAGCCGAAGGCGCCCGCACGGGAGGTGCCTTCGCGCACCGGGACCCGACCGGCCGCAACGCAGCCCGCGCAGCAGATGCGCTACTCCCTCGCGCTCGCGGGTGGCGGGTTCTACGGCGGTGGCTTCAACCGAGGCCCCCAGGGCTCGGCGCAGCTCACCCTGACGCCTCCCGGCTGGGGTCGCTTCTCCATCGACGTGGAGCTCGGCTGGCGGCTGGCGCGCTTCCGCGAGGACATCCCCGGCACCGGAGTGGCGGTCTCCGCCCTGCACTCCATCCCACTCACCGCGGTCGGGCGGATGAACCTCGTGCGGATGGCTCACCTCGGCGTGGACGTGCGCGTCGGCGTGGGGCCGCTCCTGGCGCTGCACCACCTCTCCAGCGACTTCTCCGCGAGCTCCGTGCGCTCGGCGGTCGGCTGGGAATTGCTCGCGGGAGCCCAGCTGCGCTTTCCCCTGGGGGCGCTCGAGCCGTTCCTCGACGCGAGGGTGGGGTTCGGCGAGGCGAACATCCCCTTTGTCCTCGGGCGCTCGACGGGTGTGCAGGGGCTCCTGGGTGTGAGGTATCAGCTGCCATGAGGAAGCTCGTCACCATCGCCGCGCTGGTCTTGCCCCTGGCCTGCCGGGACTGGCCGGAGCCGGCCATCCGCTCGGTCTCGCCGTCGGAGATGCGCGCGAGCGAAGCCACGGCGCTCGCCGTCGACGCCGAGCTGGTCCTGCCCGCGACGGTCGACTACGACAAGGGGACCGTCGGGGTGGACACCCAGGTGTCGGTGCGCATCGGGACGCTCGAGGTGCCCACGCTCGCCGTCTCGCCCGAGGGCGTCATCTCCACCCGCGTTCCATCGGTGCTCACGCCCGGCAGCTACGACGTGAAGGTGACTCTCGGGGACGGCCGCACCACCGTGCGCCCGGGCGGTCTCACCGTCGTCGAGGGGGAGTGGCCGGAGGGCTACAGCGTCGACCCCATCGGCCCGCAGAAGCGCCTGGAGCCCTTCACGCTGACGGTGCGCGCGACCGGCGCCAACGCGGCGGCGTTCCACGGCAACGTGCGCCTGGAAACAGGGGCTGGCGGCACCATCGGCCCGCGCGTGAGCGAGCCCTTCGTGGATGGGGTCCTCACACAGCAGGTCGTGGTCAACTCCATCCAGTCGGACGTGGTCATCCTCGTCACCGACATCGCCGGCAACCAGGGCGAGTCGAACACGTTCCTGGTGCAGTGACGGGGTGACTCGAGAGGGCGGCGTCGCACGGCCCCTACTCCCGGCCGCGCACCATCATCCTCCTAAATCTCGATCAACTTCGTCCCCGGGAGAGGACCATGACCGAGGGGAGTGCCTGGCAGGGCAACTGGAGGGTCCGTCTGTACGAGCGGGTTCGTGAGCGTGGTTTCGACTCGCTCACGGCCTTCGCGGAGGCGCGTCCCGCCGTGCCTTTGCATGTGCTCGCCGAGGAGCTGGGCGAGGAGGACGTCGCCGGGGTTCAGCTCTTGGGCGGGTTGCTGGCCGAAGCAGAGCAGCGCAAGCAGGTCACACGATTCGTGCGCGATGTACTCGTGCGCCTCTTGTCGCAGCATCTCCCCGAGGGCTGGCCCGCCGTACTGGACGACTCATCCCGCTTCACGGTGGCCCAGTCCTTCGCCATGTGGACCAGCTTCACTCCTGAAACCCACAAGGAACGGGTCATGCAGGCCAGGGCAGCACTCCGCACCACGCCGCCACCGCCCGGCTGGCGCCCGCTCGGCCCTGACGACGAGTTGCTGCGCACGCTCCTGCCCGACGAGGAAGTCTGAGCCTCAACCCGCGCGGCCCCTACTTCCGGCCGCGCACCATCTTCCCCTTGGTCAGGTGCCCCACCGCCTCGCCCAGCCCGTCGAGCGTCAGGGGGAACATGTCGAACACGTTGCGCACGGCGGCGATGGTGTTGCCCCTCCACGTCTGGATGGGCTCGGGGTTGAGCCACGCACTGCGCTCGAAGTGCCGTGCCAGCTCCATCAGCCACACCAGCCCCTCCTTGCCGTTCTCCAACGCATAGCGGCCTTCCACGTCCGTGCGCAGGGTCAGCTCGTAGGGCGCCATGAGCGCGTCCCCCACCATCACCAGCTTGTAGTGCCGCCCCACCTGTCCAATGAGGTCCGGCACGCTGATGCCCCCCGTCAGCGTCGCGTTCTCGAACACGCGGCCATACACGCAGTTGTGGAAGTAGTAGGTGCGCAGCTCCTTGAAGTGCGTGGCCTGCTTCGCCACCGAGAACAGCCGGCTCACCAGGTGGGCGTACGGATCCATCGAGCCGCCCACGTCCATCATCAGCACCACGCGCGTGTTGGGCCGGCGCGGCGGACGCGTCACCACCTCCAGCTCGCCCGCGTTCTTCGCCGTCGCCGCGATGGAGCCCTCCACGTCCAGCTCGTCCGGCGCGCCCTCGCGCGTGAAGGCCCGGAGCTTGCGCAGCGCCACCGCCATCTGCCGCGTGTCCAGCACCACGTCGCCCCGGTAGCCCTGGTACGCCCGCGCCCCCGCCAGCCGCATCGCCTGCTTGCTGCCACTGCCCGCGGGGCCTCCCACCCGGAAGCCCTCGCGCGGCTGCCCCGAGTGCCCGAAGGGCGACGCGCCCCCCGTCCCAATCCACTTCGTCCCGCCGTCGTGCCGCTCGCGCTGCTCCTCCAGCCGCCGCTGGAAGAGCTTCTCCAGCTCCTCCACGTCGAACTGCTCCAGCAGCGCCCGCTCCTCCGGCGTCAGCTCGCGCCGCTCGCGCGCTTCCTTGAGCCACTCGAGCAGTTCCTCGGTGAGCTGCTGCCCCGCCGCCTCCACTCCCTTGAAGTGCGCCAGGAAGGCCTGATCGAAGGCATCCAGGTGCGTCTCCGAGTGAACCAGCAGCGCGCGCGCCACGTGGTAGAAGCCATCCAGCGAGCTGTCATGCAGCCCCGCCTTCAGCGCCCCCGCGAGGGAGATCGCCTCGTGCGCGCCCACCGGCACCCCGCGCCGCCGCAGTTCGTAGAGGAAGGGCAGGAACATGGTCGCTCCGCTCAGGCCTTCGTCCGCCGGCCGCGCCCGAACGCGTCCGCCACCGCCATCAAGTCCTGCTCACGTTTGATCAACGCCCCCAGGAAGGGCAACTGCTCGTCCAGCTTCACCTGGGTGACACCGTTGGCCTTGAGCACGGCGATCCAGTCCACCAGTTCGCTCGTGGACGGGCGCTTGCGCAGCCGCGTGAAGTTGCGCAGCTCGTAGAACACCTTGAGCGACTGCTCCGTGAGCGACGCGTCCAGGTCCGGGTGGTGCACCTCGACGATGCGCCGCATCAGCTCCTGGTCCGGGAAGTCGATGAAGTGGAAGACGCACCGGCGCAGGAAGGCATCCGGCAGCTCCTTCTCGTTGTTGCTGGTGATGATGACCACCGGACGGTGCGTGGCCACCACGTCCTCGTTCGTCTCCGTGACGCGGAAGCGCATCCGGTCCAACTCGTGGAGCAGATCGTTGGGGAACTCCACGTCGGCCTTGTCCACCTCGTCCAGGAGCAGCACCACGCGCTCCTTCGAGGCGAACGCCTCGCCCAGCGGCCCCAGGCGGATGTAGCGGCGGATGTCGCGCACGTCCCCGTCGCCGAAGCGCGAGTCATACAGGCGCTGCACGGTGTCGTAGACGTAGAGCCCGTCCTGGGCACGCGTGGTGCTCTTCACGTGCCAGGTGAGCAGGCGCAGGCCCAGGCTCTGGGCCACGGCCTCGGCCAGGAGGGTTTTTCCCGTGCCCGGCTCACCGCGCACCAGCAACGGACGCTGGAGCGTCAGCGCGCAGTTGACAGCGGCCTGGAGGCCCTCGCTGGAGAGGTAGGTATCGGTTCCGTGGAAGCGGGAAGGAGGAGGCGTCATGGCGTGCCGACTCCTTTAACACCCCCTCGTCCCGCCCGCCCGCCTGGTAGACGAGTCCACCCCCGCCTCCGGCGGCTCACCCTTCGCCCCCTTGGATGCCTGCCCCCATGCCCCTCCCCCCAGGCCAGGGCAGGTCCTACCTTCCTACGGGCGTCCTTCTTCCACGCGGCGTGGGTGATGAGCATGACCGACAGTCTCCGCATCGTCAGCTACAACGTGCGCTACTTCGGGCACGCCCTGCGGGGTCTCGCCAGCACGCTGGGGCCCAAGCGGCGGGTGGCCGCCGCGCTGGCCACGTTGGAGCCCCTGCCCGACATCATCTGCCTGCAGGAGGTGGAGACGCAGTCGTTCCGCAGCAGCGTCGCCCATCGCCCCGCCCGCCCCGACGAGACCCAGCTCGAGGCCTTCATGGGCCGCATGGAGGAGACCTTCGCCCTCCTCAACCGCCCCATGCCCTACGAGGCCTTCTACTTCCGCGCCCACCGCTACGGGGTGCGCGACTTCTCGCTCTACACCACGGGCCTGGCCATCCTCGTCAACACCCGGCGGCTCTCGGTGGACACCCACAACGTGGACGCCCCCCACCGCATCACCCACCACCACGTGCAGATGCTGCGCGAGCGCAAGCAGAGCCGCATCTGCGCCCACATGCGCCTGGTGCGCCAGGAGGATGGGCTGCCCCTGCATGTCTTCAACACCCACCTGAGCCTGCCCACGCCCTTCGCCCGCTCCTTCTGGGCCACCCGGGACAAGATGGGCAACGGCATCAACCAGCTCCACGAGGCGCGTGCCCTCGCCGCGCTCGTGCAGCACCACGCACGGGGCGAGCCCTTCGTCATCTGCGGGGACTTCAACTCGCCCCCGGCCTCGCCCGTCTACCAGTTCTTCTGTGACGAGGCGCGCTTCACCAGTGCCCAGGCGGCGGTGGGGCAGATCGATCCGCGCGCCTCCCGGGGCTTCCCCACCGCGGGCTTCATGCACATGCGCATGCACCTGGACCACATCTTCGCCGGCGAGCGGGTGCGGTGGCTCGACACCGACGGCACCCACGCCTTTGGCGACACGCGCAGCCGCTTCCATGGGCTGTCGGACCACATGCCCCTCATCGCGCGCTTCCAGATGGAGCCCCCGGCCGCGCGAGCCGAGGCGTCCGCTCCCCCCGCGCCGTGAAGTCCCCTCCCACGTCCGCTCGCTCGCCGCCCGAGCGGGGACACGATGCGCCGTGGATTCGCCTGGGAGGGCTCACGGCACAGCCGGGCCATCTCCACCCTACCCATCAAAGAGGCCGCCCTTTCGGGAGGAGGCATGTCTGGAGATGACACACGGCGATGGATGGATGCGCTGGCGGATCCGCTCGTGGCCTGCGACGCGGGCGAGCGCGTGCGCTACCTGAATCCCGCCGCCGAACGCCTGCTGGGTTGGAGCGCGGGGCAGCTCGTGGGGCAGCCCTTCTCGCGCCTGCTCCCCGTGCGCCCGAAGGCGTCCGGCGAGCGCTCCTTCCTTCATGCCTTGCTCACCAAGGACCGGAGCGGGCAGCCCGTGCGGACCTTCCTCCTGCGCGGCGACGGGTCGCCGCAGGAGGTCGACGTGACGGTCGGGTGCTCCGGCCAGGAGCGCGAGGAATACATCAGCGTGCTCGTGCGGCGCCCCGCCGAGGTCACGTCCGGGCAGCGCGCCCACCAGCTCGTCTTCGACAACGCCCCCCTGGGCCTGTTCCACTTCGACGCGACCTCCACCCTCCTGGCGTGCAATGACTACCTCGCGCGCATCATCGGCGCGGCCCGGCCCCGCATCATCGGGTTGCGCCTGCTGTCGCTGCCGGACAGACCGCTGGCGGACTGCGTGCGCGACGTGCTCGACGGGCGCCATGCCTATTACGAGGGGGACTACCACTCCACCACCACGGACAAGGTGACGCCCGTGCGCGTCCACCTGGCCCCATGCATCGGGGAGCATGGCGAGGTGGAGGGCGGCGTGGGCATCGTCGAGGACATCACCGAGCAGCGCCACGCGGAGAGCGAGCGCACCCGGCTGCTGCGCGAGGCCCAGGAGGCCATCCGCGTGCGCGACGACTTCCTCACCATCGCCTCGCACGAACTCAAGACGCCCCTCACCCCGCTGTCGCTGCGGCTGGCGGGCCTGGAGCGCCGGCTGGAGCGGCAGGAACCGGTGGACCCCGCCCTGCTGCGCCACGCGCGCCAGCACCTCATGCGGCTCACCGCCCTCATCAATGACTTGCTGGATGCCTCGCGCATCGAGGCGGGAAGGCTCGCGTTGCATTTCGAGCCCACGCGCATGGACATGATCGTGGAGCGGGCGCTGGGCAGCATGGACGCCGAGCGCGGCCAGCACCGCGTCGACTACTCGCACCCGGAGGAGCCGGTGCGCATCCGGGGTGACACGTTCCGGCTCGAGCAGGTCATCGCCAATCTGCTGGAGAACGCCCTCAAGTACAGCCCCGACATCAGCACCGTGCGCGTGGCGTTGGAGGTGCGCGGGGAGTTCGCGCTGCTGACCGTGTCGGACGAGGGCATTGGCATCCCGAAGGATCAGCAGGAGCAGCTCTTCGAGCGCTACTTCCGCGCGCGCAACGTCTCCATCACCTCCTACGGCGGACTGGGACTGGGGCTCTACATCAGCCGCGACATCGTGGAGCGCCACGGGGGCCGCATCTGGGTGGAGAGCGAGCTGGGCCGGGGCTCCACCTTCTACGTGGCCCTGCCGCTGCTGTCCGCCGTCAACCCCACGCCCCCCGAGCCCCACGCCCTGTCCCAGCACGTGCATTGAGCGGGAAGCAAGAAGGCCGGGCCCCGCTTCCCCACGATGGAAGAGGAACCCGGCCTCCCGTCACGGCGGAGGGGGACTCAGCGAGCGGCGCGGCGGCGGCGAGCCATCGCGAGCAGCGAGCCCAGGGCCATCAGCACGAGCGAGGAGTCACCGCCCGAGGCCGAGCAGCCCAACCCGCCGCCGAGGTAGGCGATGTCCGCCTCGCGCACGGTCCACGTTCGGGAAGCCGGAGTGCCATCCGCGATGCCGCGGGCATCACGGGCGCGCACCTGGAACGTATGCTCGCCCTCCGCCAGGTCGGTGTAGGTCACCGGCGAGGTGCAGGGAGCGAACTCCGCGCCGTCCAGGCTGCACTCGAACGACACGCCCTGCTGCGAGCCGAAGGTGAACGTCGCGTCTCGCTCCGGGGTGGAGCCCGACGGGCCCGAGGAGATCTCCGTGTCCGGCATGCGCGAGCTGTCCAGCACGGTGAAGGAGCGCGGGGCCGACTCGGGGCCGACATTGCCGGCCGCGTCCCTGGCCCGGGCCGTCACCTGGTGGGGGCCGGAGGCGAGTCCGCTGGCGGTGTAGCTCCACTCGCCCACGTCATTCGCATTCACCACGAACTCCTGCCCATCCAGCAGGAGCGTCACGGTGCTGCCCGGCTCCGAGGTGCCGCTGATGACCACGGGCGAGTCGGATTCCAGTTCGGCGCCCTCCGCCGGAGTCACCACCACCGGGGCCTCGGGCGCGACGGTGTCCACGGTCCAGGAGAAGGAAGCCGGAGTCGCATCCCTGTTGCCCAGGGCATCCACCGCGCTGACCGTGAGCGTGTGCGTGCCCTCGATCACGGTGAGCGCCAGCGACTCCGTGCACGCAATGGACTGACCGTTCAGGGTGCACACATACGTCACGGGCAACGACGCATCCTCCGCGCGGAAGGTGAAGGCCGCGTCCGTGCTCGCGGAGAACTCCGGGGGATGGGTGACGATGAACGTCTCCGGCGCACTCGCATCCACGGTGAAGTGGTGCGCGGGAGCCACGGGGCTGTCGTTGCCCCCGGCATCCGTGGCGTGGGCCGTCACCGCATACGTGCCGTCCGCCAGCTGCGCCGTCCTGAAGCTCCAGTTGCCCACGCTATCCACCGGCGCGGTGCCCACGGACGAGCCGTTGAGGTACACCGTCACCCAGGTGCCCAACTCGGCCGTCCCCATGATGATGCTGATGCGTGTGTTGACGAGCGCGCCGTCGGCCGGAGCGGTGATGACAGGAGCCGCGGGAGCGGTCGCGTCCACGCGGAAGGTGCGGGTGCTGGACTCGGGGCTGGTGTTGTTCGCCGCGTCCGTGGCCGTTGCCTTCACCGTGTACGTCCCGTCCGTCAGCTCCGCCGTCGTGAAGCTCCAGGCCCCCGCGCCATCCACCGGCGCGGTGCCCACGGCCGAGCCGTTGAGATAGACCGTCACCGTGGTGCCGGCCTCGGCCGTGCCCGTGATGACGTTGACGCGAGTGTTGATGAGCGCGCCGTCGGCCGGAGCGGTGATGACAGGAGCCGCGGGAGCGGTCGCGTCCACGCGGAAGGTGCGGGTGTTGGACTCGGGGCTGGTGTTGTTCGCCGCGTCCGTGGCCGTCACCTTCACCGTGTACGTCCCGTCCGACAGCTCCGCCGTGGTGAAGCTCCAGTTGCCCAGGGCGTTCACCGGCGCGGTGTCCACGACCGAGCCGTCGAGGTAGACCGTCACCGTGGTGCCCGCCTCGGCCGTGCCGGTGATGACCGGCGTGCGCGTGTTGAACAGAGTGCCCTCGTCAGGCGCGGTCACCACGGGCGCCACTGGAACCGTCACGTCCACGTGGACGGTGTGGGTGTTGGACTCGGGGCTGATGTTGCCCGCCGCGTCCTTGGCCGTCACCTTCACCGTGTACGTCGCTCCGTCCGTCAGCTCCGCCGTGGTGAAGTTCCAGGCCCCCGTGCCATCCACCGGCGCGGTGCCCACGACCGAGCCGTTGAGATACACCGTCACCGTGGTGTCGGCCTCGGCCGTGCCAGTGATGACCGGCGTGCGCGTATTGACGAACGCTCCGTCGGCCGGAGTGCTCACGACCGGCGCCACCGGAACCGTCGCGTCCACGATGAAGGTGCGCGTGTTGGACTCGGAGCCGGTGTTGTTCGCCGCGTCCGTGGCCGTGACCTTCACCTCGAGGGGACCATCCAGCACCGCGCTGGTCTCATAGGTCCACTCACCCGAGGCGTTCGCGGTGGCGACCCCCACGGGCACGCCATCGACGAGGACCGTCACGGTGCTGCCCGCCTCGGCCGTGCCCGCGATGCGGACGGGAGTGGTCACATACGCACCCTCGGTGGGCGTCGACACGACCGGTGCCGCGGGGGCCACCGTATCGATGGTGAAGGTGTGGGGAGTGGACTCGGGGCTGACGTTGCCCGCCGCGTCCCTGGCCGTGGCCTTCACGTCATACGTGTCGTCCGACAGATCGCTGGTGAGCGCATAGCTCCAGGAGCCCGCCGTCACCGGCGCCGTGCCCAGCGCCACGCCATCGAGGTAGATCGTGACGGTGGTCCCCGACTCGGCGGTGCCCGTGATGGCGGGACGCGGGTTCTTGGAATGGGAATCCTGGGCGGGCGTGCTCACCACCGGAGCGGCGGGCACCAGGGTGTCCACGTTGAAGCCGCGCACATTGGACTCGGGGCTGACATTGCCCGCCGTGTCCGTGGCCGTGGCCTTCACCGTGTGGGCCCCCTGCGCCAGGTCGAAATCCGGCGTATACGTCCACTCCCCCGTGTCGCTCGCGGCCACGGTGACCGGAGACCGGTTGTCCAGGTAGATCGACACCGTGCTACCGGCCTCGGCCGTGCCCTGGATGACGGGACGGAGCGTGATGACGAAGTCGCCCTCGCCCGGCACCGTCACGGCGGGCGCATCCGGAAGGAGCGTGTCCACGGTGAAGGCATTCGCCGTGCTCTTGAGGCTCTGGACCCCGTCCAGCTCCGTCGCGGCCTGGACGGTATGAGCCCCCTGGGTGAGGGCATCCAACAGCACCACGCCGTAACCACCCGCCGCGTCGGAGGTTCCCCGGCGCGCCTCCTTGCCATCGATGTAGATGACCACGGTCGTGTTGGGCGTGGCCGTGCCCGAGACATTGGGGCGCGCGCTGTCCGTATAGGCGCCGTTGGCGGGCGCGCTCACCGTGGGCACGTCGAGCATGGCGAAGCCCCGATCGATCGTCTCGACCCGGCCGCCCGCGCCACTTTCCGCACCGTACGACACCCCTCCAGGCGCGGAGGAATCCTTCTGACTGCCCGACAAGCCGCCCAGGACGCTGTTGCTATCGGCCACGCAGCCCGTGCGCTTGGAGGCCTGCAACAGGATGACGCCGCCACCGCCACCACCACCCGGACCGACCTGCTTGGTATTGGGGCTTCCTCCGTTGCCACCGCTGGCATCGATGTCACCGCAGATCGCGCTCGTGGCCAGGCGCAGATGGATGCTGCCACCCGCACCACCACCACCCGCAGCATCCGTGCTGCTGTAATAGCCCGAAGATCCCGTCGCCAGGATGCTCCCCGTCGAGCCAGAAAGGGAGTTGGCACGGATGAAGACCACGCCACCACCACTGCCTCCCCGCTGGGCGGACGTCGCGCTGCCATGACCCGCACCGCCACCACCACCGGGAATCAACCGATTGAGAAGCGCATAGTCCTCGATGGGTGCACCGGCCCGCCCTCCCACGCCTCGGCTCCCATCCGTGGAGGAGGAGAACCCTCCCCTGCCGCCCTTGCCATGGTTGGCGCCTCCGCCTCCGCCCGACCTGAAGCAGACGCCTCCACCACCGCCATTGAGCACGTAGCCTCGTCCCGTATGGGAGGGCCCATAGGAGGTATTGGCGATGCCCTCTCCCTTTTGAGCCCCCTTGGGCGGGGACTCCGCATCACCCGAGCATCCCGTCGAGCCATTCCCACCGGGGTCACCGACGAACACGCCTCCCCGGAACCCCGCCCCCTCCGCGCTGATCGTCCCCAGGTTGCGGACGAGTCCCGTGGCGAGAAACGCCACGACGCCACCCACCTTGCCATCCCAGGGCTTCGCGAGGATGAAGTTGTCGGGGCCCACGGTGACGCTCGTGAACTCGGGCACCCGGATGATCTGGGTCACCTGCGCCGCGTATCCACGGATGAGCGGCGCCCTGAGCTTCAACGTCGTCCCCGACACGGAATCCACCCGCGCCAGCTCCCAGCGGCCCACCTCGGTGTTGTTGAGCGACGTGGACGTCGCGGGCTCCTCGACCTGGGGGGTCCCCAGGAAGCCGGTCGTCTGGAACACCATCACCAGATCGCCACCGGAGAAGCAGGGCGCTGGCGTGCAGTTGCCGACGATGATCTCCGTGTCTCCCTCCAACAGGGGGGACACCACCTGGGCATAGCTGTTGACGATGCTCTCAGGATCCGCCGTGAACGGGCCGTTGTGCCCATCGCCCAGATAGAAGGTATCCGGCTCGGCCAGCGCCGCCGTCGAACCGAGCGCCAGCACCCACAGCGCGGCCGCGAGCCACTTCGTGAAGAGTGTGTTCTTCATGGTCTTCCTGTCCTCGTCGGCTACTTCTGCTCGCGCTCAGGGGTGGCGATGATGAATTCCACGCGGCGGTTGGCCACGCGGCCGCTTTCCGTCAGGTTGGAGCGGATGGGCTGATCGGGACCCAGGCCCTTGGTCTCCAGGCGCGAGGCCTGCACGCCCTTGCTCACCAGATAGGCCTTCACCGCCTCGGCGCGCGCCAGCGACAGCTTGCGATTGGCCGCCGCGTTGCCACGGTTGTCCGTGTGCCCCTCGATGATGACCCGCCCGAACTCCGGGTGCTGGCCGAGGATGCTGGACACCTGATTCAACAGCGCGAAGGAGTTCGGCTGGATGACGGCCTTGCGGTTGACGAAGGCCACCTGCTCCTTGAGCTCGAGCTTGCCGGACTGCAGGGCCACGAGCTGCTTCTGCTTCTCCGGGCAGCCCTGGTTGGTGGCCACTCCGGCCTCGGTGGGGCAGTTGTCCTGGGCGTCCGCCACGCCGTCCTTGTCCTTGTCCCCATCCGCGTTCGCGTCCGCGCGCTTCACCGGGCAGCCCTGGCTCGAGGCCGGGCCCGCTTCCTTCGGACAACCATCCACGCTGTCGGCGACCCCATCCTTGTCCGCGTCCGCGTCCACGAGCCGCACCGGGCAGCCCAGGCTCGAGGCCGGACCCGGCTCCTTCGGGCAGTCATCGCCCGTGTCCGCGATGCCATCCTGGTCCGTGTCCTTCACTGGCACCGGGCAGCCCAGGCTCGAGGGCGGCCCCACCTTCGTGGGGCACTTGTCGTACTCGTCCGCGATGCCGTCCCGGTCCTCGTCCTTCACCGGGCAGCCCTGGCGCGAGGCCGGACCCGCTTCCGTGGGGCACTTGTCCCGCGCGTCGCCCACCCCGTCCCCATCCGCATCCGGACCCGCGGCGGCGGCCGAGCGGTCGCGACCCCCCATGGCCACGCCGAGCAGCACGCGGAAGGCCGGCGTGCCCGGGGCGGCACCGAACCCCGGACCGCCCAGCGCGTAGACCTCGGCGGACGAGCCCACCGGCAGGCGCAGGCCCGCCAGCACCTCCACGGCGCCCGACTCGCGGGCGGCGAGCGGCACGGAGCCCCGCACGCTCAACTCACCGCGCAGGCCCGCGCCCCGGGTGGACACCGCCGCGCCCAGGCGCAGCTCGTTGCCCACCTCGTCCTGCACCTTCGTCCCATCTCCGAGGACGACCGCGGGCCGCACCAGCACCCCCACCTCCATGCCGGTGCGCAGCCAGCCCAGCTCGCGGCCCAGCATCACCTTGGGGGCGAGCCGCACGGCGCCATCGCGCGAGAGCGCCTCCGCGCTACCCAGGGGCAGGCCCACGCCCAGCTCGAGCGCGAGGTCCACCGGCGCCTGGCGCTGTTGCGCGAGCAGACCCAGCCGGACGTGGAGCAGGGGCGTGCCCAGGCCCGCGCTCGCGGGCGCCGGGACCCCTCGGGCCGAGAGATCATCTCCCCGCTGCCAGACCACCAGGGGCACCTGCGCGCCCAGCTCCAACCAGCGCAGGGGCGCCCACGCCGCCAGCAGGTGCCCGGTCACTCGAGCTCCCACCACCGCCCCCAACCGCTCGCCCTCGCGGTAGAGCGACAGCGGGTTGCTCTCGTAATGACCCGCCACCGACAGGCGCGCGCTGCCCTCGGGCAACAGCTCGCCGGTGCCCAGCACCAGGGAGCCCCGCGCACTGGGATTCAGCTCCAGCCGCTCCAGCTCGAAGGAGGCCAGCCCCGCCGGTTGCGCGAACACGGCCGGGGAGGACAACAAGGAGGCGGCGACGCACAGGCGTCCGGCGACCGTCGACCACTTCGACGGACCTCCCTCCCGCTTCGTCCCCGGGGGGGAGGACGGTTTGGTGTGGCTCATGATTTCTCCGTGATGGGGTCTCAACGGGTCTCGTCCCATTCGAACCCCGCCATGGCACTGGTTCCAGTTTTGGAGCAGGAGAGGAAAAACGCCTGGACACTGGAACGGCGGGCGTTCCAACAACCGAGGCAACGAGGGCCATCCCAGGCCTTCTCCCAGGCGTCCGCCAGCCGGCCCTACAAGGGGGCGTCCTCGGGAAGCCAGACGACCGGGAAGGAGCCATTCGTTCCCACCCGCTCATGCATCCGTGAAGGCCACCGTCCTACTCCGGGCGAGTAGTCAGGGCAAAAGAATCGTTGCCAGGACGTCATCTGGTGCGCACCCTGGGCGCCGATGAAAGTCCTGGGGCGAATCGGGTACGGTCTGGCGCTCGGGCTGATCGGGTGCGGGCTGAACCTGGCGGCCCTGGAGGTACTCCCCGGGGTGCATCTGCTGCTCGGGCCCCTGCTGGTGCTCATCACCGCGGTGCTGTTCGGTCCGGTGAGTGGAGGCGTCGCGGGGGCGGTGGCGGGCCTGGCAACGCTCCGGCTGTGGCACCACCCATGGGGCGCGCTCAACCTGGCGCTGGAGGGGCTCTTCGTGGGCGCGCTGCGCCGGCGCCTCACGCCCCTGGTGGCCGATGCCCTCTACTGGCTGATGAGCCCGCTGTACTTCTTCCTCACCTACTACCTGGTGGAGGGCATCCCGGCCGAGGGCGTGCTGGTGGCGGGGGTGAAGCAGGCGGTGAACGGGCTGCTGGCGGCGCTGGTGCTCCAGGTGCTGCTGCTCATCCCCCGCGTGCGCCGCAGCCTCCGGCCGCTCTTGCCGCCGCCGCTGGCGGAGGTCTCCATCGGCCGGACCTTCAGCTCGGCGCTCACGCTGGGGGCGGTGGTGCCCCTGCTGGTGCTGGGCGGGGCCGAGGGCCGCGAGCGCTACGACTCGCAATTGCGCCAGGTGGAGGAAGAAAACCTGCACGCCGCCCGGGTGGTGGCCAACGAGGTCGAGAGCAGCATCGAGCACGTACGGCACGGGGTGGGTCAGCTCGCGCGCACGCTGTCCCAGGGGCTCACCGCCGGGGGCCAGCTGCCCGGCCAGCACTACATCGAGGGCGAGCTGGACGCGCTCGTCACCTATTCGCCCGAGGTGCACCATGCCTACGTGGGCAATCCCGAGGGCCTGGCGCTCGCCTTCTCTCCGCGCAACGATCTCTCGGGCCGTGCGATGGCCGGCTCGGACTTCTCCGACCGGGGCTATGTGCGGCTCGTGCAGCAGGCGCGCGGGCCCATCGTGAGCGACGTGCTGAGCGGACGCAGTCACAGCCCCGGGCCGCTCGTGGCGGCGGTGGCCCCCATCCGCCAGGACGAGCGCTACGCGGGCTACGTGGTGGCGGCGATGGACCTGCCGAGGTTGCGCCAGCACGCGCACGCGCAGGTGCAGGACAGCGACCGGCGCATCCGCGTCACCGACGTGCGCGGCGGCGTGGTCTTCGACTCGGCCCTCACGGGGCACGAGCCCCTGCGCAGCATCACCGGCACCCCCCTGGAGCAGGCGCTGCGGGACGTGCTCAGCGGCGGCACGGGCACCTATTCGTCCGGGGAGGAAGGGATGCCGATGGTGCGCATGGGTCAACTGCACCACTTCGGCATGGTGACGGTGCCGTCCCTGGGCTGGCGCGTGGTGGTGGAGCAGCCCGGCACCCGGCTGCAGCGCGAGGTGGAACGGGCCTACTTCAGCCTGCTGGTCACCATGGCGATGGCCACCGGAGCCGCGGTGCTGCTGGCGCTCGCCTTCTCGCGCACCATCGTCGCGCCCGTGCAGGCCGTGAGCGACGCGGCGGCCCGGCAGGCGGCCGGAGAGCGCATGGCGCGTGCCTCCGAGGCCGCCCAGGACGCCCCCCACGAGCTCAGCCAGCTCGCGGAGACGTTCGATCGCATGACCGGGCAGCTGTCGCGGCAGATGGAGGCCATCGAGCGCACCAGCCGGGAGAAGGACGCCTTCCTGTCCATCGCCTCGCACGAGCTGAAGACGCCACTCACGGCGCTCAAGGCGCACGTGCAGTTGTTGCGGCGCAAGCTGGGCGGCGAGCACGGCGAGCGCCTGGACAACGTGAGCCGTCAGGTGGACCGGGTGACGCGCCTGGTGAACCAGCTGCTGGATGCCTCGCAGCTCGGCCTGGAGCAGCTGCCCCTGCAGCGCACGCGCCTGGACCTGAGCGAGGTGGTGCGGCGGGTGGCCGAGGAGCTCGTGGCCGCCTCGCCCCTGCACACGCTCGCCTTCACCGCTCGGCCGCTCCTGGGCGACTTCGACGAGCTGCGCCTGGAGCAGGTGGTGCACAACCTCGTGTCCAACGCCATCAAGTACAACCCCACGGGCGGCGTCATCGAGGTGGAGCTCCAGGAGGTGGCGGGCCGCGAGGCGGAGCTGCGCGTGAGCGATCGGGGCATCGGCCTGCGGGTGGAGGACGAGGAGCAGCTCTTCGGCCGCTTCGAGCGCGGAGACCGGCGCGAGCTGACGGGCATCTCGGGCATCGGCGTGGGGCTGTACGTGTCGCGGGAGATCGTCCGCCGGCATGGCGGCCACATCTCGCTGCGCTCACGCGAGGGAGGCGGCGCGGTGGCCACGGTGCGGCTGCCCCTGGCGCCCCCCGAGCAGCGCTCCGCCGCTCCCGCCTCTTAGAGCCGCGCGCTCAGCCCAGCACGCCCAGCGCGTGCGCGAGGCGCCACGCCACCACCAGCAGGTGCGCGTCCATCACTTCATCCAACCGGGAGATCAGCGTCTCCAGCGGGAGCCAGCGCAGGCGGGAGTCACACGCCGCGTCGGCCTCGATCTCCACGGCGAACGGCCAGGCCAGCTCCGGGGTGACCCCGGGCGTCGTGTGGTACGGACCGCCCAGCTCCCACGCGCGGCGCACCGTCACGGAGAACTCCTCGCGCAGGCGCTCGGCCGCGAAGGCGGGCACCTGGGACAAGTGGGAGAGCGTGCGCGGCAGCCGCCAGGCCGGCGCCACCGCGAGCCCCGAGCCCCCCGTGAAGTGCTGCACCGCCGGTAGCTCGCGGTGCTCCAGGCCCACCCGGAAGCCCTCGCGCGTGCGCACCACCGGCAGCGCCACCGCCGTGTTGCGGCTCGCCCCCGCCGGCACGAGGTACTCGCGGGGCACGCTCGCGAGCACACGCCCCTGGGCGTCCCGCTCGGTGAAGGTGCCCGTGCGCGGAGACAGGTAGCCCGTGGCCCCATCATCGTGCGCGGAGAAGACGGCGCGGCGCTCGGGGGTGAGCGCGTCCGGCGCCTCCCGGGGCCCGTGGGGCTGCTCGGTGAGCGCGAGCGGGGCGCCGATCCACGGCCCCGGGGAAGCGCCCAGCCGGCGCAGGAGCCGGTGGATGTTGATCTCCAGGCGAGCGTCCACCATGCCGCCCACGTGGCAGGCGCGCAGCACCTGGCGTGCGTCCAGCTCGCGCACCGAGCCCGCGCTCGTGAACGGGCCGTAGTCGAGCGCGGGCGGCGCGTCCGACGAGAGCACCTCCACCAGATACGCGGAGACGCGCTCGTTCACCCCGCCGGGCGAGGTGAAGTAGCGCACCGGCTCGCTCACGTGGAGGACATGGCCCGCGCCCAGCCCGGCGCGCTCGCGCAGGATGCGGGCGATGGCCTGGGGCGCGGCCTCTCCCCCGAGGGTGATGGCGGCGAGGGGCTCGGTGACATAGCCCGAGAGCGCCGCGCCGCCGAGGTTGGGATGGTCCGCGCACGCGTTGACGATGGGCCGCGGAAAGCCCTTCTTGGCGAGCACGAACACCTGGCCGTCCAGCCGGAACCAGGGCAGCACGTCCAGCGTGCGCCCCGGCCGCTCCACCAGCTCGAACACCTCGCGGGACGCCTCGTGGCGCCAGGTGCTCAAGGACAGGAAGCGGGGGGTGGTGAGCGGCTCGGAGCGCTCCTCGCGCAGCGCCACGCCCGCGCCCGGCGGCACCTTCTCGCCCACGATGAGGTAGTTGGTGGGGGGAAACGGCAGGGGCCGCCCGTCCACGCCCGACAGGTGGAAGCGCCCCTCGTAGCGGTGGGCGAGGATCCACGGGTTGCGGATGGGCATGGAGCTGAGGATGCGCAGCCCGCGCGCGCGGAAGGCAGCCTCGAAGTCCGCCTGGGAGAAGTAGGTGTACTCCTCGAGCAGCTCCACGTCCCAGTCGGTGCGGTAGTCCTTGCGGAGGATGAACTCGTTGGCGGCGCGCAGGGCGAGCCGGTAGCGGACATGGCCCGCGTGGGGCGAGGCGAGGCGCGTGTAGAGCACCGGTCCCGAGCGGTTGACGCTACAGCGGAAGTCGCGGGCGAAGCGCTCGAAGAGGGCGGCGGTGGACAGGCCGGGAACGTCGCCGTCGGCGGCCCCATCCGTGGTGGGCAGATCGAGCCAGACCTCGTCGGGGCCCTCGGGGATGACGAAGTCGCGGATGATGATGACGCCGCCAGTGCGCAGCGCGCGCACCTGGTTGTCCAGACACGTCTCCAGCCGGGCGAGGGAGAAGTCATTGAAGCTGGTGACGTGGTGGAGCACCGACGAGTCGAGCACGCCATCGAGGGACTCGGGAGGGAAGACGGGGTCGGCGATGTCCCCGGCCACGAAGCGCAGGTTGGGGCGCTGGTAGGTGGCGTGGGCCATGTCCACGGACACGGGGTTGATGTCCACGCCCACCAGTTCCAAGCCATTGTAGAGACAGGCCAGATCGTAGGTACCCCGGCCCGAGCCACTGCCCATGTCGGCCACCCGGCCGCGCGTGGGGAAGTGCGCGGTGGTGAGGGCCACCTTCTGCTGCATGGAGGCATCCATGCCCGCGAAGTAGGTGGCGTAGTGGTCCGCATCGCCCCGGTGCTGGGCGGCGTAGAGTTCGGCGGTGTTCTTCGGCTGAGCCATTCGGGGTGGGAGTCTAGAGGCCCGTCGGAGAGTCCACCAGGGAGGCCCCCTTCCCTGCTTGACGCCCCACCGACTCGTCACGCACAAGAGCAACGGCTTCGCGCGTGGGCACGCCCCGCGCCTTCATGAGGGGGAAGTCGTGAAACGGTACCAGGTGGTCGGATTGTGCGCGGTGCTCTGGATGGCGTGCGAGAGGCGCGAGCCCGAGCAGCCCCCCACGGTCCTCGTCCGCATCGACCCGGCGCCCGCCGTGTCTTGCCCTGGCGGAGGGACGGCGATCCTCCGGGGCGCCGACCGGGATGGTGATGGTCAGTTGTCGGACCCGGAGGTGGAGTCGACCGAGTACGTCTGTCAGACCGCCCCTTCCGTCCCCGTGGTGCTGGTGCGGCGGTTGCCCCTGGAACCGGGCACGCCCTGCGCGGCCGGCGGTACCCGGGTGGAGGCCGGAACCGACACGAACGGTGATGGCCAGCTGGACGCGAGCGAAGTGCGGTCCACCGAGTACGTCTGCCAGAACGAGCCCACGCCCTCGCCGTCGGTCCTGGTGACGCAGACGCCAGAGGCCCCGGGGAACCACTGCGCGGCGGGAGGCATCCTCGTGCGGGCTGGAGTGGACACCAACCGCGATGGCACGCTGGACGACGCCGAGGTGGAGCGCTCCTTCTATGGCTGCCAGGCCGAGCCCTCCCCGGTGGTGATCCGCGCGAAGGCCGAACCCGCGGGCACGAATTGCACCCTGGGCGGAGTGGCCGTGCAGGCGGGAACGGACACGGACAAGGACGGCTCGCTGGGTGATGGCGAGGTGGAGACGACCTCGTATGTGTGTGGCGAAGCACCGGAGGCCGTGCTGGTCGAAACGCACCGCATCCTGAGCGGTGGCACGACCTGCCCGGACGGAGGCACGCAGATCCTCGCCGGCACGGACAGCGACCGGGACGGGGTGCTCGACTTCTCCGAGATCACCCTGCGCAGGAACGAGTGCAAGGCGAAGGAACCCGGCTGGATATACTTTGGTGACTACGACATCCGTACCGCGGCGGACGTGGTGGCGCTCCAGGGAGCGGGTCGGATCACGGGTGCTCTCTTCGTCAGGGGCTCCGAAGTGGAGCAGATCGACCTGCCGTCCCTGAAGCGCGTTGACAGCTCGGTTCGCATCTACGGCAACCCGAAGCTGGTGAGTTTCTCGGCCGCCATCGAGGAACTCGGCATCTACCTCCAGGTGCATGACAACCCGTTGCTCACCTCGTTCTCCATCTCCGGCGGTGGAGAGTTCCACGGAGACGTCGCCATCACCCACAACCCGCGCCTGAACAGCCTGAGACTGGGGTTCAACCCCGTGCGGATCGCCGGCTCGCTTTGGGTGGAGGACAACGCGGCACTGCAGAGTCTCTCCGGGCTGAGCAAGGTCCGCCACATCGGAAGGAACCTATCCGTGGCGCGCAATGCCTCACTCGAGTCCAACGGGTGGTCCCTGTATGCCGACTACGGCCCGACCTTCATCGGAGGCCGGCTGACCGTGGCGCAGAATCCGAAGCTCTCGCGGTTCATCTCCTTCCTGGAAACCGTGGGGGAAGACATCCAGGTGACGGAGAACCCGGAGCTCTTCGAGTTCGGGGCCTCGGTGCAGGTCCTGCCGGGCAGCCTCCTCCTCCAGCACAACCCGAAGCTGTACCTGCTGCCTGGACTGGAGCAACTGCGAATCGTGGGTGGAGACCTGACCCTGGAGCGACTGGATGCCCTGGATGTGCTCCACCTGGACGCCCTCACCCACGTGGGCGGGAGCTTCTCCTTCATCGGCAATGAGCTGGTGTGGCACTTCTTCTATGTGGACAGCCTGATGTCCATTGGCGGCAATCTGAACCTGATCGACAACCCCAAGCTCGCCTTCCTCTTCGACAATCTCCTGGCCGTGGGCGGCGGTGTCCGGCTCGAGAGGAACGACGCGCTGGTTCAGCTCGGAGGCCTGGGATGGCTGGCGCGGCTCTCCTCGCTCCAGATCTTGGACAATGCCAAGCTGCACTCCTTGTCGCATCTGCGCAGACTGTCCTCGGTGGACTCCCTGTTGGTCTCCGGCAATCCCCTGCTCACCAGGCTGGAGCTGCCCGAACTCACGTCCGTGTCCTGGCTGAGCATCACGGACAACCCCGCGCTGCCCACGTGCCTGGCCACGGCCCTGCGCGCTCAGCTCTCCGCCACTCCTGGCAGCGTGACCATCAGCGGAAACGACGAGACCTCGGTATGCCCGTGACGTGACCCCGACCCACGCCTGACGCCCCCATGGAAGACTCCCACCGGGCGTCAGGAGTCATGTTACACCGGAGAAGGTGTCAGACGATTTGGACGAGACGATTCGTACGACTCGGGCGGGCCAGTGGGAGGCCCCTCCCGAAAAGGGTGTCAGACGACGCGTAGGAACGACTCGGAGGGCGAGGTCTACGGCGTGTACACCTCTGCCGTCGATTGGGTCGCCGAGGAGGTGGAGTAACCCCCCGTGACCAGCACCTTGCCGGAGAGCAGCAACGTCGCCGTGTGGTCATAGCGGCTCCTGGCGAGGCTGCCGCTGGAGGACCAGGTACCTGTCTCCGGGTCGTACACCTCGGTGGCGAAGGGCTCGAGTCCGTTGTAGCCGCCCGTCACCAACACCTTGCCCGAAGACAGCGACGTGGCCTCGTGGCTCTGACGGCTCGAGGCAAGGCTGCCAGTGGAGGACCAGGTACCTGTCTCCGGGTCGTACACCTCCGCCGTGACGAGGTACCCACCGGCGAGGAGGTTGAAACCGCCCGCGACCAACACCTTGCCCGAGGGCAGCAGCGTGGCCGTGTGGTGCGCGCGGCCCGTGACGAGGCTGCCGGTGGGCGACCAGGTCCCCGTCCCCGGGTCGTACACCTCCGAGGCGCGGAAGGAGCTCCCAAAACTGGAGCCGCCCGCGACCAACACCTTGCCCGAGGGCAGCAGCGTGGCCGTGTGGTTCTCGCGATTCGTGGCGGGGCTGCCGGTGGGCGACCAGGTGCCCGTTCCCGGGTCGTACACCTCCGATGAGCCGCCCGTCACCAACACCTTGCCCGAGGGCAGCAGCGTGGCCGTGTGGTTCTGGTGGATCGAAGCGAAGCTGCCGGTGGAGGACCAGGTACCTGTCCCCGGGTCGTACACTTCCGCCGTGGTGAGGTCCCCACCGCGGCCAGAGCCGCCCGTCACCAGCACCTTGCCCGAGGGCAGCAGCGTGGCCGTGTGGCGCTCGCGGCCCGTGAGGAGGTTGTCGATGGAGGACCAACCCTGGCAATCCGGAATGCCAACGGCGTAGAAGCGGGCGGTGCTCGAGAGCCGCGAGGTATTCATCACGGTGAGGGTGAAGGAAGCGGTGACTCCCGCGACCAGACATGCGGGTGCCCTCCAGATGGCTCGGCTCTCGGACGCCCCATGCGCGATGTCCAAGGTGCCGACATTCGCGGACCAGAGGAATCGAAGCGGGCTGCCCCGCGGATCCCGCGCGGAGGCATGGAAGGTCAGCTCGCCTCCACCGCCCACCCGCGAAGAAGGCTCGGGCTTCTCGATGAAATACGGCGGTTGGAGCCCTCCCGTATCCGGTGGGCTCGGGTCGGCGGGCGTGTACACCTCTGGTTCGTCGGAAGAACCCGTCACCAGCACCTGGCCCGAGGGCAGCAGCGTGGCGTCATGGCGGCCACCGGAGGCATCGACCCAACTGCCGGTGGAGGACCAGGTGCCCGTCTCCGGGTCGTACACCTCCGCCGTGCTCAAGGCATAGCGCCTGCTGTCGCCACCCGCCACCAGCACCTTGCCCGAGGGCAGCAACGTGGCCGTGTGTTCACTGCGGTCATCGGCGAGGCTGCCGGTGGAGGACCAGGTGCCCGTCTCCGGGTCGTACACCTCCGCCGTGGCGAGGGACCCAGAGGAGAGGTTGGTACCACCCGTCACCAGCACCTTGCCCGAAGGCAGCAGCGTGGCGGTGTGGCGATAGCGGCCCGTGGCGAGGCTGCCGGTGGAGAACCAGGTGCGCGTCTCCGGGTCGTACACCTCCGCCGTGGCGAGGGACCCACCGATTCCGTAGCCGCCCGTCACCAGCACATTGCCCGAGGGCAGCAGCGTGGCCGTGTGGTTCTCGCGGCTCGTGGCCATGCTGCGGGTCGACGACCAGGTGCCCGTCCCCGGGTCATACACCTCCGCCGTGACGAGGTCCCCACCGCCGCCCGTCACCAGCACCTGCCCCGAGTGCAGCAGCGTGGCCGTGTGGTGCTCGCGGCGCGTGGCGAGGCTGCCGGTGGGCGACCAGGTGCCCGTCCCCGGGTCGTACACCTCCGCCGTGGCGAGGCTCTTAGAGGAATTGTAGCTGTGGCCGCCAAGCACCAGCACCTTGCCCGAGTGCAGCAACGTGGCCGTGTGGTTATCACGGCCCTCGGCGAGGCTGCCGGTGGGCGACCAGGTGCCCGTCGCCGGGTCGTACACCTCTGCCGTGGTGAGGGATCTGTACCCATTGTCGACATTGTAGCCGCCCGTCAGCAGCACCTTGCCCGAGGGCAGCAGCGTGGCCGTGGGGAGAATGCGATGCGTCGAGGGGCTGCCGGTGAGGGACCAGGAGCCCGCTTGGGGCACTCCCGCATCCGGTGTGCCCGAGTCGGCGGTGGTGCCCGCGTCCTGGGGTGCTCCCGCATCCGGTGTGCCCGAGTCGGCGGTGGTGCCCGCGTCCTGATGGGCGGCCTGCGGACCACAGCCGGAGAGGACAGCCAGCACTCCCACCAGCAGCACCATGAAATGGGTCCGCCGCGTACGCTTCAGGTGCCAGGCTTGACGCTCATGAAAGAAGACCTGTGTGTCCATGGAAGCCCCCTGTCTTCGTGAACCGGAACGGGGATGTAGCCGGTGGGCAGCCCGACACCAAGAATTTCGATCACCTGTTTCGGTGCTCCCTCCATCGCTGGAGGAGCCGAAGAAGGGGGACGAGCCTCAGCTTTCAATGTGAAGGGATACGCCTGTCGGACACGAGCCCTCCCGAGGTGGTCTGTTCCTCGTGGTGCGGCGCGGATGGCAAGGAACAGGTGGATTGCCGCAAGAGAGGCCCAGCCAAGCGTCCCACCTCTCCTTTCGACATGTCCCGTTAGAGCAAGCCCCCTGGAAGACTCGCACCGGGCGTCAGGGGTCATGTTAGACTGGCCCACTCGGGAGGTCAGGTGCATGGAGCGGGCAGGGCGAGGGGAGGCCAGGGCGCGCCGGTGGAGGAAGGCTCGTGGGGAGGGGCCACCGGGCGTGGGCGAGGTCGTGGATGGCTACCGGTTGGAGCGCCGGCTGGGAGAGGGCGGCCAGGGCTCCGTGTTCCGCGCCCGCCGGGACGGACAACTCCATGCCCTCAAGTTCCTGCCCCTGCGGAACGAGGACCGGGCGTGGCGCGAGCTGGAGGTACGGCTGCGGCTGCGGCGCATGCAAGAGGTGGGGGTGTCCGCGTGCGGTCCGTGGCCCTCGGCGCGGCCCCGCTACCTCTACCTCGTCATGCCCTACGTGCATGGCCGTCCCCTCCCCGACTGGGCGAGTGAGCACAACCCCACGGCGAGGCGGGCCGCGCGCGTGCTGGCGGACGTGGCGCGGCAGCTCGTGCAGGTACACCGCGCCGGCGTGGTGCATCGGGACATCAAGGGCGACAACGTGCTCGTGCGGCACGAGGACGGGCGCGCGGTGCTGGTGGACTTCGGCGTGGGCACCTACTGGGGCGCGCTCGACATCACCCACCCCCTGGCGATGCCGGGCACGCCCCACTACCGCAGCCCCGAGACGCTGCGCTTCCGACGAGAGCACCTGGGCGAGCACTCCCCCGGGCGGCCCTCGGATGACCTCTGGGCGCTGGGGGTGGTGCTCTACTGGCTGCTCACGGGCGTCTACCCCTTCGACACGGACGTGCCCGACGAGGGAGCACTCGCCAACGTCATCCTCCAGCACCACCCCGAGCCCCCTCACGTGCTCAACCCACGCGTGCCCCGCGCGCTGAGCGAGTTGTGCCTGCGCATGCTGGAGAAGTCGCTCGCCGCGCGCCCACCGAGCGCCGAGGCCCTGGGGGAGGAGGTGGAGGCGTTGCTCGCGAGCGCGGACGGCACCTGGGACGTGGCGTTGTGCGAAGAGTGGGAGGAGCGCGACGCCACCACTTCCCAGGAGGTGTGGCTCGACTGGGGAGAATTGCGCGATAGGGCATGGCGGCTCGCGGCCCAGGCCCTGCGACGTCCCGTGCGCGGCAGGGCCCAGCCTCCCGAGGAGGCCTCCACGGCCGCTGCGTCCCCCACCTTCGCGTCCCGGCGGACCCGTCTCTGGTCCGGGACCCTGGCCGCCGTCGTCCTCGGGGGCTCGCTGTGCATGTCGCCCCCGGTCTCGGGCCTCGTCCCACGAGGGGTTGCTCACTCCGGCCAGGAAGTGGCGGCTCCTCACGAGCCACCCGAAGGTGGACGTGGCGCAGCGCCCGAGTGGTGGGCGGAAATCCCTGTGCCCGTCGCCAGCGCGACGCCCTGGAAGGACAGCACGCGCGTGAGCACTTCGACTCCGTCTCCCGTTCAACCCCCAGCGACCTCCTCTTCCCAGACCCCCGTGCTCGGCAAGCTCGTGTGGGCCTGCACCACGGCCGCCGCCCTGGCCCAGGCATCCTGCGCCGGCCCGAGCCAGGAGCTGCGGCGCTTCTACGCCGAGCCGCCCCCCGCCGAGTGCCCCGAGGGCGCGGTGGAGACCATGCAGAAGCTGGGCATGTTCGATGTCCCGGTCGAGCCCACCGCGGAGTTCCCCAATCCAGGGTTGAAGAACGCCGAGGTCCGCCCCGGCCCCGTGACGGTCATCAGCCTCATGACCTGGGGACAGCTCCCGACCCGCACCACCCGCTTCACGGGAGAGCTGTTCTTCGGAGAGACCCTCGTCCACGGACGATTCACCCAGGCGCACACCGCGGATGGGCACACCTATCCCATCTGCGCGGAGCTCTGGCTGGGCTACATGCGCAAGGGCCTCGTCAAGGAGAAGGGCAGCACCCGGGATACCGCCCTCGTTCGAGCGTGGCCCACGCTGCGGGCCGTGAAGCGATTCGAGTAGACGAACAGCGCGGCCAACGTCAGAAGTCCCTGGTACTCTGACCACCCCGGAGGTCTGACACATGCCGCCGTCTCTTCCGACTACGCTCTTGTTGCTTCACCTCCTCGAGGGTGCGCCCAGCGCGTCCGGAATCGTCCCAGGACAGACCGCCCTGCCAGACGAGCGTCACATCGAGCTGACAGCAGACGGAGCCAGACAGGACTGGGAGGTTCGCATCAGCCCCAATCAAGCCTCCAACCTGATGTTCAACGCGCCGCTGCGCAGAGGGAGCGTCACGGTCCAGGAGCGCGAACTCTTCCAGTCCGTGATGGTGGATGAAAGCGCTGGGTTGATCACCCTTCTCCCCTCCGCGATGGCGCCGCCGGGAAAGACAGTGATGTTGGTGGTGGGCTTCGCGGACAACAACCTCCCGGAGAACACCACCTTCCGGCTGGTGGTGCGCGCCGACCAGGTGGAACGGCAAGTCCGAGTCGACCGGAAACCACGCTCGGCCTCCTTCTTCCAGGAGGAAGCAAGACAAGCACGAGAGCGCGCGGAGCACTGCGAGACGGCACTGGGGCGACAAACGACGCGAAAGGGCCAGGAAGACCTCGTGGGTCTGTTCAGTGCCAGGCTCGTGAAGAAGGGGATCGGCATCCGTTCGCTGGACTTCTTTTCCGACCTCCCCCAGTCGCCCGCGGACAGCCTTTTCGTGAAGGAAGCCTACAGCTACCGGGCCATTGGCCGGGTCGCGGTGGAATTGTGGCTGGATGAATCCCATCAACAGCCCTGGCGGGTGAAGTCGGCCGAGCTGGTCACCGAGGAAGGGCATTCCCTGCGCGTGCTCCGCACCTGGCAATCGCCGGGCGTGCTCCGTCCGGGAGAACTGCGGCAAATCGTGGTGGAAGCGGAAGCCCCCGAACCCCAGTCCCAGGAACTCTTCCTGCTGCGGCTGACGGAGTCGGAAGGAACCCGGACCCTCACCGTGCGCGGCGTGACTTTTCCTTGAACACCCCCGTGCCACACAGCAGATGCGAGTGCAAAAAGCGCTCTCTACTGCCTGTCGAGTTCACGGTCCCAGCTGAGCGAATCAATGCCGCGGTTCCCAAGCTCTCGAGCCCGCCAGGAGCGGGAGAAATGGCGCAAGGACATCTTCATACCGGCTTACGACAGGTGTATTGATGCCAGCAGTAGAAGCATCGAAGGCCGGGTCTGGGGCGAGACGCAGTGCAAGGCATGCTTCGAAGCCTGCATGCGCTCCGGGTCATGGCCCACGGAGGCCAACGATAAGCCCTGTCCGGGAGCGTAACCATGCGACGCACACGAAAAGAGCGCGGACTGGCTCGCGGGCAGGAAAAGGACCAACTCCTCGTGAAGCTGCTGAAGGCCGACGCCCCCTACGAGGAGCTCAAGCGCGCATTGCTGGAGCTGGAGAAACGGTGGTTGCGCGAGGCGAAGACCGAGGTTGAGCGTCAGCTGACCCGGCGCGGCATCGCGGAGGAGCTCGTCTCCCAGGCGTACGCGTTCGACATGCCGTGGGAGGAGTTCGGCCAGTGGCTTCGTCGTGTCCAGCGGCTCGGCTTTTCCAACCTCGCGCTGCGCGTCCATATCGCCTGCCTCTACGTGCAATCTCTCCACCTCTTCCCCCGCCGGGCCCGAGAAGCATGGGACATGCTGGAGGACGCGGAACGGAGGGTCCTGCGCATTCGCAAGGAGCACTTCCTCCGGAAGGAGAGCCTGAACGCCATTGCCCACGCGAAGAAGGTGGCCACAGTGAGCAGGCCCGCCTCCCGATGAAGGGGAGCAATGAGCCGGACCAGGAGGAAGCACCATGACCTCACCCAAAGCGGATGAGCGGGTCAAGGTCGTCGTCAAACTGGAGAAGGATGAGGACGACTACCCTCCCGCGGACTACGAGGGCCTGTGGGCCCTCCCCGTGGGAGAGGGGCTGTTCCAGATTGACAATATCCCATTCTTCGCCAGGGGCATCGCGTATGGCGACATCGTTACCGCCACGATCGAGCAGCAGGAGCTTCGTTTCCGGGAGGTCGTACGCCCCTCGGGTCACAGCACCCTTCGCCTCATCGTCTACGACGAGAAGGACATTCCTTCCGTCAGGGAATTACTCGAGGAAATGGGTTGCGACATCGAGCGAAGCCACATCCCGGGGCTCATCTCCGTGGACGTTCCCCCCACGGTCCCCCTGGCGGTATTGAAGAGGCACCTGGACGAAGGCGAAGCCCAGGAGCGATGGGGCTACGAAGAAGCCTGTCTCGCTCCAT
This sequence comes from Cystobacter fuscus DSM 2262, assembly GCF_000335475.2. Taxonomy (NCBI): domain Bacteria; kingdom Pseudomonadati; phylum Myxococcota; class Myxococcia; order Myxococcales; family Archangiaceae; genus Cystobacter; species Cystobacter fuscus. The sequence goes on along the minus strand of NZ_ANAH02000014.1, from coordinate 117,500 downwards.
GAAAGAAGTTCGTACTACGCTCCCCGCGTTCCAAGTGCGGGGAGGAAGCAGCATGGCCGAGCAATCACGGGCGACGAAGATGCTGGAAGGCGCGTTCGACTGGGTGAAGCGACTGCCGTCGGCGATGTCGGCGGACGTGGCGGTGGACGTGGGGCGCAAGCGGGTGCGCCTGACCCACGTCCGCGTCGAGGCCCTCACCCGCCAGGTGCTCCAGCAGGTGAAGCACCTGGAGCTGACCGCGTGGAGCTCCGGCCCCGCGCTGTACGACGTGCGGCTCTCCATCAAGGGCTGGCGCCTGCGGGTGGAGACCACCCTGGAGCGCGTGGAGCTGGCCTCGGGGCGCTACAAGGTGCGGCTGCGCACGCCCGGCAAGGTGGAGCTGGAGGAGACCGCCGCCGCGTCCGCGCTCCTCATGGGCGTGATGCGCACCGGCGCCGGACGGGCCGCCCTGCGCGCCCTCGCCGACAAGCTGCTCCCCCCGGGCCTGCGCTGGGACGGCCAGGCGCTGGACATCGAGGGCAGCCTCCCGAGCGAGGGCGTGGTGTCCGCGCGCCTCTTCGAGTCCTCCTCCCTGGCCATGTCCGCCGAGCATGCCCCGGAGGGACTGTGGCTGTCGGCCGAGGCCTGGCCCGGACTGATGGACCTGCTCCAGGCCGTGTTCACCACGGACCTTCCCCGCAGAGCCCCCGGCACCTGACCCCAGGCGCTCACGTCCTGAAGCCCCAGCCACCCGCCGGGCTCTCTCCGCGCAGGTGCGCCTGGAGCCGCCGCACGCACCGCGCCGCCTCCGGCGCGCCCACCGCCTCCAGCCGCAACCGGTAGGGCTCCAGTTCCTCCGGACGCCACCGCTCGCGCCGCCGCAGCGTGTGCACCCACTCGGCCTCCCCCGCGAAGCGCTCGAGCAACACCGCCTCGCGCGCCCGCGCGAAGGCCCCGAAGAACGCCACCGGACGCGCCACCAGCACCTTGTAGGCCCAGGAGAACCACTGCTCCGCCTCCGGCGGCGACGAGCGGTCCCTCCCCGCCGCCTCCACCCGGCTCAGCACCACCTGCTGCACCCGTGCGTCGAGCACACGCAAGAGCGCCAGTCCGTCCGCGGCCGGCGCCCGGTCCGGATCCAGGGGCTCGCGCAACACCGCCGTCATCCACAGCCACTCCTCGCCATGGAGCACCTCGGGCGTGCGCCCCGCGAGGATGCCTCCCAGGATGGCCACCTCGAACTGGCCCAACAGCTCCATCAGTTCCGGATCCACCCGGGCTGCCCGCTCCAGTGCCGCCTCGAGCACCTTGGGCTCCGTCACCACGCCCCCGATGAACCCCACGTGCAGCCCCGCCCCGCGCGTGTTCCCCAGCGCCTCGTCCACCACCGTCTGCACGCGCTGGCGGCGCTCCACCCACTCGTCCACCTGCGACATCAGCAGCCACGACACCACCGACAGCCCCTCCTTCGGGTAGGGCGGATGCCGCGGCGCGGACAGCAATTCCATCACCGCCACCGCCAGCGCGCACTTCTCGTCCGCCGTGCGCTCGGGGGACATCAACGCGCGGCGCAGGCCCTCGTTCAGCCGCTCCAACCGCTCGGGGTCGATCAGGTCCGGCGCGCAGCGCTCGAACAACCGCTCGTGCCGCTCGTCGATGCCCTCCACCTCCGCCATGACCCGGAAGATGTGCCGCTCGACGGGCGGGACGAGCTCCTCCCAGGGCCAGCGCAGCGATGAGAGCGGCCCTCCCTCGCGGAACATCTCCCGCAGGAGCGTCATGCAGTCGGACATGCGTTGGAAGGCGTCGGGCGCGCCCAGCACCCGCTGCGCGTGGAGATAGGCCTCGGTGAGGACCGGATCCAACCCCGGCGGAGGCTGCTGGGGAAAGAGCGTCGCCCTCGCACAACACCGCGTGACTTTCTGTCCGCTACCGCAGGGACACGGTATCTCGCTCATCGTCATGACCCACTCATAACATAGGATTCGGGACATGACTTCCCCAGTCATGCCTCCCAGGGGCCGTGGGTACTGGAACCTCCGGGGCCGTGGTAGCGTCCAAGGCCCATGCGTCCCCTTCCGGAGCCGCCACCCCTGTCCACCCGCGCCCTGCTCGCGTGCCTGGTGCTCGCCGCGGCCGCCAGTGTCTTCCTGTGGCAGACGGTGTGGCTCTACCCCTTGAGGCTGCTCGTCACGCTCATGCACGAGAGCGGACACGCCCTCACCGCCTGGGCCCTGGGCTCGCACGTGAGCAGCGTCACCATCAGCCCCGCTACCGGCGGCCTCACCTACCACTCCCTCACCGGCTCGCGCTGGAAGGAGATGCTCATCGCCTCGGGCGGCTACGTGGGCTCCTCCGTCGCCGGCGCCCTGTTGCTCGTGGCCGCCGGGCGCATGCGCAGCGGACGGTTGCTGCTCTGGGGTCTCGTCGCGTGGATGGTGGGCGTCGCCGTGCTCTGGGTGCCCCTGCTCCCGCCGGATCCCGGCGGCACCTACGCGCACTTCACCGGCTCCTCGCGCTCGGACGGCCTTTTCACGCTCGGCTTCATCGCCGGCATGGCCGCCCTGCTGGGACTCATCGCGTGGAAGGGGCCGGTGTGGCTGCGGCGCGGCGTGGTGCTGTGGATCGCCGCGCTGTCGTGTCTGCTGGCACTCCAGGACATCAAGGGTCTGTTTGGCTTTGGCCTGGAGGTGGGCGTCTCGGATGCCCACGCCATGGCCCAGCTCACCTGGCTGCCCGCGCCCTTCTGGGCGGCGGTGTGGATGGCGCTGTCGCTCGTGGCCATGGGGCTCGGGCTGCGCTCCATCCTCCGGCGGCGCGAGCGGGTGCGCTCGCGCATGCCGTTCGGTCAGTTCAGCGGGGGTTGAGCCGGACGATCTCCTCGTTGAGCGCGCTGGCGAAGCCCACCCACGCGAGATAGGGCACCATCATCCACGAGGCCCCCCGGTCCACCTGGCGCGCCGCGCCGGTGTACGCGGCGAGGCTCACCCCGAGCGCCGCGATGTCCAGGAGCGCCGTGCGCGGGCGGTGCTTTCCGAAGAAGAGGGGCGACCACAGGGCGTTGAAGCCCAGCTGCACGCCCCACAGCGCGAGCGCCCAGGAGCGCCGGGGTCCCGCGGGCCGGTTCCACACCCGCCACGCCGACAGGGACATGAGGCCGTAGAGCGTCGTCCACACCGGGCCGAACACCCACGCGGGCGGCTGGAAGCGCGGCTTGCGCAGGCTCCGGTACCACACCTGGGTGCTGCTGGAGGAGCGCGCGCCCAGCAGGGCCGCCCCCGCGGTGAGTGCCCCGAAGGTCCCCAGGGCCGCGAGGGACTCGTTGCGCAGCGTCGGGTTGCTCAGCGTCGACAGCGAGGGGCTGTTGAGTGCGTGGTGCTCCGTCATTGTCCACCTCCAGTGTGCAGTGCCGCGCAAAGGTGCGGATGCTGCCTCCCGGGGGCCACCCCCACGCGGGCGGGGTGCTAGAAAGGAGTCCCTTCCAGGAGGCTGCATGGCCCGCGTGGATGACGTTCTCGGCTTCTGGTTCGGCCCGCCGTCGGAGCCCGCCCACCTTCGGCCGAGAGGCTCGTGGTTCGAGCGCGACGAGTCCTTCGACGCCGAGTGCACCCGCCGCTTCCGGGAAGCGTGCGAGCAGGCGGCCGCCGGGGAGCTCGACTCCTGGCGCGACGAGCCCCGGGGCGCCCTCGCCCTGCTGCTCTTGTTGGATCAACTCCCGCGCAATGTCTTCCGGGGTTCACCCCGGGCCTACGCCACGGATGAGCGGGCGCGCGAGGTGGCGCGGCGGGCGCTCGCGCGCGGGCTCGACGTTCCCCTGCCTCCGGTGTGGCGGTGGTTCTTCTACCTGCCCTTCATGCACAGCGAGGACCTCCAGGACCAGCGGCGGTGCGTGGCGCTGACCGAGCCGCTCACCTGGGAGAACGCGGACAGCGTCATCACGTACGAAAGCGCCCGGCGCCACCACGACATCGTGGCGCGCTTCGGGCGCTTCCCCCACCGCAACGCCGCGCTGGGCCGGGAGTCGACTCCGGAGGAAGTGGCCTTCCTCCAGGAGCCGGACTCCGCGTTCTAGCGGGGCTGGCTACGCCGGGGCGCCGGCGGCCTCCTCGCCGACGCGCGCCTCCAGCATCGTGCCCGTGGAGATCCAGCTGCGCACCAGCGCCAGGTGCTCCTGCTCCACGTCGAGCGCCCGCTGGAACTGCTCGGCGATCTCCGTGTGCCCCAGTTGCTCCGCCAGCTCGATGAGCAGCTCCCAGCTCGCGTTGTCCACGAGCTCGGCCGTCAGCAGACCCTCGAGCGACTGCAGCAGGTTGACGTGCGGATCCACCAGCATCCGGGGCACGCCCTCGGACATGTTGGCCTGCAGCTCCGCGGCGGGCGTGAGCGCCGTGGCGTCGCCACCGAGCTGCTCGATGGTGCGCACGACGAGCGCGAAGTGCGCCAGCTCATCCAGGCGGATCTTCTCCAGCTCGACGCGCGAGGGTCCCCCCTCCCACGTGCCGAACACGTCCAGCTTGGACAGCGCCGCCTCGTACAGCCGCACGCCGGTGCGCTCGAAGCCGGCGCGCTGGCCCAGCTTGTCGATGAAGACGGTGGCCCGCCCGCCCTTGAGCAGGTCCACCGCCGCCTTCACCATGCCCTTGGCCGTGGGGGGCGGCACCGAGCCGAAGTTGCCCACCTCGCGGGCGAACTCCTGGCGCACCCGGGCGATGGCCGTGGCATCTCCGATGCTCGTGGCCCCGCGCTTCTCCGCGCCCTCGATCTCCTTGGCGCTCTCCACCGGAGAGGTCTTGATGCCGGTCCGGTTCATCCCCATCTCACTCGCCTTGCGTTCCATTACTGAATCCTCCCTTCGGACACGACACCCTCACGCCTGGCCTCGACAGACAGCTCGGTCCCCGGACGCCAGATGTAGCCGGCGGAGGCGATGTCGGACGGCGAGCCGTCCATGTTGAGCTGCTCGCGGTAGAGCAGCGTGCGCTCGGCCTCCTCGGCGCGCGGCACGAACTCGGTGCCCCTGGCGCTCAGGCCCTCCTCGTCGCGGAGCACCTTGCGCACGAACTGACGGTGCTCGTGGAAGCCGATGGGCTCGGGCAGCTCCTTGGGCAGCACCTCGGCCGCGTCGCGGCCCTCGATGCGCTGGAAGAGCTCCTTCACGTAGTGCAGGTGACCCAGCTCGTAGTCCACGAAGCGCTGCCACACTTCCTTGAGGACGGGGTTCGTCTCGGATTGCAGGCAGCTGTAGTAGTTGTAGACCTCGTTGGCCTCGTGCAGCAGCCACTTCTCCAGCCACGTCTCGCTCGGGTCGCACAGCGCCTCGTATTGCGTGACGTGCTGCTCCTCGATGGCGGCGATCTCCGCGTAGAGCATGCGCGCCACCGGATCCGTGAACTGCGGCCCGATGTTCATGTAGTACGTGTGGACCTGGTTCTCGGCCGACACGATGGTGAGCGCGTTGAGCTTGGAGATGGGATCCGCCGTGCGCGCGGCATAGGGGCGGCGCACGTCATCCAGCGGGTGGCGGTGCTCGAGCACCGTGGGCCGCGCGGGGATGATGTCCGTGTAGCTCTGGACGATGTAGTTGGGATCCTTGCCCGTCAGCCGGTCATACAGCGCCGAGTAGCGGTAGAGGTGATCGAAGTCCTCGAGCATGCCGAAGCGGTAGGTCTGCGCGAGGTAGGGATCCGGCTCGTGCAGGGCCACGCTCGCCGTCACCTCGATGGCCGTCTGCTCGTAGCCGAGCGTGGTCTCGAGGGGCGACTGGTTGCCGGGGTTGAGCCAGTTGACCAGTGTCTGCTGGAAGTGCTCCACCCGCCGGATGAGCGCCAGGGGCTCGCGCAGGTCGAGGTTCATGCGCGCGCACGCATGGCTGAAGCGCACCGATTCCGACTCGATGCCATTCATCAGGATGACCCGCACGCGCGTGAACGCGTCGTCATCCAGCTTGCTGATCATCCGCCGCGTCAGATCCTTCCAGGTGAACTTCTGGCGATCCAATGGAACGCCTTTTTCCTTCAAGAGATCCAAGCCCACGTGTAGCTCCTTCGCGCCATGGGGGTCGGTGGGCCCGGAACGGCCGCTCCCCCCCCTTCGCGTCGCGGGTAAAGCTCCGGCGCCCCCCGGGTTCCGGCAACCGGACCCGGGGCCAGGGGGGGTTTACGCTCGTGGGGCGTGTGGAGTCGCGAAGGCTCGACTGGCCGCCCGCCTCGGACGGCGGACCCCTTCCCGCCCGGAGTCGAGGGCCAGGCGGGAGGGCACGGCGCGCGAGGGGCTCAGCGCGCCACGGCCTGACTGAGGGCGCGGTGCACGGCCTCGAGCGCCTTGCGCGCCTCGAGCAGCTCGGCGCGCTCGGCGGTGAGCGAGGCCACCTGCTGGGCCAGCACGTCGCGCTCGCCCTGGAGCGTGTCGACGGTGCGGCGCATCAAGGCCACCTCGTCCTTGCAGTCCTCCAGCTCGCCGGCGAGCCGCTCCTCCTCGGAGAGGCTGTCGGCGAGGGCCTTCTTGGCCTCGGTGACGGCGGCCTCGAGCGTGGAGCGCTCGTCGGCGGCGGCCTGCATGGCCTGGCGGGCCTCCTGCAGGGACAACAGGGCCTCGTCGCGCTCGCCCTCGAGCGCGGCCAGCTCACGCTCCAGGTCGGCCAGCAGCTTCACCCGGCCCTCCACCTCGGTGGCGAGCCGGCGCGCCTCGTCCATGCGCAGGCGGGCCTCCTCGGTGGCCTTCTCCGCCTGACGCCGGGTGACTTCCAGGTCCTGGGTGAGCGTGAGGTTGATGGCCTTGACCTTCACCAGCTCGGTCTGGAGGGCGGAGATGCGCTCCACCGCGCGCATGCCCGCCTCGGCGACGCTGGCGGGCAGGGGCTCGGGGCGGGGGTTCTCGCGCACCGCCTTGAGGCGCTCCTTGAGCCGCTCGCGCCGGGCGTGCGTGTCCACGTCCTCGCGGGGCGGGGTCGGCGTCTGCACCTCCACCTCGGGCTCGGGCGCCTCGACGCGGGCCACCGGCGCGGCGGGCGCCTGGGCCACGGCGGCGACGGTCACCCGCGCCTGGGTTTCCTCCTCGTGGGTGTCGCGGCCCGGCGGGGGCGGGGTGGAGGCGCGCAGGGCGGCGTCGAGCACCTCGGCGGCGGTGGGACGGGGGGCACGGGCGCGCTCGATGCGGGCGCGCACCTCGGCCGACAGGTCATGGGCGGCGGGCACGGGCTCGGGGGCGCGCACGGGCTCCGAGTCCAGGGCCCGCTCGGGCTCGGCGGCCCGGGCCTGCTCGAGCTCGGCGCTGGAGCCCTCGGAGCCCTCGGCCCCGTCGGGCGCCGCGGGGTCGACGGCGCCGGTGAAGGCGCCCAACCGCAGGCGCGGCTTGGCGCGGGACACGTTCTGTTCGAAGGCCTTCTTCATGGGCGGACTTGAAAGCGGAAGAGAGGAGGACGTCAACCGGCCTGCTGCGCACCCGTATCGCTACCGGGTGCCGCGCCCGCCCGCAAGCGCGGAAGTACGTGCTGGATGAGGGATTCGATGTCCGTGGCCCCCTTGGAGCTGGGGTCGGCCACGAAGATGGGGCGGCCCTCACTGGCGGCCTGCGCGAACTTGGTGCACTGGCGGATGATCGTGGGCAGCAGGTACTCCGGGTAGTGCGTCTGTAGCGCCTCCAGCGCCTCCTTGGCGAGCCGGAAGGTGGCGTTGAAGGAGTTGACCACGATGAAGACGTGGTCCAGCACGTGGTTCAGGTCCTCGTCCAGGCCCTGCACCGTCTCGAAGAGCAGCTTGAGGCCGTGGAAGGACAGGAAGTCGGCCAGCACGGGGACGAACAGATCGTTGGCCGCCATGAGGGCGTTGAGGTTGAGCAGGCCGAAGGAGGGCGGCGCGTCGAAGACGATGACGTCATAGCGGCCCTCCACTTCCTTGAGGGCGTTGCGCAGCTTGAACTCGCGCCCCGCCATGGGCATGAGCGCCAGGTCCACCGTGGACATGGTGAGGTTGGAGGGGACGAAGTCCAGGTTGGGCAAGCTCGTCTTCTGGATGACCTCGGACAGGGGCGCCTTGCGCACCAGCACGTTGAGCAGCGTCTGGTCGAAGTCCTCGCCCTCGTAGCCCAGGCACTTGGTGGCGTGGCCCTGGCTGTCCAGGTCGATGATGAGCACGGTGTAGCCCAGCTCCGCCAGGCGCCAGGCGTAGGAGGTGGACAGGGACGTCTTGCCCGTGCCGCCCTTGAAGTTGAGGAAGAGCTGCTTGCGCCGGCCGAGCGGCGCCGGAAACAGCCCGAGCTGCTCGCGCAGGGCCCACACCTCGGCACCGGTGTAGCTGTCCTGCTTGAGCGCCGGCGTGAAGGACTTCAGGGGCACGCCGAGCATCTCGGCGACCTGCTTGGGGCTGTACGTCGGCGCATCCATGAAGAACCCTTCGTCGAATCCGGGGGGGTCTCATACCTTGCCCTAAGCGGCGAAGTATTTGTGACCCCGACGTATGACCGAGCCCCTGGCGACCAGCAGGGCGAGTGCCTCCTGGGCCAGCTCGGTGGTGGCCCGGATGCCCGCGGCCAGCTCCCCCAGGGAACGGCCCCGGATGGCCGCCCGGACCTCGGAGAGCAGGGGGCCACAGAGGGCCTCCACGGGAGAGGCGGCCGCCCGGGCCGCGGCCCTCGCGGAAGCGAGGGGAGTGGGGGCGGGGGCGGTCGGCGGCGGAGCTCGGGGAACGAGCCGGGGAGACGGCGCGGGCGCGAGAGCAGGGGCGGGAGCGGGCACGGGGGCCCGCGCGGGCGGCGGCCGGGCCGAGAGCGAGGCGCGCACGGGCTGGACGGGGAGCGTGGCGAGCCGGCGGATCTCCCGGCGGCGGCGGCCCTCGTCCAGGTCCACCACGGCGGAGACGTCCTGGCCGAGGATGCGTCCGAGGCTCTGGGAGGCGGAGCGGCGCACGCGCACCTCCGGGTCCTTGAGGGCCTCCAGCAGCAGGCTCCGGGCGGACTCGCCACTGCCCGCGCCGAGCGCCAGGGCGGCGAGGCTGCGCACCTCGGCGTCGGGGTCGTGGATGGCCTCCTCGCCGAGCCGCCGCGCGCTCTCCCCCTCGAGGCCGAGCGCGAGGAGCGAGGCGCGCCGACGCACGCTGCGGTCCGGATCCTTCACTGCCTGGGCCAGGTGGGGCGCGGCCTCCTGGGGCGAGAGGGTCAGCAGCGCCTTGAGGGCGGCGATGCGCACCTCGGGCACGCTGGAGGACAGGAGCGGGGACACCACCGAGACGCCCTGCTCCTTGCCCACCTCGGCGAAGGCGGCCAGCAGGGCCACCTGCACGCTGGGGTCGTCCTCGGCGTGCAGGGCGGTGGCCAGGGCGGGGGCGGCGGCCGGCTGGGCGAGGGCCTTGAGGCGCTCGGCGGCACGCACGCGCGAAGTGGCGTCCGGCGCGGACAGCTCGCGCACGGAGAAGCCGAAGAGCGACTCGTCTCCACCCCCTCCACCCCCGACCAGCTCCGCCAGTTGCCCGGCGCTCACCGCCAGGCGGCCCTCCTGCTGCAGGCGCCAGGCGTGCTGCACCACGGGCGAGGCGGTGGAGGAGAGGGTCGAAGCCGCGGCGGGGCCTCCCACCACGGCGAGCGCGGGCACGGTGTCCGAGGCGGGCACGCTCTCGCCCTGCGTGGGCCAGGGGAAGGCGGGAGCCGGAGGCGCGGAGCCCGCCTGCGCCGGGCGCTCGAGCACCTCGCTGCGCAGTTGGGAGATGAAGGAGGCCAGATCGATGCCCAGACCGTCCTCGTCGTCCTCCTCGCGCTCGGGCCGGTCCGAGGCGCGGATGCGGCTGGCCTCCAGGAGCTTGCCGAGCAGCTGGCCGCGCTCGGTGCGCAGGGCCTGGTTGAGACGCAGTAGCTCCTCGCGCTCGGTGCCCAGCCGGCCCATGCGCACCTCGAGCTGCGCCACCTCTCGCCGCAAATCCAACTCGCGCTGCTCGGACAGGGTCAGCTCGCGCTTGAGGTGCTCCAGCTCCTCCCGCGTGGACGTCAGCTCGTGGTGGAGCTGCTCGGCACGGGCCTCGAAGTAGACAATCTTCTCGAGTGCGCTCTTGAGCAGCGCGTCCGGACGCTCGTCACTCACGACCTGAACAGCCCTCCCTCGTTCCGGGGCATACCGGGTCGTCTGGTCCGTGCCTGGGAACACGGGGGACCACCCGTTTCCCGGCCATGCCGGGAGCGCGCAACCTATGTCAGAACGATCCGCGAGGTAAACCCCTGAAATGGTTGGGGGTTTTCCCACGAAGCGCCCGGTCGGGGATTGACAATCGCGCCGGGGCCGAGTTTTCGGCCCTCGCGGCGCTCAGCCCACCCCCGCCCGAGGGGGGTGCTATCAGGGAGGCAGCGTGCCGTTGCCGGACTCGATGATGTTCCAGAAGTTGGACACCTTGTCCACGTAGGTGGCATCGCCGGTGCCGGCGGGCAGGGCGTTGAGGTTGCTCTTGTCCACGCCGTTGGGGCCGGAGTTGTAGGCGCGCAGGGCCGTCTTCCAGTCGCCGAACTGCTCCTTCATGTCCTTCATGTAGTAGGCGCCCGCGAGGATGTTGTTCTCGGGGGAGGACAGGTCCTTGCCCTGGAGCTCGGGGTGCTTGGCCTGCAGTTCCCCGTAGGTGTTGGGGTTGACCTGCATGAGGCCGGTGTCCGTCAGGCCATTGCCGCCGTTGGTGGAGACGGCCGCCAGGTTGCCGCGCGACTCCTGCCAGATCTGCGCCGCCAGCATGTTGGCCGGCACGCCCGTCTTGGCCGAGGCGGACTCGATGGCGCCGCGGTACGGCTCGAGCTCCTTGGGCAGCCCGGGGCCCAGCTTCGATGAGCCGGAGCCCTCGGTGCCCGGGGTGGCCGACACACCGTCCGGCGTCGTACCGCCCGGGATCTGGCCCTGGGGCGGGGTCGGACCGGGGCCACCCTCGGGGCCACCCGGCGGGCTGAACAGATCCTGCGGCGTGCCGCTCGGATCGCCCAGCTCGGGCGCCAGCAGTTCCTGGAGCTGACCGAGCGTCTCCATGAGCTGATTGGCGGTCTGGAGGAACTCATTCCACTGACCCCCCTGCGCGCCGTCGGTGAAGCCGTCGTTGAACAGGGAGGGCGGGTTGGACTCCAGCGGCGTCGGGGGAGGCGTCGTGGGGCTCGACGGGCCTTCGGTCTTGCTCTTCTCGGCCAGAGCGATGAGCGCCAGCAGGGCCGCGGCCTTGTTGCCTGAAACGGAGGAGACGGACATGGAGGTATTCCTGGGCGATGGAGGGATGACGTACTGATTCATACCACAAACCAGACATGACAGCTATAGGGGCAGGTAGGAAAAACACATTATTTTTATCCCAGACATTGAGACTCAGATTCAGAAGTTGAGAATCCCGGTCCCTCGGGCCGCATCGGGGGAGCGCCCTCCAGGAGCGCCATGGCCAGCCATGCCGGGCTCCAAACCAGACACGCCAGGCGCGGTGTCTGTCTCGGAAAGCAGGGGCCGCCCCCACCCTCTCACCCCGGGTCCGTTCGTCCTTGGACTCCAGGCGCGGACGGCAAGAAGTCCAACGCCGCCGGGGGCAACCCCGGCTATCTTCCCCCGCCATGACCACGACCCGACCCGCAGCCGCGTCCTACGTCCTCATCGATGCCGAGAACATCGACTGGGCCGTGTCCAACGTCGTGGGGCGCAAACCCGAGCCCCAGGACCGCGTGCAGTTCGACCGGCTGGTGGCCTTTTGCGAGAGCCGCTTTCCCAACCCCGTGCGCTGCATCGTGGTGCTCAACGCGCGGGGCGAGCAGTTGCCGGACATGATGATCGGCTTCGTGCGCGCCCTGAAGACCGCGGGGTGCGAGGTGGTGCTGCTGCACGGCCGCCCCGAGCAGAAGGTGGTGGACATGGGCATCCTCAAGCTGCTGGAGGCCATCCGCCAGCAGCGGCCGGGCGCCGCCGTCGTGCTCGCCAGCCACGACGGCAGTGACTTCGCCGCCGCCCTGCGCCCCCTGCTCGAGGAGAAGCGCAAGGTGACGCTGCTGGGCCTGCGCGAGTACGTGAGCCAGCGCTTCCGCGAGTTCGTTCCCGCGGGCCTGGAAATCCTGGACCTGGAGATGGATGCCAAGGTCTTCCAGCGGCCCCTGCCCCGCCTGCTGCCCATCCGCGTGGACGAGTTCGACCCCGCGCCCTTCCTGTAAGCCCTCCCCGCCTTCCCGCTGCCCCCCTCCGGGTGTCCGCCACCCCAGGGGGGCTTCTTCTTTCCGCCAGCCCACACTCGACCGCACTACTTTTGAAGTTAGTCGCTGACACCTGACTTCATGAGTCATATAACCTCCAAAGTCGTATGGAGGCGAGGTCGAGCCATGGCGTCGAAGACTACTTTTCCAGGCCCCCCCGAGAAGACCACCCCACCTCGGAGGTGGTCTCGCGGCAAGGAGGGGGCTCCCCGAAGCAAACAGGAAACCCGGCAGCACCTGGCGAAGAGCCTGGGTGACACCGCGCGTGAAGCCCGCAGGCGCGAGGGGCTGACGCAGGCGGACGTGGCCGAGCGCATCGGCGTGGCCACGGAGGTGTACGGACGGCTGGAGCGCGGACTGCTCATGCCGAGCGTGCCCACGCTGCGGCGGCTGTGCGTGACGTTGCGGCTGGCGGCCGACGCGCTCCTGGCGCTCGGCCCGGCGGAGCCCCCCGCCTGGGCCCGGGCAGAGCCCCCGCCCGAGCAGGAGCCCCCCCAGTTGCGGCGGCTCTTGCGCCACCTGCGCAAGCTCAACCCCGAGCAGCTCCGGGCCCTGAGCAACGTGGCCGCCACGCTCCGACGTCAGGAGTGAACGGTCTCCAGACGAACCGGGCCCTCCGGCTCGCGGAGCGGTATGCTCCGCGCCGTGCGCTCCGCGGATGGACTGGACGACTACCTGCAGGATCCCATTGGCCGCTACTTCGTGGGGGAGAGCTTCCTCCACTGGTACGCCTCGCCCGACGTGTGCGGCTTCACCGTGTGGGGCCGTCCAGGCGAGGCGCAGATCTCCCGGCTCACCCAGGTGCTCAACGTGGAGCTGGCCCCCGCCGCGCCCCACGTGTCGCTCGTGGACGCGCGCCGCGTCGAGTCCCCGGACGCCAACGGCCTGTCCGTGCTGGTGAAGTACATGGCGCCGCGCATCTCCGACTTCTCCCAGACGGTGCGGCGTCAGGCGCTCGTGCGCCCCGAGGGCATCGCCGGCGCCGTCGTGGGCGGCTTCTACAGCCTGGTGAGCTCCAGCTACCCCACGCGCGCCTTCGCCGATCCCCTCGAGGCCCTGGGGTGGCTCGGCCGGCCCGAGCCCGAGGCGCGCACCCTGCTCGTGGAGCTCAACGAGCTGGTGATGCGGCAGCAGGGCCAGTCACCGCTGCTCGGCGAGCTGCACCGCGTGCTGCGCACCCGGCTGTGCGACGAGCTGGTGCTCGCGGACATCGCGCGGGAGATGGGCATGTCCGAGCGCACCCTGCAGCGGCGGCTGCGCGAGTCGGGCACCTCCTTCCAGTCCGAGCTCAACACGGTGCAGGTGCGCACCGCCCAGGCGCTGCTGCTCGACAGCGACGCCAAGCTCACCTCGGTGGCCGCCGAGGTGGGGTGCGCCTCGCTCCAGCACTTCAGCAGTCTGTTCCGCAAGCTGACGGGCGAGTCCCCCAGCGCCTGGCGCGCCCGGCACCGCCAGGGCCCCTGAGCGCCCCTGAGCACTTCCCGGCCTCACGCCAGCGCCGCGGCGGGCGCGCGCACCACGGGCAGCCGCAGCACGAAGCGCGCGCCGCCTCCCGGGCGGTTCTCCGCGTGGAGCGAGCCGCCCGCGCGCGACACGTACTCGCGGCACAGCGCCAGCCCCAGGCCGGTGCCCCGGCCCGGCGGCTTGGTGGTGAAGAAGGGCTCGAAGAGCCGGGGCAGCACCTCCTTGGGAATGCCCGGGCCGTTGTCATCCACCTCCACGCGCACCCCCTCCTCCACCTGCCACGCGCGCACGGTGATGTGGGCCTGGCACGTGGGGTCCGCCAGCTCCACCGCGTCCGCCGCGTTGAGCAGCAGGTTGAGCAGCACCTGCACCACGCGCCGCTGCTCCAGGCGCACCGCCGGCAACCCCGGGTCCAACGCCAGCGACACCTCGCCCCGCTCGCGCAGGCGCACCGACGCCAGCCGCCGCGCCTCGAGCACCGCCTCCTCCAACACCGCCCGCGCCTCGTCCCCCCCGCTGCCCGCGCGCGAGAAGTCCTTCAGGTCCGTGACGATCTGCTGGATGCGCAGCACGCCCTGCTGCGTCTCGGCGATCACGCCGCGCAGCTCGTCCCGGTCCAACGGCCGCTGCGCGTCCTCCACCTCGCGCTCGAGGAAGCACAGGTTGGCCTTCACGTAGGCCAGGGGGTTGTTCACCTCGTGCGCCACCCCGGCCGCCAGCTGTCCCACCATGACGAGCCGCTCCACCTCCGCGCGCTCGCGCGCCGCGTCCCCCCGCCGCCGCTCGCTCTCCGCGAGCTGCTCGAGCGCCACGAGCCGCGCCTGATGGGCCACGCGCTGCGCCTCCGCCATGCGCCGGTAGGTGCGCGTGCCGAAGAGCGCCAGCCCCAGGAGCATGGCGAAGCCCACCATCTGCAACACGATGGTGCGCGAGGGCACTCCGGCCAGCACGTCCACCACCGCCACCGCGCCCAGCGTCACCGCGCCGCCCACCAGCGTGGGCAGGAGCGTGGCGGGGGTGAACATGGCCAGCAGGAACGGCAGGGCGGCGAACACGTGGAAGTAGGGGCTGTCCGGCCCGCCGCTGAGGATGACGAACACCGTGGCGCCCAGGATGGCGAGCACCGCGGCCACCGAGTCCATGACGCGCGTGGGGACGCGCCCGGAGCCCAGAGCCCACGCCATCACCCCGAAGAGCGCGCCCACCGCGAGCTGCGACACGACGAGCCCCACGGGCAACGTCCGCGTCACCAGGCAATGCACCAGCGCCACCGCCGGGAGGAACGCTCCACAGACGAGGTAGTTCTTCCGATCCGCGCGCAGCAGGGCCTTGGCGTCATCGGTGGCGTTGCCCATCATCACGCCGGGAATCCTACCCCAGCGGCCCGGGCCGCACGGTGGGTGGCCCTACCGGGAGGACTTCGCGCCCCGGCGCACCAGACGCCGGGCCTTGCCGAGCTGGACTCCGCCCGGCGCGCCCTTCACCGTCCGGGACGCGCCCGCGGGCAGGATGGGATCCGGACACACCTCGCGCAGCCGGCAGCCCCGGCACGACGCGCCGCTCCATACCGACTCGTAGAACGCCGTCACCCGATCGATGACGTCGAAGTCCTCGGTGACGAAGCCCAGCTCGAAGTTGCGCGCGTGCTCCCCCTTGGCCCCCAGCCCCGCCCCGGTGAGGTTGGCGCTGCCCAGGTAGGCCCACGCCCCATCCACCAGCACTGTCTTGAAGTGAACACGCGGGCACACCTTCAACTCCAGGCCCCCCTTCACCAGCCGCGCCCGCCGGTCGAACTCCTCCCGGAAGGGCCTGCTGGGCAGCTCCGCGTGCAGCAGCCGCAGCGCCACCCCCCGCGCCGCCAGCCCGTCCAGCACCTCGAGCAGCGGCACGAAGCGCCCCGAGCGCTCCACGTACATGGCCTTCACGTTCGCCGTGGCGATCCACACCGACTCGCGCGCGTGCGCCAGCTTGCCGAGCACCACTTCCCGGTACAACGCGCCGCCGTCGAGCAGCTCCGCTTGGATGGGACGCATACCCACATGCTCGCACACCGCCCCGTCCACGTCCAGGCGTGGACATTGTCCTCGCGGGCCCGAGCGGGGGACGGGAGGATGACGTAGAGGCTGCGAGGCGTTGAAGCCAGGACGGCCATGGGCGCGGGCCCGGGAGGCAAGCGATGCACGTGGTGAGCAAGAGCGAGGCGAGCCGGACGAATCCCTTTCAGGAGACCTTCGAGCGGCTGCGGGCGCGGCGCTGGGAGCAGGCGCACACGAGCGCCAAGGAGCGCGTGGCCCGGTTGCGCAAGCTGCGCGAGGCGATCGTCGCGCGGCGCGAGGAACTCTATCAGGCGATGTACGCGGACTTCCGCAAGCCGGCGGCCGAGGTGGAGAGCACCGAGGTGCTGGTGGTGCTCATGGAGCTGGACCACGCCCTCAAGCACGTGGCCCAGTGGATGAAGCCGCGCCGGGTGCCCACCCCGCTCTTGCTCGCCGGCACGCGCGGCCAGGTGCGCTACGAGCCCAAGGGCGTGGTGCTCATCATCTCGCCGTGGAACTACCCCTTCCAGCTCACCCTGTCCCCGCTGGTGGCGGCGGTGGCGGCGGGCAACTGCGTGTGCATCAAGCCGAGCGAGAAGACGCCCCACACCGCGCAGGTCATGGAGCGGCTCATCCGGGACGTGTTCGACCCCTCCGAGGTGGCGGTGGTGCAGGGCGGCGGAGCCGAGAGCCAGGCGCTCCTGGAGCTGCCCTTCGACCATTTCTTCTTCACGGGCGGCGCGCGCGTGGGGCGCAAGGTGATGGAGGCGGCGGCGCGGCACCTGGCGGGCGTGACGCTGGAGCTGGGGGGCAAGTCGCCCGTGGTGGTGGACGACACGGCGGACCTGAAGGCCACGGCCGAGCGGCTCGTCTTCGGCAAGTTCATCAACGCGGGGCAGACATGCGTGGCGCCGGACTACGTGATGGTGCCCGCGGCGCGCGAGGAGGAGCTGCTCGGACACCTGCGCGAGGCCATCGAGCACGCCTACGGCAAGACGGAGGAGGCGCGCCGCGCGAGCCCGGACTTCTGCCGCATGGTGGATGACGCGCAGTTCGGCCGGGTCAACGGGCTCCTGGAGCGCTCGGTGTCGCAAGGGGCGCGCGTGGTGCTGGGCGGCACGGTGGACGCGGACAGCCGCTACATCGCGCCCACGGTGCTCGCGGACGTGAAGCCGGAGACGGCCATCATGGAGGAGGAGATCTTCGGCCCGGTGCTGCCGGTGCTGCGCTACGACACCCTGGACGACGCGGTGCGCTTCATCCGCGAGGGGAGCAAACCCCTGGCCCTGTACATCTTCAGCCAGGACAACGCCACGGTGGAGCGGCTGCTCGCGGACACGACGGCGGGCGGCACGTGCGTGAACACGGTGGTGATGCACCTGACGAGCGCGGAGCTGCCCTTTGGCGGCGTGGGCGAGAGCGGCCTGGGCAACTACCACGGCGAGTTCGGCTTCCGCACCTTCAGCCACGAGCGCGCGGTGCTGCACCAGGGGCCCCTGTTCCTGCTCAAGAACTTCTTCCCGCCCTACGCGGGCCGGGCGGGCAAGCTGGGGCGGGTGGCCAGCCGCCTCTTCGAGTGAGGAGCCCGGCGTGTTCACCCAGGACGCCCATCCCCTGCTGGAAGCGGTGGCCTTCGAGACCCGCTTCCCCACGCCCCTCTCCCAGCTCCCCTCGCCCGAGTGGCTGGTGGCGCTGCTCAAGCCCGACGCCCCCGCCCCGCTGAGCGCCGACGACGCCGTGCGCGGCGCGGTGCGGGATTTGCTGCGCCACGGCGGCTACAAGCCCACGGGCCGGGGCAAGCCGGCCTCGGAGTACCTCGTGCGCGCCGCGGGCGAGGGCGTGCTCGGCGCCATCAACGCCGCGGTGGACGCCTGCAACGCGGTGTCGCTGCACAGCGGGCTGCCCATCAGCGTGGTGGACCTGGAGCGGGCCCAGCCCCCGTTGCGCGTGGGGCTCGCCCCCGAGGGCGCGAGCCATGTCTTCAACGCCTCCGGCCAGAGCATCGACGTCGGGGGCCTCTTGTGCCTCTTCGACGCCGAGGGCCCGTGCGCCAACGCGGTGAAGGACGCGCAGCGCACCAAGACGCACGAGGGCACGCGCCGCACCTTCACCGTGCTGTGGGGCACGCGCGCCCTGCCCGGCCGCGCCGAGCGGGCCTTCTCCTGGTACCGCGAGCTGCTCGAGCGCATGGGCGCGGCGGTGGAGCGCGCCCCCTGAGCACGCCGGAGCAGTTCGCGGACCTGTTGACGCGGGGCGCGCGGGCCCTGTCGGCCGTCTGGAGCCGGCCCGTCCTGCTCACCGCCCCCGAGCTCCTGGAGACGCGCCCCGGGTTCACCCTGGTGCGCGCCCAGGTGCGCGGGGGCCCGGTGCCGGGCGTGCTCCTCAAGTCCTTCCCGAACGAGCCGGTGCGCGGCTTCGACGATCGGGCGGGCGCGGAGTTCCTCACCCGGCGGGGCCTGGACGCCTCGCCGCCCTTCCTCGCGGGCGACGTGGACGCGCGCCTCTTCCTCCTGGAGGATCCCGGGCCCGGCCGCACCCTGGAGGCCCTGCTGCGCGCGCGCGACGCACGCGCCGCCACCGCGGGGGTGCTCGCCACCGCGCGGCTGCTCGGCCAGCTCCAGGCGCGCACGCTGGGCAACCCGTCCGAGTATGAGCTCTTGCGCCAGTCCCTGCCGCCCCGTCCCGGGCGCGTGCGGATGGAGGAGGCGCGCGGCCTGCTCGAGCACGAGGAGCGGCTGACGCGCTGGCTCACCGCGGTGGGCACGCGGCCCTCGCCCGGCACCCACGAGGAGCTGGAAGCGGTGGCGCGCGCCCTCGCGGACCCCGGCCCCCTGCTCGCCTTCACGTGGGGACACCCCTCCCCGGCGGGGGTGTGGTTCACGCTCGGGGGACCGCGCCTGCTGGACCTGGGCGCCTCCGGCATGCGCCACGCCCTGTGGGACGCCCTGCCCTGGCTCGTCTCCCTGCCGCTGCCCGAGGAGCTCACGGCGCGCGCGGACACCACCTACCGCCTCGGCCTGTCACCCCAGTGCGAGGCGGCCCAGGTGGACTCGCGCTGGGCCCGCGCCCGCGCCACGGTGGCCCTCGCCCGCACGGTGCACGTCCTGCAAGGCCTGCACCCCCGCGTCCTGGAGGAGGATCGCCCCGGCGCCTTCCCGGAGCTGTCCGCGCGCGCCACCCTGCTGCACCACCTGGCGCGCTGCCGGCTCTGGCTCGCCCCCCTCGACGACTTCCCGGGCCTCACCCGCGCGCTGGAGGAGTTGGAGACGCGGCTGCGCGAGCGCTGGACGCTCGCCCCCTTCACCTGGCCCGCGCTGCGTCAGACGGACGGCTGAAGGCCCAGGCCCCGGAGCACGCGCGCCACCACCTCGTCCGGCGGCACCGACACCTCCACCGAGCAGACGCCCTCGGGCTCTTCGAGCACCGCGAGCTGGTTGTCGAGCTGGCTCGGCGGCATGAAGTGATCGCGCCGGGAGGAGAGCCGCTGGGCGAGCACCTCGCGCGAGGCATGCAGGTACACCCAGCGCTGCCGGGCCGGCTCCACCGTCAACCGCTCCCGGTAGGCGGACTTGAGCGCCGAGCACGCCAACACCAGCCCCTCGCCCGACTCCAGCGCCCGCTGGACGACCTGACGCATGCGCTCCAGCCACGGCGCCCGCTCCGCGTCCGTGAGCGCGCCACCCGCGGCCATCTTCGCGATGCTCTCGGCCGAGTGGAACTCATCCGCGTCCCGGAAGCTCCACCCGAGCACCCGGGCCAGCCGCGTGCCCACCGTCGTCTTCCCCGCTCCGGCCACTCCCATCACGATGACCACCACGCGCGCTACCTCCCAATGCTCCTGCCCATGCTCCTGGATGCGCGTGCACGTGCGACGGATGCGGCACCCAGGTCAGAAGTTCCATCAAAGCCGTGAAAGGTGGAAGTTTTGAGCAATTCCTGTCTCACCGACTGAACGAATTGAACATTCCGTACAACACTTCTCGGCCCGTCCAGGAGTGGACGCTCCAACTCCGCGTCTTCACGAGGCTGGAAAGGGGGACTGCCCTCCAGGACAGTGCATGGGGATTGCAAGGCGTTGACTGCTCCTCATCTCCCACCTGGCCGACACTCATGAATCGAGAGCTTTGTTTGTCAGAAGACGCGGAGTCGACATGGACGGGGGCCGACATCACGGATCAGATGTCGCGCCGTCAGCCCAAGCTGAGGCCGGCCCGGGTGGACCTGTGTGGACGCATGCTCGGGCACTACCGGCTGATGGAGCCGCTGGGCAGTGGGGGCATGGGCACGGTGTACCTCGCCGAGCAGCGCATGGGCGGGCGCCAGGTGGCGGTGAAGGTGATGCACCCGGAGCTGGCGCGGGACGAGTCGCTGCGCGCGCGCTTCTCCGCCGAGGCGCGCACGGTGAACCTCATCGGCCACCCCAACATCGTGCGCATCTTCGAGATCGACGAGTCGCGCGAGGGCCTGAACTACTTCGTCATGGAGTACCTGGAGGGCACGCCCCTGTCGCGGCTGCCCCGGCCCATGGAGCCGAGCCTGCTCGCGTGGCTGCTCGTCCAGGCGTGTGACGCGCTGGAGGCCGTGCACCGCAGCGGCGTGGTGCACCGCGACCTCAAGCCGGACAACCTCCTCATGGTGGAGCGCCCGGGCGAGGCCCCGGTGCTCAAGGTGCTCGACTTCGGCGTGGCCCACGCGCGGCACGAGCCCCCGCCTCCGCTGGGCCACCTGAGCGGCCAGGTGATGGGAACGCCCGCGTACATGGCGCCGGAGCAGTGGGTGGGCGGGCAGGTGGATGGGCGCGCGGACATCTATTCGCTCGCGGTGACGGGCTACCTGCTCGCCACCGGCCAGCTGCCCTATCCGCGCTGCCAGCTCGCGGAGCTGGTGCTCGCGCCGCGGCCGCCTCCGCCGCCCATCGCGCCGCATGAGCTGGCGCCCGCGGTCCCCGAGGCGCTGTCACGGGCGCTGCTGCGCGCCCTGGCGCGGGATCCCGACGCGCGCTTCGCCAGCGCGGCCGAGTTCAAACAGGCCCTGTTCGCCGCCGTGAGGACGGCGCCCCGCCCCACGCCCCCCGTCCCGCTGCGCCCCTCGGGCCGCCTGCCCATTCCCACCTTCCCCGCGCGACCCGAGCCCAATGATCCCACCCCGCCGCCCACCTGGACGGCGCGCGTGCACCTGGGCAGCGGCGCCAACCAGGTGGTGGTGCACTGCAGCGAGCTGCACCACGACGGCCTCTTCATGTGCTGCGCCGAGCCCCTGCCCGCGCTCGCCACCCGGCTCGAGTTCACCCTGCAGATGGGAGGCGAGGAGGTGGAGTGCGTGGGCGAGGTGGTGCGGCAGGTGGACCCGCTCCAGGCCCGCTCCCGCCGCCAGCCCCCGGGCGTGGGGCTGCGCTTCCTCCATCCCTCGCCCCGGCTGCGCGAGCTGCTCACGCGCCTGGGTCCTCCCCGCCTGGCGTCCCCCCAGGAGCTGCGCTCGCGTTGCTCCTGAATCCCGCGCGCTGTCCGCTTTCCATCACTCGGCCCCCCGGAGGGTGTCTGGCGTGGCACCGCGAGCGGCAGGGAAAGGGCGGTCCGCGAAGGCAGGGGTTACGCTCCTCTCCGACATGATGCACGGCGCGGCTGAATCAATCCGATGGGGCTGGAGACTGGTGCTCGTGGGCGCCGTACTGTTGGGGGCCTGCCGGGATCCGGCGAAGGCCTCGGGGACGGCGCTCTACGTCACCACGGAGTTCGATCCCTCGCTGCTGCTCACCCAGGTGCGCGTGTGGGGAGACGTGGATGGGCAACCCCACTTCGGCCCCCAGGTGCTGCCCGAGAAGGCCCAGCGGTTGCTCAACAGCGGGGAGACGCTGCGGGTGCTGCTCGGGGACGTGCCCAACGGCGTGCGGGCGGAGGTGAATGTCGAGGGACTGCGCGACGGCGCGGTGGTGGCGCGCGGGACGGGCGGCGCGGACATCCGCGATGGGTACGAGGTGGAGGTGTCCCTGCGGCTGGAGCCCACCACCCCTGATCCCGGCAGCTTCTGCGTGGGGTGCGAGGGGTGCTGCGTCCAGGGCCAGTGCACCCCGTCCACCTTCAACACCTGTGGCACGGGCGGCATCGCCTGCACCGCGTGTGATCCCAACTTCGCCTCGCACTGTGACGGCCGGGGATTTTGCGCGTGTGGCGCCAGCCCCGCCTGCTCGCCCCGGGCGGCGGACCGCTGCCTGCTCGGGCAGTGCCGGTGTGGCAACAGCCCGGCGTGCGGCCCGGGACAGCAGTGCGTGAATGGCCAGTGCCTCTGCTCGCCGGAGAGCTGCTCGGGCTGCTGCGCGGGCAACTTCTGCGACGTGGGCACCACGCTGGACCGGTGCGGCCGGGGCGGAGTCGCCTGCCAGAAGTGCGACAGGAAGCAGAGCTGCACCGCCGAGGCCGCCTGCGGCTGAGCGGCGCCCGCGCCGCCCCGCGAGGACGTCCTTGGACTTTCCTTGGGGCAGTCTTCAGGAGACGCCGGGCAGCGTCACCCGGAACGTGGTGCCCCGGCCCCGAGACGACGTCACCTCGATGTCCCCGCCGAGCTCGCGCACGATGTCGCGGCTCACGGAGAGCGCCGGCCCCGAGGCGTGTCCGCCCCCCTCGGGAAAGAGCGGCTCGAAGACGTGGGGCAGCAGCTCGGGGGCGAGGCCCGGGCCGGTGTCATGCACCTCGATCACCACGCGGCCCTGGCCGTCGTCGCGGGTGACGAGCCGCACCTCGTGCGCCTCGGGGTCCTCCCCGTCGTCCGGCAGGGACAGCACCGCGTGCAGCACGAGGTTGAGCAGCGCCTGGCGCAGCGAGCCCCCGCCTCCAGGCACGAGTGAGCGGGCGCCATGGTCACGCACCAGCCGGCCCCGCGAGCGCAGTACGCTGGACACCAACTGCCCCACCGTATCGAGCAGCAGGTTCACGTCCACCGGGCCCTGGCCCGGCTCGGGCCGGAAGCCGCGCAGGTGGCCGAGCGTGCGCCGCAGCCGCTCGGAGCCCTCGATGATCTCCTCCACCGCCTCGCGCCACGCGGCCACCTCGGACGCGGGGGCTCCCGCCGCGCTCGCCGGGCCCATGCTGGTCAGCAGGTAGTCGAGGTTGGCGGCCATGAAGGCCAGCGGGTTGTTCATCTCGTGCGCGAAGCCCGGCACGAGCATCCCCAGCGTGGCCATGCGGTCCGCCTGTTGGAGCCGGGCCTGGAGCTGCCGGCGCTCGGTGATGTCGGTCAGCGTGCCCAACAGCTCGCCCTGGCCAGTGGGTGAGCTGAAGGCGGCCAGCTCCACCCACTGCGTCCCCCGCGACGTGAGCAGCCGCACCTCGAGCCGGAAGGAGGCCTGCACCCGCGCGGCGATCGACTCCAGCAGGCGCTGCACGTCCTTCTGATCCTCCGGGTGCACCCCCTGCATCAGGGACTGGCCGAGCGCGCTCTCCACCGACACTCCCGTGAGGGACGTCCAGGCCGGGCTCAAGAAGGTGAAGTGCCCCTGGCGGTCAAGGTGGAACACCACCTCGTTGAGCCGCTCGGCCAGGAAGTGGTAGCGCAGCGCGTCCGCGGACAACCCCGGGCGGGGACTCGTGGCGGGTGCCAGCCGGGCCCGTCGCGAGGACTCCCGCGCCTCCCCGATGGCGGTGACTTGAGACGGTTGCGGGTATGACATGACCTCGCTCCTTTTCCCCAGTGAAGAAGGGGGACCCCCCGTGAGCCCACGCCGCACCCCACACCCCCCGCGGCCGCGGGCGCTCAAACTCCCCGAAGAATAAGTCCGCCCCCGGAAAACGCGCCTTTCCGGGGAAAAATCCCGGCTTCCGGACACGTGAGTGGACAGAAGGACGAGGGCGCCCCGGAGATCCAGGCGCCTGAGATGTCCAGTGGTGGTCACCCGTCGTTGGAGTCCCCGGAGGAGGGGCGCTCGCGGCGATCACCGATGACGCGCGCGGGAGCGCCGGCGACGATGGCCCAGGAGGGCACGTCGCGGGTGACGACGGCGCCCATGCCCACCACGGCGTGATCGCCAATGCGCACCCCGTCGGTGATGCCGGCGTTGGCGCCCACCCACACGTCCTTGCCCAGCACGATGCCCCGGGAGGTGACGGGCTGGGAGCGCACGGGCCGGTCCGGCGCCAGGCCATGATCGAAGGCGTAGAGCGTGGCACCGGTGGCGATGCGGCTGCCCTCGCCGATGTGGATGCCCGCGGCGCCCCCATCCAGGCTGACGCGCGCGTTGAGGCTCACCCCGGCCTCGAGCACCACCGGGCCGTGCACGAAGGCGTTCGCGGCGATGCTCACCCCGGGGCCGGTGAGGCGGATGGGCCGGCCCGGCTCGGCGAACAGCCGCGCGTCCGGGGAGATGAAGCAGCCCTCGGCGATCTCCACCGTCTCCAGCTCGAGCAGCCGCGCCTGCACCTCGCGCTGCCAGGCCTCGGCCCAGACGCGGTGGCGCGGCTTGAGCGTGAAGTACAACCACGGCATCCAGGAGAGGCGCTGCTTGTGCTGCTCGCGCCGGAGTGCGTCCAGTTCGTCCACGGCCCCTGCCTACCATGAGTGGCCACCCAGAGCGGCACGCGGCGGGCTCACGACGGAGCGGTGTCGCCGCGCGCCTCCTCGCGCAGACCGGCGCTCCTGCGCCGCGCCACGCGCGCCACCAGGGCGGCGACGATCGCCCACGCGAGGCCGGCGATCCACCCGCCCACCACGTCCGTGGGGTAGTGCACCCCCAGGTACACCCGCGTGAGCCCCACGAGCAGCGTCAGCCCGAGCGCCACCGTCAACAGGTACACCTTGAGCCAGCGCTTCTCCACGAGCTCGGACAGGATCGCTCCCAGCGTCAGGTAGACGATGGCCGAGAGCATCGCGTGCCCGCTGGGAAAGCTCTCCGAGAGCACCGAGGTGAGGTGCGGCACCACCGAGGGCCGCGGCCGGGCCACCAGGTTCTTCAAGAGCGCGTTCACCCCCGTGCCCCCGAGCGTGGAGCCGAGCACCAGGGCGATGGTGCGCCAGCGCCGCACGAGCACCAGGAAGCCGCACACGGAGATCACCACCAGCGTGAGCACCGTGAGGCTGCCCAGCGCCGTCACGTCCCGCGCCGCCTCGGCGAGCCACCGCGGCCCGAGCGGCTCGGCCGGTTCGTCCGCGCGCCGCAACGCGCGCAGCACCTGCTCGTCGAAGGACTGGGTATCCTGTTCGCGCACCTCCTCCAACAGGGTGAGGAAACCGCCGCCCAGCAGCAACAGGACGAGCAACAGTCCGAACACATCCGTGCCGCTCCACCGCACCAGATGCGCCCGGAGTCGATGAAGCGTGGGTCGCATACCCACAACACCCTAGGCGCCCCGCCATCCCGGAGGCGGACGGGTCCACGGAGTGTCGGCGGGCCAACGCGCGGGGCGTGCACCAATGGACATTGGCGCGGGGCCATTCGTGTTCCCGGAGGCAGAGAAGGCTGGAGGGCCTTGGGGAAGGCCCGGGGGCACCCCAGATTGCCGTCACCCTGTCGTCGCCGTGCCGGGCGCGTCAGCCCGCTCGAAATGCTCTTTCGGGCTCCCGTACGGCCGTTCTCGGAGTGATGGTCATGTTCGCTACCGCAACCACTACTACCACTGCCACCGTTGCCCCTCCGAACTACAAGACAGCCCTCATCAATCGCGTGTTCTTCATCCGGTGGGAGCAGCCGCCCAGCGCCCAGGACATCCAGTTGGTGACGGCGCGCTTCCGCGAGGCCTACGAGGCGCACCGCCAGCAGCTGTGCGTGGTCATCGTCACCGGCGCCAAGGCGCGCGTGCCCAACAGCGAGCAGCGCAAGGCGCTCTTCAAGATGCTCGAGGACCACCGCAAGTACATCTGCGAGCTGCACCTGCTCATGGAGGGCAACGAGTTGCAGCACAACCTGCAACGCATCATCGCCTCGGCGCAGCTCATCGTGACGCGCATCTACGACAGCAACTACGCGCGCCTGCACAAGACGCCCGATGCGATCGCCCCCTTCCTCACCAGCCGCCTGAAGGCGGACGGCAACCGCATCATCAACGACGCGCGCCTGCTCGGCGTGCTGCACTGACGCCCCGCTCGGGCGTCAGGCCGCGAACGCGAGGGGCTCAGCGCGCCATGCAGACGTAGTAGTTCTCGCCGTAGTAGTCGTCGTTGTCCGCGGCGATGAGGCGCGAGAAGCCCAGACGCCGCAGCGTCTCCACGAGCGCCTCGGGCTCGAAGAACGTCACCATCTCGTTGGGGTCCGTCACCAGCCGGCGCGTGAGGTCCACGTGGTAGGCGGTGGTGGCCTGGAGGGCCTCGTCCCAGCGGCCCTCGGCCTGCCATTCCTCGATGGACTTCGTCATCACCTTCTGGAGATCCGGCCGCTTCCGGGGACCCGCCGAGATGAGGCGCCCGCCCGGCCGCAGGTGCGCGAGGCTCTCGCGCAGCACCTCCTCCGGCTCGCGCACGTAGAAGAGGACGTTGTTGAGCACCACGGCATCCGCGAGCGCCGGCACGCCGGGGGGGAAGGAGCGCACATCGCCCTCCAGCACCGTCCAGCGCCGGCGCTCCTCCACCGGACGGGCCGCCTGCTTGCGCAGGGCGAGCGCGAGCATGCCCGGGTTGTTGTCGAAGCCCACCACCGAGAGGCCGCGCGAGACGAGCGCCTGGCTCACCAGTCCCGTGCCGCACCCGGCGTCGATGACGGTCTCGCACCCCTGGGTGTCGCGCAGAATCTTGTCGACCATCCGCCGGTAACAGTTGAGCTGGGAGCAGATCGCATCGTAGCTCTGGGCGAAGTCCGTCCAGATGTTGTCGACCATGGTGGCAAGGCTCTCGGTGCCGCCCGGGGGAAGTCCCGGAGCGCGGGCCCTCCTCTATGGCACGAGTCCCCCGCCCAACGCCCCGGGCAAGGCGCGGTTTGGTCGGAAAGACAAAAGACGGAAAAAAACGAGGGGCCCCGCGCATGGCGCGGAGCCCCGGACCGGCTCGGAGACCCCGAGGGCCCCACGCCCGTCTGCTAGTGCTTCTTCATCCACTTGTAGATGGGCTCCCACACCTTGCCCTTGGCGTCGCTGGCGAGCCACAGGTCCGCGTGGCCGTACTCGGCGGCGCGATCCAGGTCGCGCTGGGCGCGCAGGATGGTCACGTCCTTGCTGCCCAGCAGCGTCTTGGCCGAGTACTCGCCGTAGGCGCCGAAGCCGCCGGCGGCGCCCACGTAGAGCACCGGCACCTTCACGTCCTTGAGGTGGTCGTCATAGGGCAGGCTGCTCGTGCCACACTGCAATTCATCCCCCTCCACCTGCTCGCGCAGGCTCTGGTAGGGGTTGGCCGAGGCGAGGAAGTCGAAGAACTGCGGCGCCGACACGTAATGCAGCCCCACGAGCGAGCCGTTGGTGAACGTGCCCGCGGTGAAGTGGTAGTAGGGCACGGGCGCGGAGATGAAGGAGTAGGTGGCCGCGCCCAGGGTGAGGCCGAGCTGTCCGTAGGGCAGCGGCGGCAGCGGCGCCTGGGCCGGGGCGTCGGGCGATTCCAGCGCGCCCTGCCCCACGGCCAGGATGGCCAGGCCCGCGCCCGGACCACCCAGGTTCCCCTCGTAGCGGCCCTGGGCGAGGATGGCCTCACCCGCCTGCGCGCGCGTGCACGCCGCCTGACGCTCGGCCTCGGCCTCGGGGCCGAACTTGAACACCATGTCCACCGGGATGAAGCCGCGCACGTGGCGCTGCGACGCCGGCTCACGCGTCTCCGCGCTCA
This sequence comes from Cystobacter fuscus DSM 2262, assembly GCF_000335475.2. NCBI lineage: Bacteria > Pseudomonadati > Myxococcota > Myxococcia > Myxococcales > Archangiaceae > Cystobacter > Cystobacter fuscus. The sequence goes on along the minus strand of NZ_ANAH02000014.1, from coordinate 90,117 downwards.
TGTAGGCGTAGGCCACCTGCGCCCCACGGCTCCAGCCCAGCAGGTTCATCTTGCCGAAACCGCTGCCCGTGAGGGTACGCACCCGGCGCGCCACCGCCATGGCCTTGCCCACGTCCTGCGCGTGGGTGCCCAGGCTCCACTTCTTCATGAAGGAGAAGTCCGTCGTCTGCAGCGGCACCTGCGTCCAGCGCAGATCGATCCCCCACACGTCCACGTCCTGCTCCGCCAGGTACACGGCGAAGGACTGCTCCTTGCGCACCGCGCTCGTCAGCGTGCTGGCCATGAACGCGCCCTGGAAGTCCCACGCGTCCCCGTGCACGAGGAAGGCGGACTCGGGAGCGGACACCGGCTGCCACGCGAAGTGCTCCCGCACCACGCGGTGCAGGCCGATGATGTCGTGCCGCGCGTCCGGGCCCACCTGCACGCGCACGCTGTAGTGGTAGATGTCGCCCGTCACGTGCTCGCGCGTGAAGTCCCCCAGCAGGCGCACGTCACCGGCCTCCACCAGGAAGTCGAGCAGCGGCAACCACCGCATCGACAACGCCTGCTCCTGCTCTCCGACCTGCTCCTGCCGCCCGACTTCGCTCCCCACCTCCGACTGCTCGGGCAAGGACGACTCGACACCGCATCCCGTCGACAGCAGGGCGAGGGGGAGGATGTGGCGGAAATTGAAACGCATGGGTCCCTCTTCAAGAAACTTTATGAACAAAATAAGCAAAACAGATACCACCCGCCCGTCCTACCTCGCCACCCAACAGAATGGAGACAAAGCAGGAAACAGGCCAAGCCGATAAGCCCTCGGAAGAAGGGAAATACCTCAAAAAACTCACCGTCAGCGGTGAAACATCACCGCCGCATCAAACAAAAGAAAGCCCTTTTGTCCGAGGAGGCCTCGCGGGTACGTCAGAAGTGAACTCCTGGATTCAAAAGTGAAGCAGAAAACCCGCGTTTCCCGGCGAGCACGACATTTTCGTCAGGGCATGAGGACGATTTCGGCCTTCCCTGCGAAACCCGGACGTCGGACCGTGAACGGGGCGGGGCACGAACGCCTTGTCGGCACGCGGAACGGAGACCCACACTCCGAGCCCCCTCCCGCCAGGAGCGCCACCTGCCCTTCGCCACGATTGATCCCCGCACCGGTGAGACGCTGCGCACCTTCGCCCCCCATGCCTGGGAGGAGGTGGAGGAACGGTTGGAGCGGGCCGAGCAGGCCTTCCGAGCCCTGCGTGGCACCTCGTTCGCCGAGCGCGCCGGGTGGATGCGGCGGGTGGCCGGGCTGTTGGAGGAGGAGGCGGAGCGGCACGGGCGGATGATGACGCTCGAGATGGGCAAGCCACTGGAGGCCGCGCGCGCCGAGGCGCTCAAGTGCGCCGCCACCTGCCGCTACTACGCGGAGCACGCCGAGCGCTTCCTGGCGGACGAGCCCGTGGACACCGCGCCCGACACGAGCTTCGTGCGCTACCAGCCGCTCGGGGCGGTGCTGGCCATCATGCCGTGGAACTTCCCCTACTGGCAGGTGGTGCGCTTCGCGGCGCCGGCGCTCATGGCGGGCAACGTGGGCCTGCTCAAGCACGCCCCGAGCGTGCCCGGGTGCGCGCTCGCCCTGGAGGAGCTCTTCACGCGCGGGGGCTTTCCCCCCGGGGCCTTCCAGACGCTGTTCGTGGAGGTGGCCGAGGTGCGCCGGCTCATCGAGGAGCCTCGCATCAAGGCGGTGACGCTCACCGGCAGCGAGGGCGCGGGGCGGGACGTGGGGGCGCGCGCGGGCGGGCAGCTCAAGAAGGTGGTGCTGGAGTTGGGCGGGAGCGATCCCTTCGTGGTGCTGCCCAGCGCGGACCTGGACGCGGCGGTGGAGACGGCGGTGAAGGCCCGGCTCATCAACACCGGCCAGTCGTGCATCGCCGCCAAGCGCTTCATCGCCCCCGCCTCCATCTACCCCGAGTTCGAGCGCCGCTTCGTCGAGCGGATGCGGCGCGTGGTGGTGGGAGAGCCGCTGGAAGCCGGCACCGAGGTGGGGCCGCTGGCGCTCGCGCACATCCGCGACGGGCTGCACGCGCAGGTGGAGAAGAGCGTGGCCGCGGGCACCACGCTGCTGCTGGGCGGACAGAAGCCCCCGGGGCCCGGCTTCTGGTACCCGCCCACGGTGCTCGCCAACCCTCCCCCCGGCTGTCCCGCCCACCGCGAGGAGCTGTTCGGCCCGGTGGCGGTGCTCTTCCGGGCGAAGGACACCGAGGACGCGCTGCGCCTCGCCAACGACACGCCCTATGGCCTGGGCGCCACGGTGTGGACGCGGGACGAGGCCGAGCAGCGGCTCTTCATCGACGGCCTGGAGGCGGGCACGGTGAGCGTCAACGGCTCGGTGGCGAGCGATCCCCGCCTGCCCTTCGGCGGGGTGAAGCACTCGGGCCACGGGCGGGAGCTGGCGCGCCACGGCCTGCTCGAGTTCCTCAACATCAAGACGGTGCGGGTGAGCCCGTCGCGCGCGCCCGCCAGCACCCAGGCTAACGAGTAGGCACGCGCCCCCGGGGGGCCCCCAGGGGGTCGCCGGACGGCTCGCCGTGGACCTCCTCCAGGGCACTGGCCACCGCGTCCATCTCCAGGCCGAGCTGCTCCACGCTCCGGCGCAGGCCCGCGCCCGCCACGTCCGCGCTCGCCGCGTCCGCCGAGCGCACCCGCAGCACCTGCGTGTAGAGGTTCTCCAGCGTGTAGAACAGGCGCATGTGCTCGGCCTCCAGGCGCGAGGCCGCCGTGGCCAGCTCCGCCCGCTGCTGGCGCTGCTCGTCGAGCAACCGCAGCGTCTTCTCCAGCCGCTCCTTCACCACCGCGTCCGTCTCGGACTCCACGCGCGCGCTCAGCCGCGCCCGCTCCTCCTCCAACCGGCGCTCCTCCTCGGGCGGGGAGAGCGAGCGCAGCTCCCGCTCGCGGCGCGCCAACTCGTGGCAGCTCTTGCGCAGCCCCTCCACCGTCTGCTCCGGCTGGTGCACCACGTCGCGCAGCACCCCGGGCCCCGAGCGCAACTCCCCGAGCAGCTTGTCGCACAGCGCATCCACCCGTGCCCGGCGGGGATCCTCCCCCTCGCGCGCCGGCTCGGGGGCCGCGGCACGCACCGGCCCGGCCGCGGACGCGCCCTGCTCCAGGCCCTCGCCCAGTTGAGCCCGCCGCGCCACCTCCAACCGCCGCGCCCGCCAGAAGGTGCTCGCCGCCGACGAGCCGAGGCCGAGCGCCACGAAGACGAGCCACCACATCTCCTCGAAGGAGTAGATCGCCATCCCGACCATCACCAGCGCGGCCAGCGCGAACACCGCCCCCTGGAAGGGGTTGGCGAGGGCCTCCTCCCGGCGGCGCTCCTTGCGCGCGCGCTCCCGCTCCCGGCGCTGCTCCCGCCGCTCGCGGCGCAACTCCTTGCGGCGATGCTGGCGCTCCACCCGCGAGGCCCACTTCTCCGCGCGCTTGGAGTTCTTCTCCGCCCACGCCTCCACCTGCCGGGCCTGGCGCTGCGCCCACTGCTCCACGCTCCCGGCGTACCGCTCCGCCCGCTTCTCCCAGTCCGCCCCGCCCTCGCCCTCCAGGCGCTCCCAGCGCGCCCGCTCCCGGGCTTCCATCCGCTCCCACTTCTCCAACCACTCGGCATGACGCTTCCGGCCCTCGGCGAGGGCATCCATCATGCGGCGCAGGTGCTTCTCGATGGGAGACTCGGGGTGGGAGGGAGCCATGGGGCTTTCATCCTGCCCAAGCGGCCCCGCGTCCACCAGATGCGCCGACGCACCGCGCGAGCCCTCGGCGCGCCGCGAAGCCAGAACACATCCAAGCCGCTCGGGAAAAAAGTGCGCCGTGGGCCGAGGTGGGGGGGATCCTCGGCCCACGAACGCTTCGAACGATACTCCGTCCGAACCTGACAATCCGTGCGCCCAGCGCCTCCAGGCGACGACTCAACATACCCCGACATTTACGGCTTGGCTACACATTTTTTTATCAATGCTGTTAGCCCCGCCGGGAGGGAGGGCGGGGAGGCGGACGAGCGGAGGCGCGCGCCGCGGGCGCAACCCGGGGCGAAGTGGGCTAGGGAGGAATCCTCCCCCCGCCGAGCCAGGGAGCTTGATCGTCGATGAGCGCCACCGAGTCGTCCCGTGCCTTCCGAGTCTTCAGCTGGTTCTGCCTGGTGTGCACCCTGGGCGTGGTGCTGTGGGGCGCCTACGTGCGGGCCACGGGCTCGGGCGCGGGGTGCGGGGACCATTGGCCGGTGTGCAATGGCCAGGTGGTGCCGCGCGAGCCCAGCGTGCAGACCCTCATCGAGTACACGCACCGGCTGACCAGCGGGCTGGTGATGATCTTCGCGGTGGTGCTGTGCGTGTGGGCCCTGCGCGCGCACGCCAAGGGCCACCCGGTGCGCCGGGCCGCGGTCTTCTCGCTCGTCTTCATGCTGACGGAGGCGGCGGTGGGCGCGGGGCTGGTGCTCTTCAAGATGGTGGCGCACAACGAGTCGATCGCCCGGGCCTTCTGGATGGCGACGCACCTGCTCAACACCTTCCTGCTGGTGGGCGCGCAGTCACTGACGATCTGGTGGGCCGGGGGCCGGGAGCGGCTGGTGCTGCGGCGCCAGGGCCTCACGGGGTGGCTTTTGGCGGGCAGCCTCGTGGGGCTGCTGGTGCTGGGGGTGAGCGGGGCCATCGCGGCGCTGGGGGACACGCTCTTTCCGGCCACGAGCCTCACCGAGGGCCTGAGCCAGGACGTGTCGCCCACGGCGCACATCCTCTTGCGGCTGCGGGTGCTGCACCCGGTGCTCGCGGTGCTGGTGGGCGCGGGCGTGGTGTTCTGCGCGGCGATGGTGGCGCGGCTGCGGCCCTCGCCCTCGGTGCGGCGCTCGGCGTGGCAGCTCGGGGTGCTCTACGGACTGCAGCTGTTCGCGGGCATGTTCAACGTGGTGCTGCTCGCGCCCGTGTGGTTGCAGCTCGTGCACCTGCTGCTCGCGGACCTGGTGTGGATCGTCCTGCTGCGGCTGGGCGCGGCGGGGCTCGCGTTGGGCGCGCCCCGGGCGGACGTGAAGGTGCGCTCGGTGCTCTCCCCCAGCTGAGGCCCCGCGGGCTCACCCCCGCGAGACTTCCTCGTCGAGGGCGCGCAGGGCCTCCAGCGCCCGCAGGGGCAGGCCGATACCGCCCTCGGGCACCTGGGGCTCGCGCACGTTGACGCGCAGGAGCGTCCCATACCGGTCCGCCGCGCGCTCGCAGAAGCGCCGTACCGAGGGAACCGCCGTGCCCGCGCCGCACTCGACCACGGCGAGCGAGCCGGGCTCCACCCCGCCCAGCCACCGGGCCAGCCGCGCCTCCTGCTCCCGGGTGCGTGAGTCGTCCCACTCCCCGTCCCCGAACATGAGGATGTTGGGCCGCAGGAGCGCCCCGCAGCGGGAACAGGTGGGCAGCGCTCCCCGGGCCCGGAAGGACTCCGGCTCCACGTCGACGGAGAAGGACGCGGCGGACTCCACCCCGGCGCAGCCCTTCAGGCACTGGGTGAAGTGGATGGAGCCATGCACCTCGAGGACACGCTCCTCGGGGAAGCCCGCCTTCTGGAACTGGCCGTCGACATTGGAGGTGAAGACGAAGGCGCCGTGGGGCATGCGCTCGGCCCAGGAGCGCAGGAGCGCGAAGCCCGGGTGGGGCAGCGTGTCGCGGTACAGGTGGAGCCGGTGGCCATAGAAGCCCCAGGCGAACGCGGGATCCTGCTCGAACCAATGCGGGTTGGCCATGGAGGCGAAGTCGAGCCCGAGCTTCGCGTACGGGGGGTAGGCCCGCCAGAAGCCCTCGGTGCCCCGGAAGTCGGGCAGGCCCGAGTCCACCCCCATCCCCGCCCCCGCCCCGATGAGCAGGGCACGCGCGGAGCGGAGCACCTCGGCGGCACGGCGCAGTTCCTGGTTCATGTCACCAGTGTAACCCCCGAGCGCTCCACCACCCAGCGCCGCGGGCTGAAGACAGGCATGCTGTGAACCCCTGGGAAGGTCCGCACGCGGGAGCACTTCATGTCGACGGATGACAAGCACACCCTGGCGGCGCCCGGGTCCGGTCAGCGCCTCGCGGTCCCGCGCTGGGCGGAACTGCTCGCCGTGCACCACGCCGCCCTGCGCCGCTGGGAGGAAGTGCTGACCGGCCCGGACGACTCGCTGCGCCTGACGGTGCTCACCCTCTACGTGAAGCTCGAGCACCTGGGCTTGTGGGGCTTCGTCGGCGAGCCGGTGCAGAGCACGGGGGGTGGCCGGCTCGAGTTCAGGTGCCCCGACGTCCCCGGTCTCAAACAGGCCCTCCGGCTACGGGAGGACTTCACCTCTCCGGAGGACTCTCCCAAGGACTGGTCCTGCCGTGAGCTGAGGAAACGGGGCTCGCTCCACTTCAAACACTTCAGCGGGTGGACCGACGAGGTGGTCCAGGCCCACATCGACAAGGAGGGCCTGTACCTCAAGGGGTGGCGCAACCTCTTCCTCCCCATCCAGGCGGTGCTGCACCTGCTCGACGCGCGCGCCAATGGCTATACGGATGTCTTTGGCATCCGCGACCTCCTGCTCGCGCAGGGCCTCGATCCGGTGGTGCTGCGGGGCAGGTGACGGACAGCGCTCCCCGAGCGTGACCCCGCACGTCTGTGATTGAAGACCTGGCGGGCCCGGACAAAAGAGAAACAAGGAAGCATTTCCTGTTCTCCCCGCCCCCCTCCTCCCCATTCCTCAACTTTTCCCAGACACCAAGAAAACCTCCGTGCTTCGCGCGAGGAGGATTCGCCGTGGTGCCCTTCAAACAGCCTGGGTTTTCCGTTATAACTATCATCTTCCCGGCGCGTGCCGGGATGGCTGTCTTGAAACATGGGAAGGAGCAGCAATGCGGAAGCCCCCCTCCTGGCTGGCCTGGAGTCTCGTCGCGTTCACCGCGCCCGCCGCGTACGCGGAACGAGCCTGGTATGAGAAGCCTCAACCCGATATCGCACCGCCATCCACGTTCCTGCGCAAGCAGGCCGAGGACCTCTCCGACAACCTGCCCCACCGGCTGGGTGAGCAGCAGAAGGAGCTGCGGGCCCAGGCACTGAAGGAGCGCCTCTCGGGCCGCGGTCAGGGCAAGGTGCACCGCGTGGGCCGCGGCAAGTTCGTGGAGCTGGAGCTGGAGCGCACGGATCGGGTGTTCGTCATCCTGGTGGAGTACGGCACGCAGGTGCACCCGGTGCTCGGCGACCCCGCCACCAACCCGGGCGGCGACGCGCCCGGACCGGTGCACAACCTGATTCCGGCGCCGGACCGGGCAAAGGACAACACCACCATCTGGCAGTCCGACTACGACCGCGCGCACTACGAGAAGCTCTACTTCGACTCGACCCCCGGCGTCGACTCGGTGGCCAACTACTACAAGGCGGCGTCCTCGGGCCGCTACACCATCGAGGGCGCGGTGTCCGACTGGGTGCGCGTGCCCTACAACTCCGCGCGCTACGGCAACAACCTGTGCGGCTCCACCAACTGCTCCAACTCCGTGTGGCCGCTGGTCAGCGACGCCATCAAGACATGGACGCAGAACCAGCTCGCCTCGGGCAAGACACCGGAGCAGATCAAGGCCTACCTGGACACGTTCGACGTGTGGGACCGCTACGACTTCGACGGTGACGGCGACTTCAACGAGCCGGATGGCTACATCGACCACTTCCAATTGGTGCACGCGGGCTCGGGCGAGGAGACCGGCGGCGGCGCGCAGGGCACCAACGCGGTGTGGAGCCACCGCTGGTTCGCGTACAGCACCGGCCTGAGCGCGGACGGCCCGGGCCCCGGCTACAACCCGAACGGCGGCACGCGCTTCGGGGCGGGCATCGACAAGTGGGTGGGCGACTACACCATCCAGCCGGAGAACGGCGGACTGGGAGTGTTCGCGCACGAGTACGGCCACGACCTGGGCCTGCCGGACCACTACGACGGCCAGGCGGACAACGGCACCGGCTTCTGGAGCATCATGTCCAGCGGCTCGTACCTCAACGATGGCACCCAGGACATCGGCTCGCGACCGGGTGACTTCTTCGCCTGGGACAAGCTGCAGCTGGGCTGGCTGGCTCATGACGAGGCCAGGGCCGGCAAGCGCTCCAACCACAAGCTGGGCCCCACGGAGGTGACGTCGCGCCACGCGGCGCAGGCGCTGCTGGTGAGCCTGCCGCCCAAGCCCCGGCCCCAGGTGACCACCCCGCCCTTCGCCGGCCAGTACGCCTGGCAGGGCGGCGCGGCCAACAACCTGGACCGCACGCTGGTGAAGACGCTGAAGCTGCCCTCCAAGACGCCCATCACGCTGTCGCTCCAGACGTGGTTCGACATCGAGGAGGACTGGGACTACGGCTACATCGCCCTCGCCGTGGACGAAGGTGACTTCATCCACCTGCCCAGCGGCGTCAGCCGCACCACGAACCCCAACGGCAACAACCTGGGCAACGGCATCACCGGCCTGTCCGACGGCTGGGTGCCGCTCACGTTCGACCTGAGCGCCTACGCGGGCAGGAAGGTGACGCTGAAGCTGCGCTACAAGACGGACGGCGCGGAGTTCGGCAAGGGCTTCCTGGTGGACGACGTGCGGGTGACGGCCAGGAACAAGACGGTGTTCGCCGACGGCGCGGAGGACGGCGCGGACGCGTGGGACGAGTCGACGTTCTTCCTCCACGACGGCGCGCACATCTTCCATGACCACTACTACCTGGCCGAGTACCGCCAGTACCGCGGCTACGACGAGGGTCTGTTCACGGGCCCCTACAACTTCGGGTTCGCCGCGGACGGCCTCCCCGACTACGCCGAGCGCTACGCCTACAACCCCGGCCTGCTCATCACGTACTGGGACACGTCGATGTCCGACAACCGCGTGTCGGTGCACCCGGGCGAGGGCCGCATCCTGCCCATCGACGCGCGTCCGCGACCGCTCGTCCGCGGGGATGGCCGCTACTGGTCCGGCCGCGTGCAGACGCATGACGCGACCTTCGGCCTGGAGCCCAGCTTCCCCCTGTCGCTCAAGCCCAGTGGCCAGCCGCGCGCGGACTACCCCTCGCAGCCCGCGGTGCGGGTGTTCAACGACCTGAACACCTTCTGGTACCCCGAGCAGCCCTACGCGGGCGTGAAGGTCCCCCCCACGGGCACCCTCATCGAGGTCCTGAGTGAGAAGGACGAGGCGACGGTGCTGCACGTGCGCGTGCGTCCGGTGGACTGATTCGTCACGGGGGAGCGGGGCGATGACGTGGACCCTCGCCTCGCGCCCCCACCTCTCTGGGTAGAATCAACCCCACTTCCCTCGCCGTCCAAGGCCCGCCGCCCTGCTTGTCTCCCCAAGGGTGTCCAGGGTCCTGCCGCCGCCCCCGTAAACTTCCAGGCGAGGGGCGCCCTCCGCGCAACGCACCTGGTGAATTCCATCTCGAGCGTGCGAGGCCGACGCGAAGAGCGCGCCCCAGCGCGGCGCCTGGGTACGGATGACCTCAGGAAGCCCCCCCGGAGGCATCTGGACCCCCCCTCGAACCCTCCCCGTCCCCCAACCGCTCGCGCCATCTCCCGCCCCCGGAAACGAGGGGAGCGCTCAACCAGACGTGTCCGGGACGACCCTGTAAAAACTGGAATTCTCCCTCTGAAGAAAAGGGAGTCCCGGACGGGATGCCCGGAGGCGAAACCGGAGCGGGAGGCCCGCCCGACGCACGCTCAGGCGCCAGGGCTGCAACGCTCAGGCCCGGCTGTTGCAATGGAGCCTCGCCAACGCTTCACCACCGGAGAGACTCCATGGCTCATCAAACTCGGCGCGCAACCTGGCTCGTGGCTCTCTACGGTTCCGCCCTCCTGAGCCTCGTGAGTTCGTGCGGTGGCGTCCCGGAGCAGGAGTCCGCTCCCGCCGCGCAGACCCTGGCCGCGCGCGCGGCGGCGCTGGGGGCGCCCTCGATGCTCGTCTACAGCCCGGACGACAGCATCGATCAGTCGACCCTCGCTCCCCTGGGGGCCCCCGAGTCGCTGGGGGGCCGGGTCCTGCAGGGCTCCCCCACCCTCTCCGCCCGCGTCGACTACAACGCGGGGGGCATGTCGGCGGGCATCTTCAAGGCCACCACCGGCCGCATCGAGATCACCTTCCCCTTCAGCGAGCACGCCACCATCCTCGTGGGCGAGGTCACCATGACCGACGAGTCGGGCCAGTCCCACACCTTCAAGAAGGGGGACAGCTACTTCATCCGCCAGGGGCAGGTCGTCCTCTGGGACGTGCGGACCCCGTACGTCATCAAGAGCTTCTTCAACATCACCGAGCCGACCCAGCCGTGAGCCGTCTCCTCCTGGGGCGCCCGAGGCACGGCACGCGCCGTCACCAGGAGCACTCCAGGTCGAGGCTGAGCGGGCCCGTCCAGCGCGCGCGGATGCTCACGGGCGTCAGGCCCATCCGCCGGGAGATCGCCTCGATGGACCCCTCGTGGTACGCGAGCGGCATGAAGGAAGCCTGGACGGAGAGCACCCCCTGGTCCAGCCGGGGGAAGGACAGCACGGGCTTCCCATAACTCGTCAGGCCCTCGTAGAGCGTCTGCAGCGCGAACATCAGACGCTGCGGACGGGTTCCCGTCTGTTGCAGCACCGCGCGCCCGACCGGGGTGTCCATGTAGCTCTCGCCCCCCCTGGCGCCCATCTGCCGCAGCACCTCCTCGACACTTCCATACCGGCCACTCAGGGCCTCGGCCGCGGTGGAGATCAACAACAGGAGCGAACGGGTGGGATAGTGGAAGAACTCCACGAAGGACGTCTCCCCACTCGCCTCCAGGCAGCGCCGCACCACCTCGTCGTCCCCGCCCAGCTCCTTGACCGCCTTCAACATGGAGGAGAACAAGAAGCCACGCGTCGTGAACTCCGGCGTCGCGAGCCGCAACCGCTCTTGGAGATCCTGCGCCGCGGTCTGCGCGGAGTCGCTGCCCGAATTCGATCCGGTACTCATGTGCACGGGGGCGGCACCCAGGAACCAAGCGGTGCCACCGCCCCGGATGCTACTACGAATCCGCGCGCCCCTCATCTACCGCCGAGGGCCGGGCATATCCAGCGGGGAGGGCATCTTCCCCCCCACCTGCTGGGTCCTATAAAATGCGTGGCAATGCCAACAGCGACGAAGAGCCCCCTCCGCTCCAAGAGCACGGACAAGCCGCCGAGCCCCCGCTCGCGCCAACGGACCTTCGTCGCCATCGACTTCGAGACCGCTGACTACTTCAGGGACAGCGCATGCGCGGTGGCGCTCGTCCGGGTGGAGGGAAACAAGATCGTCGCCCGGGAACACCACCTCATCCAGCCCCCCCGGAGCGACTTCAAATTCACACACATCCATGGCATCACCTGGTCCATGGTCGCCCGGGCGCCGACCTTTGATCGCGTGTGGACCAGGCTGAAGCCCCTGCTGAAAGGGGCCGAGTTCCTGGCGGCCCACAACGCGGGCTTCGACCGTTCCGTCCTCAATGCCTGTTGTCTGGCGACGGGACTGAAGCCTCCCACGCTGGACTTCACGTGCAGCGTGCGCCTCGCGAAGCAGACATGGGCGCTCCAGAAGGCCTCCCTGCCGGAGGTCTGCAAGTTCCTGAATATTCCTCTCGAACATCACAATGCCATGTCGGATGCGGAGGCCTGCGCCCGCATCGTTCTGGCGGCAGCCATCACCGGAGGAGAACCGCCCGCGGGTCGACAGACTCAGCAGCCCGCTAGTGCCGCAGTCCCCGGGGCACCACCACCCGCTCGACGAGCCCGAACAACCCGCTGACGAGCAGCGCCAGCCCCGCGGCGGGAATGGCCCCCTGGAGGATGAGCCCGGTGTCATCCAAGCGGATGCCGGTGAGAATGGGTTGGCCGTAGCCGCCCGCGCCGATGAGCGCGCCCAGCGTGGCGGTGCCCACGTTGATGACCGCCGACGTCTGGATGCCCGCGAGGATGGACGGGGCGGCCATGGGCAGCTCCACGAGGCGCAGCCGCGCGCCGGACGGCAGGCCGAGCGCCTCGGCGGACTCGCGCACCTCCGGGGGAATGCCCGACAGCCCCGCCGCCGTGTTCCGGATGATGGGCAAGAGGCTGTAGAGGAACAGCGCCACGATCGCGGGCCGGGCCCCGATGCCCAGCAGCGGAATCATGAACACCAGCAGCGCGAGCGAGGGCACCGTCTGGATGATGCCCGCCAGCGCGAGCACGCCCCGCCCGAGCCTCGGCCGGCGCGCCACCAGCACCCCCAGCGGCACCGCCACGGCGATGGCCCCGAGCAGCGACAGGCCCACGAGGAACAGGTGCTCGCGCGTGTGCCGCCAGACATTCAGCAGCACGCTCTCCCCCCGCACCGTCACCGCGAGGCCCAGCTCGCGCTCGAGGAACGTGGCCGCCACCTGGCGCTCGGGCACCCGCTGGAGCTTCGCGCTCGCGTTGAGCGCCACCATCTCGGACGCGGAGACGCGGCCCGCCAAGCGCTCGAGCGCGGCCACCACCTGCGGGGCCCGCTCCGCGAGCTCCGCCCGGTACAGCAGCACGGCGTCATAGGCGGGGAAGTGGTGCAGGTCGTCCTCCAGCACACGCAGGCCGTAGTAGGCGATCTCCGCGTCGGTCGAGTACAGGTCCGTCACCTGCAGGGCACCGCTCTCCAGGCCCCGGTACGCCAGGTCATGGTCGAGCCCGCGCACCTCCGTCTGGGGCAGCGCGTAGCGCGCGCGCAGCGAGGGCCAGCCATCGGCGCGGTCCATGAACTCGTTGCTGAAGGCCAGACGCAGCTCCGGGTGCTGGCGCAGGTCCGACAGCGTGCGGATGTTCAGCCGCGCGGCCTCCTCCTCCTTCATGCCGAGCGCATAGGTGTCGTTGAAGCCCAGGGACACGCCCAGGCGCACCCCCTCGGCGGCGAGCGCCTCGCGCAGCGCCTCGTCATTGGGCAGGGCACGGCCGGCGAACAGCTCCTGGCGCAGCGTGCCGGTGTACTCGGGGTAGACGTCGATGTCTCCGCGCCGCAGGGCCTGCCAGAGCACCTGCGTCCCCCCGAGCTCACGCCGGTGCTCGACCCGCGCGCCGGTGCTCCGGGCGAGCTGCGTCGCCATGTCTCCGAGGATGACGGACTCGGTGAACTTCTTGGAGCCCACGCGCACCGTGGGACCGTCCGCGGTGGCCCCCGAGCACGCGCACAGCACCAGCAGCACCCACGCGGCGAGCCACCTCATCGGGAGATGCCCTCGAGCGGCAGTCGCTGGGCCTGGAAGAAGCGGGTGACGAAGGGATCCGCCGGCGCACTCGCCAGCTCGGTGAGCGGCCCCTGCTGCACGACGCGGCCCTCGCGCAGCAGCACCGCGTGCTCGCCGAGGAAGGCCCCCTCCGCGAGATCATGCGTGACGAGCACCACCGTCTTGCCGAGCCGGGAGAAGATGTCGCGCAGGTCCTCCTGCAACTCATGGCGGATCATCGGATCCAACGCCCCGAGGGGCTCGTCGAGCAGGAGCACGTCCGGCTCGAGCATCAACGCGCGCATGAGGCTCACGCGCTGGCGCTGGCCTCCGGAGAGCTGGCCGGGGTAGCGGCCGAGCGCCTCGGCGGGAAAGCGCGTGAGGGCCACGAGTTCCTCCAACCGCTCGCGCACGCGCGCCTGGGGCCACTTCAGGTAGCACGCCATGAGGGTGGCATTGCCCTCGGCGGTGAGGTGCGGGAAGAGGCCGCCGCCCTGGAGCACGTAGCCGATGCGCCGCCGCACGACGAGCAGGTCCTCCTCCCGCAGGGGCTCGCCCCGGAAGAGGACGCGTCCCGAGTCGGGGCGCAACAGCCCATTCATCAGCCGCAGCACGGTGGACTTGCCGCAACCACTCGGGCCCAGGAGGACGGTGGTGCGCCCCTCGGGCACCCGCAGATCCAACGGGTGCAGGGCCCACGTGTCACCGAAGCGCTTGGAGACCTGCTCGAGCTGAAACACACGCCACCCTTCCGCGCCCCAGGCAGGGGCCCATGGCCGTGTGTTACTCCGCGCGTCCCCCGGGGGCCACCACGTTCCGGCCTCCGGTCGAGGGAAGCACCGGAGCCGTTCGGGACTCGACGGCCTCCGCGGGGAAGAGCGCCTCGGCGCGCACCACGGGCAGACCCGCGGGCTGGCGCTGGAGGTAGGCGATGAGCCGCTCGCGCACGAGGCATCGCAAGTCGAACGCCTTGCCCGAGTCCGCCGCGCTCACCAGCGCGCGCAACGTCATCGTCCGCTCGCTGAAGCCCGTCACCTGCAACCCCTGCACCTTGCCATCCCACAGCGCGCGGCCCTCGTCGTGGAGTATCCGCGAGAGTTCGGCCCGCACCGCCGCCACGTCCGTGCGGTAGTCCACGTACAGCTCCGCCGTGCCGAGGATCTCCGGCGACACCTTGCTCCAGTTCTGGAAGGGCTTGTCGAGGAAGTGCGTCATCGGCACCACCAGCCGCCGCAAGTCCCACACCTTCACCACGACATAGGTGAGGGTGATCTCCTCGATCCATCCCCACTCGTTCTCCACGATGACGGTGTCGCCGATGCGCACCGGCTGGGTGAGGGACAGCTGGATGCCCGCGAGCAGGGTGGAGATGGACTTCTGCGCCGCGAGGCCCAGCACCAGGCCGGCGATGCCCGCCGAGGCCAGCAGCGACACGCCCACGTTGCGCACGGCCTCGAACTGCAACAGCAGCAACGACGCGGCGATGACGTAGGTGGCCGCCTCGATGATCCGCCGCATCACCACGAGCTGGGTGCGCAGCCCCCTCGCGCGGCCCACGTCCTCGCCCGCCTGCTCCACCACCTTCTGCTCGAGGAAGCCCGCCGACAGCTTGACGAAGCGCAGGACGAACCACGCCGCCGACACCAGCGCGAGCGAGCGCGCCCCCAGGTCCACCGCCTTCTGCGCCGGCGGCGGCAACAGCAACAGCCGCGAGCCCGCGGCGCCCAGCAGCGCCACGAGGGCGAAGCGCATCGGCCCCCGGCCCGCCGTGAGCATCTGGTCATCCCACCCGGACTTCGTCAGCCGCGCCGCGCGGCCTCCCAGCCAATGCGCCCACTTCTCCAGCACCTGGCTCGCCAGCAACACCACGCCCACGAGCAGCACGAGCCCCAGCCACTGCCACAGCTCCAGCACCCAGACCGGGCGCACGAAGAAGAACGACGGCAGGCGCTCGAGCAGTGGCGAGCCATGCTCCTCGAAGAGCGCGTCGATGGCGCGCACCGTCCCCTCGCTGAACACCCAGAGGGGCGCCCCGTCCGGCCCCTCCACCCGGCGCAACCGGATGTCGCGCGTGCCCCGGCCCAGTGGAATCTGACCCAGCGACACACTGGTCGCCCCGGGCGCGTCCCCCAGGGGCTCCTGGCCGATGCGCGTGAAGTCGAACCACATCGCCCGGTCCAGCACGAACATCAGCCGCCGCCCGAGCCGCTCGCCTTCCGCCCGCTGCTGCTCGGGCGGCAGATGCGACAACCACAGGTAGTGCGGCAGCAGCGCCATGTACCGGGCATGCGCGGCCTCCAGGAAGCCCGTCACCGTGGCCGAGGGCGTCTGCCGATCCACCTCCGGCGGCGGCTCGCCGAGCCCTTCGTTGAGCCCGCCCGCGAGCGCGGACACAGACGACAGCAGCACCAGGAGGACGAGGAGGTTTCGGTGCATCAGGGTTCCCAGGACAGGGCCTCACGGGAAGGAGCCACCACCGCGCCCCTTCCACCGACAGCGTTCCCCTCCCCCTTAAACTAGTTTGAGGGCAAATAAAACCCGAGGTCACCCGAACGGTCCGCCGAGTGGGCGGGCCGGCATGCGTCTCGCCGCTCACTCGCACGCGACCCGGGCGCACTCGCCCCACATCCCCCGCCGGGCGCGCCGGGCCGCCGACTCGAGCGCCTGGAACTCCGAGCGCCGCGAGCCTCCCGCCGGAGGCACGTAGAGGACGCACGCATAGCCCTCCTGGGCGAGCACGCTGTTCACCTCGCGCCCGTCCACGCTCACGTAGGCGAGCAGCCGCCCATACCGATCCGTGCAGGCCTCCCCGTACGTCAGCCGGACCACGCGTCCCTCGACGAGCGAGCGGTTGAAGTCCCGGGACTCGGCGCCGAAGCAGTCGTGCTTCCCCCCGGTGCTCTCCGGCGTGTCCACGAGCAGGTAGCGCACGCGCTCGCCGCTCTGGAGCACCACCGTGTCCCCATCCACCACGCGCGACACCACGCCCCCGCCCGGGCCACAGGCGGACTCCGAGCCGCACCCGCTCCACGCCCCGAGCCCCCACACCAGCACTCCCAGCCGGCTCCACCGTCCGCTCACGGCGCGCATGGAAGGTTCTCCTGTCCGGGCGTGCCCCGCTCCCCCGCCGTGCCATGACGCGCCCCCTCTGGCGCCAGGCACTCGCGCGTGCCCTCCCACTGCCTGGACACGCCCGGCACCGCGGCCCCCGTCCACGTCGCCTCCGCCAGCACCGCTCCCTCCAGCGACAACCGGAGCGCATGCGGTCCCGCGGTGTTGCTCAACCCGAAGCCGAAGGTGCCCAGCACCGGAGGCAAGCCCCCATTGAGCGAGGGCTCATCCCCATGCGCGAGCACGGCGTAGCTCCCGGCCCGCATCTCCAGACACCTCGGCGGAGCATCGAGCACGCTCCGGCCACCACTCTCGTTCGCGAGCGTCACCCCATTGAGGTCCACATCACGCCGCGCGTACACCTCCACCCATTCACCCTGCGCATCCGCGACGGCCTTCGGGTCGGCCATCACCTCGGTGAGGACGAGGTCCCCGGGAAGGGGTCGCGACACACTCCTCGACAGGCCCGTGCGTGGGGACAGACACGTCCCCGTCGACACGCCCGCGTCCGCGCCAGACAGTTCCGGGCAGGCGGCGTTGGGAGCACCGGGGCTCGCCCGGACACCGCCATCCGAGGACGCTGGCGTGTCACACCACCCGTCCGGCGCGTCGTTGTCGAAGGCATCCGGGACACGCCGGCCGTCATAGCCACGCGACACCCCGGCCCGGCCGCTCTTGGAATAGCGCACCTCATCCACCACGACCTCCGCGCACCTCAACCCCACGACGCCCCCCGCGTTGCCCAGCACGCGCAGGGCATCGCCATACGAATGGTCCACGTGCACCGGCAGCTCCCCGGCCCGCACGTCCCCGAGCACCACGTAGTCCTTCGCGGCCACCGGCACGGACTCCTCGAAGAGGTACGCCCGCTCCTGGGTGCCATCCACTCGCGCCGAGTAGAGCATCAACCCGCGCAGGTCCACGGCGGTGCGCCCGGGGTTGTACAGCTCCATCCACTCCTGCCCGGTGTCCGTCCCCTCGGGATTCGGCAACAGCTCGGTGATGACGAGGTCTCCCGGGCGCCAGCCCTCGCACGCGGGCTCCTCGCTCCGCGAGGGCTCCTCACACGCTCCTCCCACGAGCATCAGGGCCGCGAGGACCCACGTCCCGCGCGGGGCACACTTCCTCGGCTCCAGGGGCGTCATCAGAAGCTGCCCTCCATGTCCAAGCGGACGACGTGCCACGGAGACTCGGGAGGAGTGACCGCGCCCACGGGCGACTTCAGGTCCAGGACCACCTCGTATCGGACGCGCGTGCTCCACCCGGACAGCAGCGCCCAGGCCACCTCCAGTGACGTGCGCAGGGTCTGGGACAGCCGCGTCGCCTCGGCGAGATCCTCGTCCCGCCAGCTCACGCGTCCATGCAGTCGCAGCGAGGACACGGGACGCACACTCACGTCCACCAGCGCCTGCCCATCCTGGCGCACGCCCTCGGGGCGTTGGCGACTGCCCATCCAGGTGTGCTGGTACTGCGCCGCCAGGGCCCACTCCTCGACGGGCGCGAACCGCACCCGGCCCGCGATCCGGGAGCGCTCCCCCGCGCAAGGTATCGGCTCACCGTCCGGTGATGTCCCCTCGTCGCCCTCGAAGCACAGCCCGGGGCCATCGCGGCCCAGCGCCTTGTTCTGGTGCTCCACCCACACCGAGGGCCGCAGCTCCGGCACGCCCTGGAAGTCCACGCGGACCGAGCCCCCGTGATGCACCGGCTCGGGAGTGCTCCCTCCAGGCGGTCGCGTCCACACGTCCCACTGACCCACCAGCCGCCACGCGTCATCCGCCGTCGAGAAGAGGGAGCGCAGCCGGGCCCCCATCTCGTTGCTCGCGCGCAGTCCTCGCCACTCGTCGGGGCTGGAGAGGGCACGGCCGTAGGGATTGTCGAAGTCCCGCCCGTAGTAGCGCAGGGACACCTCCAACTCCCGGGAGCGCTCCCCGAGCACCGTGCGCTGGAGCACCCCAACCCCACCCGCTCCCCCGGGGCCCGAGAAGCTCCGAGCGCCCTCGAGGAAGAGGTTCACCGGCCCCGTGCCCCAGGCGGCATCCACGCCCAGCGCGCCGTAGGCGCCTCCCCCGGGATAGCGGGCCTGCTCGCGGAAGTCGGGCGACAGCCCCGTCACCGCCCATCGCGGCCAGGCGCCCCACCCCGTCACGCCCACGTGTGCTCGCGGCGAGAACCCCACGCGGGCATGCCCTCCTCCCGCCAGCTCATGAAAGACATCCGGCAGCGTGCGCGAGACGAAGCGCGCGGTGCTGGACGTCTTCATCCCGGGCAGTGAGGCCCACACGTCCGGGGCCTTGCACGCGCGCGCGTCCTTCGTGGACGGACACGTCCTCGGCTCGAATAGCTCGTATTGGGAGAGGCCTCGCGACTGGTAGGAACCGAAGCCCGTGAACGACAGCGTCACGTCCTCCACCCGCCCCTGAACATGGCCCACCGCGCCCCGGAAGCCCTCCGTCCAGCCGAAATCCGGCGTGACGCGCCCCTGGAACTCCTCCGCCTCGCAGGCCCCCGGCCCCGTCAACACACACCGCCGCTCGGGCGCACCGGGAGCAACGAAGTCCTCATCGGGCACGAAGCCATCGGGTGCCGGGCGGCCCGTGGTGTCCAGCGTGAGGCGCTGGCCGAAACCCAGCCGGTACGTTCCCACCAGCACCGAGGCGTGCGCGCCCTCCCACCGCGCATACAGCTTCGGCAGTCGCATCCCCACCGAGGGCAACTCCGCCACCAGGGCCCGGCGCTTCGAGTCGTAGCGCACGCCCTCCAGGTGTCTGCGCGTGAGCGAGACACCCCCTCCCGCGCGCAGGCCCCAGGGTCCGTCCACCCGGGCGAGGAGCAACAGCGGCGGCACCCACGCATCCGCCGCGCCATGGGCTCCCACCAGACGCACCCGCCCGGAGACCTCCCGCGCACCCCGCTCCGGCTCCACGAGAAAGGCCCGGAGCTGGCGCAGCCGCGCGGGCGTCAGGAGTCCCGCCTCCACGAGCGCCGCTCCCTCCATGGTGCCCCCGCCCTCCCGGTACGCGAGCAGCGCATCCACCTGCGCCCACGTCATTCCAGGCAGGGCGAACAACACCTCGCGCGAGGCCGTGCGGAGATCGACCCCCGTGCGCAGCAGCTCGCGCAGCGCCTCGAAGTCCTCGTCCGCGAGGACCCCCTCCTCATTCAGCGCGCGCAGCGCCGCTTCGTCCTCGATGGGACGCGCGTCCGCGTACGTCTCGGCGGAAGCGCGTTGGGGAAGGAGGGAACACCACGTCGTCACCAGGAGCAGGAAGTGGACACGTCGCACGCGGGCGGCGCTCTGCACGAAGGAGACCAGCGAGGACACCTCGGCGACCCCACCTCCGAGGTGTCCCGCGCGACGTCATCCCGTCCAGCCCGCGGACGCGGGAGGCGGAGCGACTACCGGCTCAGGCGCCCACGCCTCGTGACAGCTCGCTGCTCAGCACCGGGCGACGCGAAGGGGCTCTCGCCGCCTCCTGGGCGGAAGGCTCGGCCTCGCCCTTCGTGGTCAGCTCCCGGGCCAGCCGCCGCCCCAGGATGATGCCCAACGTCAGGCTCACCAGCAGGCCGCCCACCGAGGCCACCGTCGTCCACGTCTTGCCCTGGCTCAACGAGCTGCCGAAGGACGTGGTCAGCAGGGTACCCGGCACACTGCCCACCACGGCGCCCAACGCCAGCGGCCAGAACCGGGCCCCGGCGGCGGACGCGGCGGCCAGCATCACGTCCGCGGGGATGATCGAGTTGATGCAGGCGAGGAAGCCCACCTGGAAGCCATGTTTGCGGGCCGCGCGTTCGATGCCATCGTGCCGGTGCCCCGCCAGCCGCTTCATGGGCCCCCGGCCAAAGCGGCTCGACAACAGATGGATGAGGGCGGTGGCCAGCAGGCTGCCCACGAGCGCGTAGACGGTCCCCATGAGCGTGCCGAAGAGGATGCCGCCCACCGCCGCGAAGAGTTGTCCAGGCAACAGTGTCACCGGGCGCGCGCCCAGCAGGAGCACGAATACCAGGGGGGCCCAATGTCCCAGGGGCCGCAACACCCCGGACAGGTGCTGTTGATCAAGGTACTGGGGCCCTACGATCCGGAGGGCGACGAGCAGACCAACGGAGATGCAGAGCGGGGCCACGAGCTTGAGCCCGAGCTTCAACTTCCCGCCCTTGGTGTGTCCGTGCATGAGCATGGCGCTAAGGTGGCGGCCCTTCGCGCCCCGGGCAATTCCCACCCTCCGAATGATCGGATGCCGGGCAACCGGGCGTCTTCCCCGGGCCTTGCGTCGGGTGCCGTTCATTTGCCGCACGGAGACTTGACGACTCGACCGGAAGTGTTTGACGCGGAGTTCGACCCATCTATCGTGAATGTCCCCCTTTTCACTGGTGCCCTCGCCCCATGGGTCACGTCCACATCATTCGCGACTTCTACTCTCCGTCGGAGGGCTTCTCCCGAACGGTGCGCATCTACACGCCGGATGGTTACGACCAGGGTTCTGCCCACCGCTATCCCGTGCTCTACATGCAGGACGGGCAGAACGTCTTCGCGCACCCGGAATCGGCGCGCTTCGACACCTGGTGCGCCAACACGGCCCTGGAGCAACTGGTGCACGAGCAGCGCCTGGAGCCCTGGCTCATCGTGGGCATCGACTCGGGCATGGGGCGCCTGGACGAGTACTCGCCCTGGAGCCGGGGTGATGCCTACGCGCGCTTCCTCGTCGAGTCGCTCAAGCCCTATATCGATGGCACCTACCGCGTGCGCCACCAGCCCGAGTGGACGGCCGTCATGGGCTCGTCCCTGGGCGGGCTGATTTCCCTCTATCTGGGCATGCGCTACCCGGATGTGTTCGGCCGCATCGGGGCGCTGTCGCCCTCGGTGATGTGGAACGACTACCGGCTCTTCCAGCACTGGACGGCCCACACCCACCGCTGGACGCGCATCTACCTGGACGCCGGCACCCACGAGTGGATCAACCCCGCGGGCACGCCCCTGCCCTACGGCGAGGCCACGCGCGACTTCTACCTCCACCTCAAGCGGCTCGGGTACGCGGACCACGAGCTGCGGCTGGTGTTGGACGAGAACGGCATCCACCACGAGAAGGACTGGCAGCGGCGCCTGCCCGACGCGATGCAGTGGCTGCTGAGCTGAGCACCACCCGGGTGCCCGCTCAGATGGTGGCCTGCACCAGGCGCACCGCCGCGCGCACCGCGTCCAGGTCCTCGTGGCGGGTGAGGTACATCTCGTTGCCCATGGCGGCGTGAAAGACGGCGGGCATCTCCTGATGCATCAGGAGCGAGCCCCCCAACCGGGACACCAGCTCCGCGTGCGAGTGACGGTATTGACGCATGGCGCGCCGGGAGCTGTGACAGACATGGTAGCGGGGCGAATAGGAGAAGCCCCGCACGTCGTCGCCGGTGAGCAGCCGGGCCCAGAGCCGGTACACGTCGATCTCGCACGCGTAGTTCATCATGTCCGTCATGAAGGCGCCGGGGGGACGCAGGTTGGCCTCCAGGACGACGAAGCCGCCATCGGACAGGCGGAAGAACTCCAGGTGGAACCAGCGCTCGCGCAATCCGAGCGCCTGCACGGCGCGGCGGCCGAGCGCCTCGAGCGCGGGGGGGATGTCCCGGAGGCTCCAGAAGGAGATGTCGCGCTGCTCGAGCACCACCTCCATGACGCCATCGCTGTATTCGTGGCTGAGGCGGAAGATGATTTCGCCGTCGCGGTCCACGAGTCCGTCATAGGTGACGATGGCGCCGCGCACGAAGGCCTGGGCGACGTAGCCGGTGAGGGCGGAGCCGGAGAAGGCGTGGTCGACGTCCGCGTCGGAGTTCACCTTGAAGGTGCGGGCGGCGCCGACGCCCACGTCGGGCTTGAGGACGAGCGGATAGCCGACGTCGCGGGCGAAGGCCTTCACCCCGGCCGCGTCGCGCACGCGGATGCAGCTCGGGTGGGGCACGCCGGCCTGCTTGAAGACATCATGCATGCCGAGCTTGCTGCGCAGCCGGTCGATGTCGGCGGGACGCAGGCCGGGGACATTGAAGTCCTCGCGCAGTTGGGCCTCGATGCCGAGCCACGTCTCGTTGAGCGAGTCGATGCGATCGATGCGGCCATGGCGCCAGGTGAAGTAGGCGATGGCGCGCAGGACGGCGTTGGGGTCGTGGAGGTTGGGGACGAAGAAGTACTCGGAGAGGGCCTTGCGCAGCTCGGGGCGGAGGGTCTCCTGGGGGGTGTCGCCGAGCCCCAGCACGTTGACGCCGCGCTCGCGCAGGGCGGTGACGAAGTGGAAGAACTGGGGCGGGAAGTGGGGCGAAATGAAGACGACGTTCATGGGCGGGCAGGGGCGGAGGACGCGCCCCGCGACCATAGCGCAACCCCGCCCCCGGCCTACTTCCCCGCGGGGCAGCTTGGGGGTGAAAGGTTGACTACTTCAGCTCCGGTGCCGTTCGGCGACGCGGTAGAGCCAGGTGAGGGAGTAGTCCAGCAGCGCCTGTCTCGAGCCCATGTAGTGGCGTGCCCGGACGAAGGGAAACCACACGCGGTTGCCCACGAGCACCTGGGCCTCCTCGAGCTTCTCGCGCGGTATCCACCTCCCTCCCAGGTGGCGTACCAGCACCTGGCCGAGGTACGCGCCAATGGCGGGTATCGCGTATTGCTCGATGGCTTCCGGCAGACGGCTCTTCGGGAACTCCTCGCGCCAGAAGTAGAAGTCGACCTCCGTGAGCGACTCGGGCGTCTCCTTGAAGACGGAGGGGACCTCGGTGTGCAGCAGGGCCACGAGGTGCTCGGCGAGGGTGTCGTAGTGCTCGCGAGCTGCTTCCGGGTCCTCCACGTCCGAGGGTAGGGCGGAGTCGACGGGGCGCCACTCCTCGGGCTCGGGCGGGCGCCAGGCGTTGAACTCGGCGATTCTCCGCTGGCGCTCGTGGCTGGCGGCGCGGTCCACCACGAGGGAAAGCAGCGGCGCCATGTCGGGGTCGAAGCGGGGCTCCACGGGAGCGAGCATGGCGCTGCGCTCCTGGAGGGTGCGCAGCACGGTGTCGAAATCCAGGTCGGGCCGGAGGTGGACGTGGGCACGGGCCTGGGCGAGCCGTGCCTCGGGGCTGGCGAAGTCGGTCACCGTGGGCCATGTCACCAGGAGGATGGAGCCGTTGGGGAGTTCCTCCACCCGGTGGGCGGGCGTGGACAGAACGCGCTCGCGACCGACGGTCTCCACCAGTTTCGGACCGAAGACGTTGAGCCAGAACACCTCGTAGATCTTGTCGAACCCGTCCCTGCGTCGAGTCTCGTCGTCACGGCCGAAATTGGGAGCGGCCGTCAATTCCTTGTCATCGGAGCTGTGGGCCGCGGCATGAGTAACCACGTAGTGAGAAGCCCAGGCGCGCACCATCTCCACGAATTGGTGACAGCGCTCCACCTCCGAGAAGAAGGAGAGTGGTTTTACACTGACCATGATGTCCAGCATGGGAGGGAGAGGCGGCAAATTGATCCCGAGAAACATGTCCAACGCGGGCCACTTTGTGCGATAGAAGCCACAAAATGTGTATCTTTCGTAGCCCCGCTCCTCCAAGGCCTTCCAAACGGCAGCAGTGGTATATTTGCGTCGCCGCTTGCCATTGACGACATCCGGCATCCACTCGCCAGCGTACTCTTCCAACGTTTGGAGAAAGGGACGTAACTCGCGTTGCAACTCTGTCTGCCGAGCGAAGGCAGCTTCAAAAGTGAGGTCGAGGCTATCCTCCGGCTTCACGCCATGAAATTCCAGCACTTTCATTGCAAGGACACCTCCACGCCCGGAACGACTTTCCGTGTCGCTTCCACCGCTGCATTCAACACGCCCACCGCCTTGGGCCTGAGGTCGCCACCCTCGTAGATGAGGCGAACCCGTTGAACTGGCACCTCACTGCCCTCGCGGAAAAGAGGCTGGAGGGAGTCTCGGCGGATGTCCAGGGTCTCGCCGTATTTTCGCAGAGCCTCCTTCGCATCCACAGTCATCTGCGCCGCCAGGGCATCCCGCTCCAGCCCTGAAAGATTTCGGCTCTTGAAGCTCAACGTCTCGACACGACGTGGCCGCCCGGCGAGTTCACCTTCTTCGACAATCAGTACGTCCGCGTAGCGCAGGCCGGTGCCTGGCTTTCTCACACCCACGTAACTTTCGATCCGAGGCTTGTCGAAGTCCCCGAGGAATCGGCGCTGTGTCCGAGGCAGCTTCGCGTCGGCCCTCAGCAACTTCACCATGAACCGCTCGAAAACCAGTCCCCGGGTGAATCCATTCCACATCGTCTCATAGGCAGCCCAGCGCAGCGGCCCCTTGACCGTGTTGCCCTCCTTGAGTTCCCCCATCCGTCGCTCGTAGTAGGCGACATACTCGCGCCAGCGCGGATTGTCCTGGGCCCCAGGCGGCGGAGCATCGAGGGTGGGGCGCTGCCTCTCCAGCACCGCCACGTCCACTGTCAGGCGCTGGCTCGTGGATTCAAGCTCAGCCGCCGCGAGCTTGGCCTCCACCACCTGCTGCGTGAGGCCAGCCTCGTGGTCCACCAGCGAGGTCAAACTTCCGGAGTGCTCCGCGGCACTGACTGTCTTCAGTCCAGGGCGTGAAGATTCGCCCACCACGCGGGCCCCTTCCCCTGCCCTTTCCGCCGCACCACTCTCCACCGCCGAGGAGACAGTGCTCTCGGGTCTGGCCTTGGACATCATCGCCTGGGCCCTGGCCACATCGCCCCGGGCCTCGCGAAGGGCCAGGGCGGCGTCCACTCCCCCCACGGCCACGAAGCGGCCCGCCTCCCGGCTGGCCTGAATGTCCCGAGCCAACTCTCGCAGGCCGTCCACACCCAGTCTGGCCTTCCACTGCCGCGCCAGTTCCTGGAAGCCCTTGACGCGTGACTCCATCACTTCCAACCCGCTCGGCACCCGCGTCCCAACCCCCGCACTCCCCCGGGCCTCGGACAGGAAGCGCGCCCCCTTTCCCCCCGCGTACACGGTCACCAGCAGGACCGCGGGCGTCAACTCACGCACGGCCTGCTCGTAACGGCCCTGCCCCAGCACATACACGCCGTGACCCGTTCCGGCCACCAGGCTGTAGAAGCCCAGCGGAACACCGAAGGTCATGTGGTCCAGCAAACCCACCGCCAGGTGGCCCTTCGAGAACCGCCGCGCGAGCTGCTCGCTCTCCACCACGTCGAGCGCCTCTTGATAGGGCGGCGGCAACTGGGCCCGAATCGTGGAGAGTTCCATGAGCCGCGACTGGGCTCCGTCCACCAGGGGAATGGTGGACAGCGCATCCTTGCCCGCGCGGGCCAGGCCTCGGCCCACGTCGCTCCATTGGAAGTCCCGCTCCGCGTGGGCCGAAGGCTTGATTTCCCTCTCCTCCAGCGCCGGGCCCAGCGAGGGCAACAGCTCCAGCACTTCCTGGAGCCGCTTGTCCCGAGCCAGCAGGGAGAGGATGTCGCGCAAGTCGTCGTCATGGG
Organism: Cystobacter fuscus DSM 2262; assembly: GCF_000335475.2. Lineage (NCBI taxonomy): Bacteria > Pseudomonadati > Myxococcota > Myxococcia > Myxococcales > Archangiaceae > Cystobacter > Cystobacter fuscus. The sequence continues at coordinate 64,389 of NZ_ANAH02000014.1, read as the reverse complement.
ACGAGTCGAGGACGAAGTGGGCGAGAACCTCGGCATTGGCCGCGCCATAGCGCTCGGGAGACTGGAGCAGGAAGGAGGTGCGCTTGCGGTTGAGCAGTCCGGCGGCCTCCTCGCGCACTGGCCCCAACGAGCCGAGCCGTACGGCGCGCCAATCGTCCAGCCGCATCACCAGCCGGGGCATGTCCACGCGCTGCTGCAAGGCGAGGAAGTCGGCGGGGGAGGAGCAGGCGAGGAAGGGCGCCAGCAACTCCTGACGGTCATCAGAGGAGAAGTCGGGCCAGCCTGGAGGGAGGACCTGTCCCGCACAAGAGGGCACTGTCCCCGGCATGTCCGCCCTGGAGGACGCGGCCACCTGCGCGGGCAGAAGCAGGAGCCAGGCCAGTGCGAGGAACGCCAGGCCAACGCCTTGCGCGGTGAAGCAACGCCTCACCTCGTGGCCACCGAAGTGGAAGAACCGGGACGGAAAGCGGGGCGAGATGAAGACGACGTTCATGGGCGGACAGAGGCGGAGGACACGCCTCGCGACCATAGCGCAACCCCGCCCCTGGCCTACTTCCCCGCCGGGCATCCTCGGAAGGAAGGGTTGACTTGTTCAGCTCCGGCGCCGTCCGGCGACACGGTGCGAAGTTCGCATATGCTCGCGAGCATGGCACCTCACGCATCGCGGACCCGGGCTGTCATCGGCCCTCAACACAAGCTCGCTCTTTCCTCGAAGCTCCGTCCTACCGGTCCACGGTCCACGAAAGAGGCAGTGGGTCTGAGCCAGGAGCGCCTCGCCGTCCGCCCTTCGCCTGACGCGCAAGACACCCCGCCCATCACGGTGACGTTCATCCTCCGCCGCCGCAACCAGGTGCCCGCCCTCGTCGAGATGGAGCACACCCTCCCGGCGCAACGAAAGTACCTCTCCCAGGAGGACATCGTGACGGAGTACGGAGCCACGCACGAGGACATCCTCCGGGTCATGGGCTACGCGGTCGCCGCCGGGCTCAAGGTCCTGGAGTGCAGTTGTCGAGGCGCTTTCGTCAAGGTATCCGGCAACGTGGAAGCCCTTCGGGCCGCGTTCCATGTCACGGAAGATGCGCGGGGGTTCTTCACCTTTCATGTTTCCGCGGACGTCAGTGAATGCGTGCGGTGGATCCTCGGACTGGATGACCGGCTCATCACACGTCCGTCCTTCCACTACAGGGCCCCGCCGCACACCAAGAAGACCGCCGCGCCTTTGGAAATGGAGGCCGCCCTCGATTCCATGGAGTGGGCCCCCGATCCGCTCCAGCCCATTTCCTATACGCCGTCCGAGGTCGCCAAACTCTACCAGTACCCCCCCTTGACTGGCGATGGACAGTGCCTGGGCATCATCGCGCTGGAGGGGAGCTACTCCGACCAGGACATGAAGGCATACTTCATGGCGCTTGGGGTCGAGATGCCGAGGATCATCAAGATCGGCGAGGACACACCCGACGACTCCTGGCTGCCCAACGCGGAAGTGACCCAGGACATCCAGATCGCGGCGGCGCTCTGCCCCCAGGCGGACATCGCCGTCTACCATGCGCGGGGCGCGGGGTTCCGGGAGTACTTCGACATCCTCCAGTGCGCCATCTTCGACTCCAAACACAGGCCGTCCGTGCTGTCGGTGAGCTGGTCCTTCCCCGAGGTGGATGGCCGGGGGCCCACCCCCGAGGAGGCCGAGATCTTCGACGAGCTGTTCCGGCTGGCGGCCCTCCAGGGAATCACCATCTGCGCCTCCTCCGGTGACTATGGCTCGGTGACGCCCGTCATCCAGCAAGGCAACCCCTGCATGACGCCCGCGGCCAACTTCGCCGCCACCAGCCCCTATGTGCTGGGCTGTGGTGGAACGACCCTGCATGCGAGTCAGGGCCACATCCTGGAGGAAGTGGTCTGGAACAGGCTCCACGAGCACACGCTCTGGAGCGCCGACGAGGAGCAGTGTGACGCCATCCACTTCTCCATGGCGAGCGGTGGAGGCATCAGCAAGATGTTCCCGCTCCCCAACTACCAGCGAAACGCGCAGGTGCGACCCACCATCACCCGGCGGTGGAACAAGTTCACCCTCGCCGAGACCAGCAGCTACGCGGGCCGCGGCACGCCCGACGTCGCGGCGAACGCGGACATGCTGACGGGCTACCAGATCTTCTTCGATGGCCAACCCGCCGTCGGCGGTGGAACGAGCGCGGCGGCGCCCATGTGGGCGGCCCTCGTGCTGCTCATCAACCAGGGGCTGGCCCTCAATCACGGTCCGGATGTGCGCGTGGGCTGGCTCAACCCCCTGCTCTACTCGCTCTGCGTGACGAAGAAGCTGAAGGTCATCCGGCCGGTCACTCAAGGGAGCACCGGTGGCTACTCGGCCTCCAGCAAGACTCCCTGGAATGCTTGCACCGGCCTCGGAACGCCCATCGGGGATGCACTGGCGGAGGCCCTCGGCGCCTGGCCTCTCGCCGGCACACGGAAGCACGCGAACACGGGGAGCTGACTCAAGGCGGCGCGAGCAGCCGCGGCGAGGGCACCCGAGGCTCGTGCAGGCGCAGGAAGGCGTGCGCCACGGCGGACAGCCCCCAGATGGCCGAGAGCTGATGCACATCCGCCTCGAGGCGCTCGGGGAACCAGCGCCCGCGGAGACGGCGCCTCGCGAGCAGTGCGGCCCCGAATCGCCGTGCGCGTGAGGTGAGCGCGGCGTCCTCCCACGTCTGGGCCGCGTCCAGGGCGAGCTCGATGGCATCCAGCTGGACGGCCACCGAGGACGCGGCGTGAGCCTCCTCGAGCGCGCGCAGCACTCGAGGACGGAGCGAGCCGCCGGGTTGTCCTTGTTCGCGCGCCATGGCGAGCCGGGTCAGCAGGGCGCCGAGGGTGTCACGCTCCCGTGGCGCGAAGCGCCGCCACCGCGGCGCCGAGCCGAGCCGCTTCTCCACACGTCCGGCACACAGCTCCAGGCCTTCGGCCAGGGGAGGCAGTCCGTCCAAGGTGCCAGAGCCCGGCCACGGCGGAGGCACGGCGCCCGTCGCGAGCCGCTGCTCCAGCACCTCGACCACGAGCCGAGCGGCCCCGAGTTCATCGGAGGCGAGCAGGACCAGCAGCAAGCCCGTCATGCCCGACACCACGTCGAGAGAGGTCCTCGCGAGGAGTGCCTCCAGCGGAAGCGCGGCGAGACGAGTCCTCGCCAACGCCTGAAGCTCCGGCGCCTCCAGGACGATGCCGCATTGGTGCAGCGCATGGAGCTGTGCTCCAAGGCCACGGAACGCACCGGTCTCGATGAGAGGCGCGGTGGAGGAGCCGGCATGTGCAACGGCCCACCGCACCGGCTCGAGCGCTCCAAGTGCCGCGGCCCGGAAACGCTCGAGGCCACTCACCCTGTAGAGGTTCGCGAGCACGAGGGCGATTCCCGCCGAGCCCGTCAGCAGGTCCGCGGGCAGGACATCCAACTGCCAGAGATCGTGGAGCGGCTGGTATGTCATTCCCAACCAGGCCAACGCGCCCCCCGCGGAGATCGCCTCACCCAGCAGGGTGTCCCCGACGCCGATGGCCTCCGCCAGCCAATCCGGGGAGGACTCCTCTTCGGCCCGGACCGGATCCAAAGGAGCCAGGGCATGCCGTCCGGTCGCGAGCGTCGAGCGCAGCAAGTCCTCATGCCGCCCGAGCGGAAACACATCCAGTTCCCGGATGCGCCGCCGCAGACGAGAGAACGCATCGCCTTCGAAGAAGCCCGCCTGGAGCAACTGCCCGTCGGCGCCCAGCAGCGCATCGCTATCGGCATGACAGAGGAAGTAGGGCACGTCCAGCCAGCGCATGGCGTCCACCTCCGCCCGCACCACCCGGCCTTCCGCCTCCGCCTCCGGGTGGGCACGGGCCGCGCGGAGCAGACTGGAGAAGGCCTCCTCGCGGCGCTCCTGCTGGCTCAGCAGCGCCGGTGCCAACCCGGCCTGGATGAGCCGGTGACACGACCAGGTATCCCGGTGGATGTACCGGACGGGCGGCCCGGCCATCCGCGCGAGCGGACTTCCGGCCTCGAGCAACTCGTGGCGGCTCGCGAACAACCGGGCGTGCATCGCCCGGTACCCATCCAGGAGGGCCTCGAGGTGCTCCACGGCCCTCACGGGCTCACCCGCCAGCATCGGAGCATGCGCATCGTGCGTCCAGCGGGCGTGGCCCCGCCGTAACGGGCTCATGAAAACGCGTGGCGTCGCCAGCGCCCCGACATCCTCCGCGGGGACACCCGGAGCAATGGCCAGAGGCGCGGCGAGGATGCCGAGCAGGGCCACCGACTCGTGGAGGCGCTCCTCCGCCAACCTCGAGGCCAGCGGCTCCGCGGACATGCGCCGGCGGGGTTGAAGCACCATCTCCAGGTCCACGAGCACCGGGAACTCCCCCGCCGCCACCACGTTGTCGAGCCAGAAGTCCCGCCCCTCCAACAGTTGCAGCAGGCGCACGAGCATTCCCATACGGAAATAGAACCGCCCGGCCGCGGCGGCGCTCTCACAGGGCCCCGCCGGAACGAACTCCTCCCACGTGTAGCCTTCACGGCAGAGGACCTCGCGGACGTGCAAGGACAGGGGCAGCCCCCGCTCGTTCAGGAAGGCGCAGAACTCCTGGACCCCGCGCGTGATGCGCAGATCCTTCGGCTTGTAGACGGCGCGAAGCCCTCCCTCGAACTGGAGGACCGCCACCGAACGGCCACCGTGCAGGTCGCCGAGATCTCCAAGGACGCCAGCGAGCACCGGCACGGGAGCACCGTGGAAGAGCGTCCTCCCCAGCAGCTCCGAATCCACGGCGAGCCGCGACAGCATCTCGCCGACATGCACCCGCCAATCCAACATGCGCCGTGTCAGAAGAGCGGCGAGGACGGGGTACGCCTCCAGCCGCTGCAGCCACCCCATCGTGCTCGCATCGAGCGGAGCGGGGCCACCGGACACGGCCTCGATGGCCCGGCGCTCGTACGCCAGCACCTGGGCGCACGCGGCCACGAGACGGCGGGAGAGGAGCCCCACGAGCGCCCCATGCGCGGAAGGGAGCATTCTCACGTCCACGTGCGCGAGCTGGCGCGTGAGGGCCGCACCAGCGGCGACGAGGAGCGGTCCCAGCGCGGCCTCTTCCGGGCTGGCGTTCCAGGCCATGACGGCCTCGCCCTCGGCCCGCGAGGCCTCCTCCAACCAGAGCGCGAGTTCACGCTCCCACCCCGGCACGGCACCCGCCGGGGCCACCCTGGAGGCGAGTCGCGCCACCCGGGCATGCAGCGGAGCCGTGGGCTCTTCCCTCATCGCATGGAGAAGCCGGGTGCGAACACGTCCACCCAGCGCTCGGCGTGGCGGATGCCCTGCTCATGCATCACGGCCTCCGCCTCGGCGACGAGCGCCCGCCCCTCGTCTCCGCCGAGCAACCGCCCCTTGTGCCAGCACGCGCAAGCGACATGGAGCGCCATGTCCGCCTCGGTGAAGCCCGCGATCGCCGCCTCCAGCTCACGGAGCGCCTCCTCGGGCTGTCCCCGCGTCATGGCCACGCCGGCCTGGAGGAGCGCGGCCGACGCGCGTGAGTAGTGCCGGCCCTCCTGCCGCAACTGCTGCGTATCCTGGGAGACGCTCGCCAGCATCCGCTCCCGCTCCGAGGGCCGCTGACACGCCAGCGCCAGCGCGGCTCCCGCGTGGAAGTGCAGTCCCTGCACGCGGGTGAACTGCCAGCCCATGGCATTGGCGGCGAGCGCCGTCTCCCACGCGCCATCCAGGACCTTCCAGGCCGCGGCGGCATCTCCCTTGTACAGCTCGCACTTCGCCGAATCCACGACCCCATACAGGTTCTGGGGCGTGAACAACTCCGAGGACCACTTGGAGAGCGCTCGCCGGAGCTGCTCGAGCGCGGCCTCCGGCTGATCCGCCGCCAGCAAGGCATCGCTCGTGTGGATCTCCAGCGAGACCCCGCCGAACAGATCCCCCGTCTCCTCGGCGCTCCTCAGCCAGCGATTCCCCCGGCTCGCCGCCTCCCGGAGCAATCCCAGCTGGGAGAGCGAGTAGACGACGCACATGCGTGCCTGGCTGAGCTCCCACGCGATGCCCGCGCAGCGCTCCTGCAAGAGCTCGTCGCCCTCCGTGAGCAGGCGCTCCGCGACACGCCAGTGACCCAGCGACATCTCCGCCGTGCCACGCGTCACCTTGTACAAACCCGTCAGATACGGCTCGTCGCCCAAAGCGCGCAGAAGGCGCTCGCCCTCGGCGAACATGTGGTTGCCCGCCTCGACATCCGCGGGCGTGGCGCGCGCCACGGTGACCAGCCCGAGAATGGCCAACCCGCGCGCGGTGCGCCGGGCGTCTCCCGCCTGGGCGGAGAGCAGCGTACTGCGAGTGCTGTAGTAGCCCCCTCGCAGGATGTCCACCGAGCCCAGGCCCTTGGACGCGCTCCAGGCCACATCCGCCTGGCGCAGCAACGACGGCGAGCCCGCTCCGTCCGGCTGCTCCTTGAGCCGATAACCTCCGCCCTGCAACTGGATGGAGTGCTCGATGATTCCCTGCAACGCCTCCTGGATCGTCGCCGGGTACGGCAGCCCCAGCTCGATCACCAGCGGCCTGAGGACCTCGGTCCCCTCCCGCATGCACCCGCTGATCAGGTACTGCTCGGCGGCGCGTCGGCGCAACTCGAGCGCCTCCTCGGGTCGAGCATTCCGCGCCGCATCGAGATACAGCGGCGCGGCCTCCGCGCACCGGCCCGCGTTGACGAGCGCGTCCGCCCGCTTCTCCACCAACGCCGCTTCCCCGGGCAGGCACTCCAGCGCGTCCCGGTACAGTTGAGCGGCGCGCTCGAACGCGAGCGCACTCGCGGCGCGATCGCCAGCCATGGCCGCGTAGCGCCCGGCCTTCTCGCGTACACCGGCGCCCCGGAAGTGCAGCGCCAGGATCTCCGGCTCCGCCCCTCCCCTGTTCTCCAGGAGCGTGGCGAGCTTCAGGTGGTGCCCCGTGAGCACCAGCGCCGGCAGGTGGTTGGAAACGCTCTCACGGATCCGATCGTGATAGCACTCCACCAGATCCTCCGCCCGCGCCCCCCGGGTGCGAACCAGGTTGGTGGAGCGCAGGAGGGTCCATGGGGCCTGCGGGTCCGTTTGAATCCCGGCCGCGTCCGACACGAGCCCCTGCTCCACCGGCCTGCCCGCCACGGCCACCAACTCCAGGAGGCGGCGCACGTGCTCGGGCAGTTGCGCCACCCGGCTCAGCACCACCTGATCCAGCGACACCGAGGCCAGCTCTGGCCCCTGTGCGCCCCGCGAGCGCGTGTACTGAACCAGTTCCTCGACGAAGAAGGGGCTCCCGTGCGCCTCCCGGGCGATGGCGTGAACTCGGGGATCCGTCACGTCCACCTGAAGCAAGGTGGCCGCGAGCTGACGCGATTGCTCCTCCGTGAGGGGACCGAGGACCACCTCGCGCACATCGAGCGGGTTCTCCAACACGGCGCCGCGTGCACGGTGCGCCACGAGCAATCCCGCGGCCTCCCCTTCCCCCGTGCGGTAGCCGCACAGCAGCAGCAGCCGCGGAGCGTCCGGCGGATCGATCAACTCGCCCAACGCGATGATGCTGTCCTGATCACCCCACTGGAGATCATCGATGTGGAGGACCACCCGGTTGTTCTGGGCCAGGCGCGCCAACAGCTCCTTGAATCCGCGGAAGGCTCGCAGGCGGAGCTCTTGTTGATCTCGGCCCGAGTCCGTGGGGCTGGGCTCCACGCGAGAGAAGGCCTCCACCTGGCGCAGCACGGGAAAGATGCGCAGCAGCTCGGGGAGGTGCTGGGGTGCCAGCGCCTGAGCCTCGGCCAGGGGCAGGGTTTGCAGGTAGCGGGCGAGCGCGTCGATGAGCGGATCGAATGCCTTGTAGGGGACGGATTCGCGCTCGTAGCACCGCCCGCTGAGGACGATGGCGCCCCGCTGCTCGCCGATGGCCGCGAAGAAGCGGTGCACGAGCGCCGTCTTGCCCATGCCGGACAGGCCGTGGACGTGGACGACGACCGTCCGACCGCCGATTCCCACGGCCGTGTAGGCGTCCCACAGGGCGGCGAGGTGCTCCTCGCGGCCAATCAAGCCGCCGTCCCGAGACGCCGCCTCGAGTGGCGCGCCCGTGGCCTGCCCCAGCAGGGCCAGCACCTCGTGCCCCTTGGGCCGCAGGGAGGGGTCGCGCTGCAGCAGCGCGCGGCACAGCGTGCCCAGATCCTCCGGCACCTCATTCGAGGGAGGAAGGGACGGCGGCTCGCTCAGGGCCTTCGCCCCCATCAGCCGGCTGCGCGAGAAGGCCTTTCTCCCGGTGAGTGTCTCGTAGAGCATCACCCCGAAGGAGAACCAGTCGCTGGCTTCGGAGGCGGGCAGCCCGGCGATCTGCTCGGGTGAGATGTAGGCGGGGGTACCGGCCAGCTCGCTCACACTCGGCTCCGCGCGGTTCTTCGACAGGCCAAAGTCCACGAGCACCACCCGCCCGTCGCGCGCCAGGAGGACGTTGCGAGGCTTGATGTCACAGTGGAGCCGCCTGGCGGAGTGCAGTGCGTCGATGGCGAGGGCGATCTGCCGGAAGATGTGCCGGATCTCCTCGGCTGGCAGCAGGGGCCGGGGCGGAGCCTCCGCGAACGCCGCGGCGCCCGGGCCGTTCTCCGAGCCGGGCGAGGACTCCGGGACACTCGCCATGGTGGCGGTCGCGTCCTGGTTGAGGTCCTTCACGGAGGTGACCGTGTGGGAGGGCGGGAAGGCGGTGGCCCCTGCGTTCTCCTGGACGGCCCGCTGCAGCCGCACCCAGAAATCCTCCCCGTCGATGTACTCCATGGTGAAGAACCAGCGATCGTCCACCGACATCAGCTCATGGAGCGACACGAGGTTCGGGTGGTTCACGTTCGCCATGAACCGGAACTCGTTCTTCAGCCGCAGCAGCGCGCCTGGCTCCAGCCGGTGCAATGTCTTGAGCGCCACGATCGTGCCGCGCTCGGTGTCACGCGCTTGATAGACAACTCCCATGCCGCCGACGCCCACGCGCTGAAGAATCTCATACCGGCCGAGCCGGTATCCCGGCGGGAAGATCTCGTCAGGCGTGCTCACGTTGCTGGAACTGGCAGCCTCTCCAACGCTCCCCGCGGTCATCGGTCTCTCCGTTGTTGGGCGGCGCCGGACGTTAGGGCCTGGAGTGAGGCTCTGCCAAGGGCCGCCCCTCGGGAGTACATCCGTGGATCGCGAACTCCGCGACCGAGGACTCCGCCACGCCCTCCGTCGCGGCAGCGTGCTCGAAAAGTTCCGGGTTACCACGCCCCACCACACAGGCGGCGAGTCCCATGGCCGTGGCGGCCAGTGAGAGGGACTGGAGCAGGACGCCCGCTTCCTTGAGGATGAGCGCGTAGGCGATGGACTCGTACTTGAAGGAAGTCCGTGCGAACCGGGCCGCGAGGATCAACAACACCCGCGGCGGATGCGAGCCCACCTGGGCATCCGCCAGCAGGGCCCGCACGGTGGGAGTCATCCCGCCGCGCTGCTCGAGCCGGTGACCGGCGGCATCATGATGATAGAGGCCGGGCTCCAGCCCCTCACACTGACCCACGACGACGTAGGTCTCCAGGGGATAGCGGGCGCCACCGGAGGGATGGGGACGACTGGACTCCTCATCGCGCTCGCCTGGACGCACCTGCCTCACACGCGCGCACCGGAACAGAAGCTCTCCCAGGTGGGCGAGCGTGACGCCCCGCGCTCCAGGCTCCCGGTGGGAGCGGCGGCGCTCCATGGCCTCGACGAGGGGTGGATCACTCCGCGCCAGCAGCGCGAGATCCGGGCGGGGCAGCGCGATGGCCGGCTCGGAGGGAGGAGGGACCGCGGGAAGCGGGGCGACCGTACCCGCCAGACGGTAGGTGCCGCCCACGCGCCGCCCGTAGAGCCGTCGGCGGGAGCCCGCATGGAAGAGCAGATCGTGAAACTCCCAGAGGGCCAGGGCGGGGCGGCGCTCCTCCTCGGTGCTCCCATCGGACTCCGCGGCCAGGACGAAGCCCGTGCGGAAGAGGAGTTCCAACAGGGTCAGGGCGGCGGGGACTTCGTGAGGAGCGAGCCGCTCCACCGCGGCGTCAGGCGTCGTGGGCATCGCGAGCCCGGCCAGGAGCGCCAGGGCGGCCGCATGGCCAAGCACCACCCGGCCATGAGCACGAGGGCTCTCGAGGACCAACGCCTCTCCATCCCTCCGGACATGCGCGAAGCGCGAGAGCCGGAGCCGCCGCACCGAGGCCAGCGGCTGGGACGACAGCTCGAACCGAGGAGAGAGCGGCTCCAGGGTGGCGAGTGTTCCCACGGGACCCTGGACGAGATAGCGAAGAGCGCCTCGCCGCGCGAGCTTCGCCAGGATGACATGCAGGAACACCACGGCCTGGAATCCTCCCGCCCGCTCCACCTGCCCGACGAGTGCCTCCTCGGAAACGCTCCCTCCCACGAGCAATGTGAAGGCATCCCAGATTGCCCGTGGCAGGACCCCCAGGGCGAGGGGTTCATCCTGAGACCAGAGCCGAGGACCGTCCTCGCCCTGTTCGATGCGGAGTCCAGCGGAGAAGGCAACGTGGAGGAACGAGGAGCTGGAATCAGACATGGCCTTCACTCGGATGACTGCATTCAGATGACTGCATTCAGATGAAGATACCCACCGGATTGAGCTGCTCCTCGGGGGTGGGCTGGGACAGCCATCCCAGACGCACGGGGACATCATGGAGACGCCCGGGGCCCAGCCGTGGCCACATATGGCGCAACCCGGGCACGATGACCCGGACCACCGAGAGACCGACATCAGGCCGTGTCTGGTCGAGCACCAGCGTCTCCAGCCCGAGCCGCCGCGCCCTCTCGACACAGTGCTCCACGTCCTCGCGAAGATCCTCGCTCCCGGGTTGAGCCCGGTACGCGGCGGTGTCCGCGAGCGCCCCCTCCGAGGGAGCCAGATACGGGTGCTGGGCCAGGGTGGCCGTCTCGAGCCACCGGGTGAACTCGGACTCGCCAGGAGAAGCGCCCGCGGCCGAGAGTTCCAGCAGCGGGAGGAACTGGTTCATCTCGGTCAACGCCCGGAGGATGCCGAGACGGGCCTCCAGGTGGGCGCCGAAGCCCATGCTGATCCGCTCGGGCGCACGAGTCATATCGCGCGAGAGGGCCGCGAACGTGGGGATGCCCAGATCGGTCGTGAGGTCCAGGACCCAGAACTCGCGGCCCATGCGCTGGTAGGACCTGGCCAGCTCGTGGAAGTACGGCTCGTCGAAGTCCTCCAGGCGAACGAGCGGGCGGCGCACCCGGTTGTACCACCAGAGGGCCACCCCATCCCGCTCCGCCAGCTCGAGGAAGCCCTGGAGGATGGCCTCTTCCAGGCTGTTGCCAGCGGCGCACCCGTTGGAGTCCGCCCAGCAGAAGGCGGGAGCGCCGTCCGAGTAGCCGTAATAACAATAGGCCGTGGGCACGTAGCGCCGCCTCCGCTGCGTCAGGGACCACACGGGCGACCATTCCACGCGCTGGCCCTCATCGAAGGGGTGGGGAACCTGGTGGATGCGCGAGGCGCTCGTGGCGTTCCATTGCTCTCGGAGGCGGTACTGCCGCTCGCTGAAGCCGAGCAGTGGCTGGGGATGGAGCGCCTCCTCCCCGAGTCCCTGGAACGTGTCCCAGTGCCGGGCTTCATCTCCCTGGAACACGCCGCAGTAGCGCTCGATGGCCTCGCACAGCCCGCTGGCCCGGGCCTGGGCCCACGTCTTTCCCTTGCCAGTGCTCCGGTTCCGCAACGTCTGTTTGAGCAGCTCCAATTCCTGGCTACGACGGGCGAAGTTGGGGCCAGAGTCGATGATGGGCGCGAGCTCGCCCTCTCCGGTGTGGATGGGTTTGAGCTGTTGGACCACCCCGGTGAGCCGGCTGACGTGGTGTTGGTGGAGGCGCAACGTCTCCTCGGGGCTGATGAGTCGGTGCCCCCCATCCTGGGTGAAGCGCTTGCGCTGGGATTCGAGCTGGAAGGGGCGGAGCTGCCGCTCCTCCATGAGTCTGGGATTGCCACACGCGGGGCACTGCGGACGGCGGACCACCGCGTGGTGCTCCGTCTGGAGCGCCCTCGTGTCCAGCGTGACGAGCACATCCTCGAGCCCACTCTTCTCGGTGACGAGGCCTCGGACCATGGCCATGGCCAACAGGGAAGCCGCCGCGCGCAGGGAACTCTCGCTGGAGCCACGGCCTGGCTGGGACAGGAAGCCTTGGCCGCGGCGCTCCTCGATGAACTTGAGGACGAGGCGGTTGGTGCGCAGGCGCTGGGCCAGACACTCCCAGCACGCCGTCTTCCCTGGCACGAAACAGGGGCCGAGCCAGGCCACCTTGCCCGTGAGCCGGGCCAGCACCCAGGGCCCGCCGGAGCGCAGCGCCTGCTGGTTCAGCGCCGCGAGGGAAGGATTCAAATAGTCATCGGTGACGACGAGGGTGAGGCCACCCCCATGCTCGACGAGCGGGATGCCCGCCGCCTCGAGCGCCTCCTCCAGGACCGTGTCGAGCGTTGCGTTCCCGGACCGCACCAGGGACACCCGCGACGAAGCCAGGGCCCTGGCTCCGCTGGCGGCGTCCACTCCCAGTCCATTCCAATACTCGACGTCCTCGGGAGGGATTCCAGGAGCCGCCTCGACGAGCCAACCCTTCCGTGTCAGGCGTTCCAGCGCGTAATACACCTTCGCGGCCGTGTAGCGGGGCTCCAGCACCGCGACGATATCTTCCGGTGACCGCTGACCATCGGCCAGGGGCACCAGGGCCTGATAAAGCTCACCGCCAAGCCAGACGACATCCTCATCGGTGATCAGGAAGACACCGACGGATTCGATGGACTCGACCTGGAGGTGTCGACTGAAGACAGGAATCCGAGGAACAGCCATGCGGCGAGGATACCACCCGCGACAACCCTCAAGCCGTGCTCGAGTTGGCGCAGCTCGTCCTCTCGGCGTACGAGGAAAGCGTCTCCAGGCTCTCGTCCTGCAGATCCCCCGGCTTCGGAGGAATGCTCAGAACCACGGAGATCACCGAGGCGGGATTATCGTAGACGACGACCTGATACGCGGCGTCTTCGATGATGGGCAGGTCATACTCCTTGGCCACACTCAGCGGATCCCGCTTCAGCCGTTCCATGAAAGCGTCGTCTGCCCATGCCCTCGCCACGATCTTGGGCCACGTCCGCTTCCAGGATGCATTCGCATCCGACACGCTGCGATCCGTCATCTGACCACCGTAGAGGGTAGCGCGAGAGGACCCGACCTAACCACGCCCTCCCCCTACCTGTCAACGCGGGAAAACTTGAGCTGTTTTCGCGTGCGGTCGAGGAAACTCAAGTCATGGCATCTCAACTGCCCATCCTGGATTCAGAAGCACACGTGATTGAACCCCTGGACCTGTGGAACAAATACCTGGAGCCCGCCTTCCAGTCGCGCGCGCCCACGTTCCGCGAGGCTCGGCGCTCCCAGGGAGAGGAGGGGATGAGCGACGTCGTGAACCAGGCGCGTTTCCATTATGCATGTGCCAGGCAGGGGCTCTCCCCCGAGGCGGTGCAGCGGGCGCTCGACCTGTCGAGCCCTGGCTTCCACAACATGGAGATCGACGGCGAGCTGCTGCTGGGACCCGTGGCCCAGCGTGTCTGGCATCGCGGCGCCATGCAGGCGCTCGTGCACTATCTGCCGCAGATGTTGGCGGGGTATGACGCGGCCTCGCACGTGGACACGCTGCGCGCCATGGGCGTGGAGCGTGCCTATCTGTACCCGACGAAGGGGCTCTTCCTGTTCGCCGTGGACTCGTTGGAGCCGGCGCTGACCGCGGCGCTGGTGCGCGCGTACAACGACTGGCTCCGGGAGTTCAGCGCCCATGCTCCGGAGTTCCTGCGCGGGGTGGGGGCGCTGTGCCAGCATGACCCGGAGCAGATGGTCTCCGAGCTGGAGCGGATCGCCTCCTGGGGCTGGAAGGCCGTGATGCTCCGTCCCAATCCCGTGCGGGGGCGGATGTTGAGCGATCCCGCCTACGAGCGCTTCTGGACACGCTGTGAAGCGCTGGACGTGGCGGTCGGCGTGCATGAGGGAACCCACGCCCGGGTGCCCACGCTGGGGAGCGAGCGCTTCCAGACGCACTTCGCGAGGCACGTCTGCTCCCACCCGTTGGAGCAGATGACGGCCCTGCTGGCGCTCATCGAGGGGGGCGTGCTCGAACGCCATCCCAGGCTTCGCGTCGGGTTCCTGGAGGCGGGCTGTGGTTGGCTTCCCTATTGGCTGTCACGCCTCGACGCCAAATACGCAGACGTGAAATGGGAGGTCCGCGACAACGTCCGGATGAAGCCATCGGACTACTTCCGGCGGCAATGTTTCATCACCTGCGAGGCGAGCGAGCCGGGAATCGAGCTGGTCATCGACATGGTCGGCGAGGGGTGCGTCCTCTTCGGCTCGGACTACCCCCACGTCGATCATCCCCCCCGCATCCGCGAGGACAGCGCCCTGCTCGTGGAGCGGCTCACTCCCGCGGTCGCCAGACGGGTCCTCTGGGACAACGGCTGCCGCTTCTACGAAGGGCGGAGCTGAAGCGTCCGACTCAACTCCAGACACGCCCCCCCGGCCCCTCCCCCCTCCGGGAGAGGAGCCATGGCCCCTACCCCGCTCAGCTCTTGGTGAGCGGGCGGTAGCGGATGCGGTGCGGCCATGGCGCCAGGTGAAGTAGGCGATGGCGCGCAGGACGGCGTTGGGGTCGTGGAGGTTGGGGACGAAGAAGTACTCGGAGAGGGCCTTGCGCAGTTCGGGGCGGAGGACGCGCCCCGCGACCATAGCGCGACCCCGCCCCCGGCCTACTTCCCCGCGGGACAGCTTGGGGGTGAAAGGTTGTAGAGCCGGGTTTGGAAGTCCCGCGAGAGGAAGGCGAACGCCTTGCTCGGAGAAGGAACTCCTCACGGGGGCGAGTGAGATCCGGGTGCGCGGTGGCCACCCAGGACAGGGACAAGCCGTTCACGAACGTCCTGGAGATAGGCCGCGAGACCCGTTTCGCGTCCAAGGGTCGACAGAGTGCCCAGGGGAGTCTCCTCCAGACACACGCGCTCCCGCTCCGGCTCTCCTCGTGTCAGTGCATCCAGGACCTTCTTCGCATCCGTCTTGGCGCCGTGCTCACTCGCAGTCAGTTTGTGCGCGCCACGAACAGGGTGGAATGAAAGCCTCCGCTCTTCCTTTTGGAGTTGCGCCTTCTCATCCTCGGTCCTGGGCTCGAAGCCCGCGAGGACCCAGCACTCGCGCTTGGGCTCGGCCAGGCCGATGACGACCGGGAAGGGCCACTCATACGAATCCCTCGCCTGTTCGAGCCCGGAGCGGCGCTCAAGCTTCCCGTCGCTGTCACGAACCAGGAGCACGGCATCAGGGCGTTGCCCGGACGAAGCCAGCAGCAGGAGCGCGCGCCGCGCGGCGTGAGCATCGAGTGCTCCAGGCTGTCCGCTGAACTTGCCGAAGATCCCCTTGATGCCCGTGCGCTGGAACTCCTCACGCACGGAAGCCCACTTCAAGAAGGGCTCTTCCGATGTGCGGCCCCTCCACTTCCGGCAACTGTCCAGCGTCTCGGGCGCGAGCCAATCCACCTCCTCGAGAAGTACACGATCCGCGAGTGCGCACGCGGAGTCCCGGTCGGCCCTGGCCTCGCATACCACTCCGAACTCATGAGCGGCCTCACTCATTGCCCGCCGGAGTCTCCACCCTCTCCATCCATGACTCGCCCACGGTGCTCCA
Organism: Cystobacter fuscus DSM 2262; assembly: GCF_000335475.2. Lineage (NCBI taxonomy): Bacteria > Pseudomonadati > Myxococcota > Myxococcia > Myxococcales > Archangiaceae > Cystobacter > Cystobacter fuscus. The sequence continues at coordinate 48,660 of NZ_ANAH02000014.1, read as the reverse complement.
GAACTCACCGGGGCTCATGAGGTCCTTCCAGCGCTCGAACTCGGGGTGGGCCGTGAGCTTCTCACAGCGGGCGAAGCCATTTTCCGCGAGGAAGGTCATCCTGACTTCCTCGGGCTTGAGGTAGTTCAGGATGAAAGGTGAATGGCTGGTCGCGATGATTTGCAGCTCAGGATCACGCTTTTGGAGCGTGCGCAGGGTCTCGATGAGCTTGCCTTGCGCCACGGGATGAAGATTCAGCTCGATATCATCCAGAAGAACCAGCCGAGGCTTGCTCGGCCCCATCAAGACGGTGAGCAGCCCGAGCACCATGAGGGTGCCTTCGCCAGCGGAATCAGCGGCAACGCCCTTGGCCCCCTTCATGTCCAGAACGACCCTGTTCCCCCAGAGGGTCTGCTGCTCGGGAATCTGATGGCGTTGTTCATCCAAGGCAATGGTCCTGAGCGTGGTTCGCTCGACCGCAGCACGTTCAATCCGAATGCGACGGACCGACGGCACGATTTGCTTGAGCGCCTGTTCAATGCCGTCGAACACCTCATCCTGGCTCAACTTCAAATAAGCCAGGAGCGATGCCAGACCGTCTCCACGTCCGTCGATCTCAGGTATCTGCTCCTCGCTGTAAGAAGCTTTCGCAAGGGCTTGCGCCTCGAATCGGAGAATAGACGTCGACAGCAAAGCGTCCTGAAAATCCGGAGGCCCCTCACCGCCAGGAGACTGAGAAAACATTCGTCCAAGTACTAACTGTCCAGCTGTAGGTTCATCCAAGCCCATCTTGGCTTGAAAATTCACACCCGCCCACTGACCTGTCACTGTGGCATCTTTCGCAAGGGGCTCGACCGAGGCATGCACAATCCCTGCCGTACCGCCCCACACTCCAGACAGACTCCATTCAGTTGGCGCTTTTGAACCGTACGAAGACAGCGCACTTCGCTCGACCGGATCTGACAAGACACCTTTTCGATTCCCGGCCAAGCTCGCCGCGAGATGCAGTCCCTGCAACAGCGTCGTCTTGCCGGAAGCATTGGGGCCCACCAGCACGGTGAGCGGCTCCAGCTCCAAATCAAGCGAGCGGTACGCCTTGAAGTTCCGGAACGAGACCTTCTGGATCACGACCACCCTCCCACCTGGAGCGAACAGCCCACCCGGCCCCTCCACCATCCGGGAGAGGAGCCGTGACACCCACGCCGCTCAGCTCTTGGTGAGCGGGCGGTAGCGGATGCGGTGCGGCTCCAGGGCCTCGGGGCCCAGGCGCTTCTTCTTGTCCGCCTCGTAGTCCTCGAAGTTGCCCTCGAAGAAGAACGCCCGGCTGTCGCCCTCGAACGCCAGGATGTGCGTGGCGATGCGGTCCAGGAACCAGCGGTCGTGGCTGATGACCACCGCGCAGCCCGCGAAGTTGAGCAGCGCCTCCTCCAGGCTGCGCAGCGTCTCCACGTCCAGGTCGTTCGTCGGCTCGTCGAGCAAGAGCACGTTGCCGCCGCTCTTGAGCATCTTCGCCAGGTGCACCCGGTTGCGCTCGCCGCCCGACAGGTCCTTCACCCGCTTCTGCTGGTCCTGCCCCTTGAAGGCGAAGCCCGCCAGGTACGCGCGGCTCGGCATCTGTCCCGCCCGGCCCAGGTCCAGGAAGTCCAGCCCGCCGCTCACCTCCTCGAAGACGCTCTTGTCCCCATTCAGCGCGTCGCGGCTCTGGTCCACGTACGCCAGCTTCACCGTCTCGCCGATGCGCAGCTCGCCCCCGTCCGGCTTCTCCGCGCCCGTGAGCATCCGGAAGAGCGTCGTCTTGCCGGCGCCGTTCGGTCCGATGATGCCCACGATGCCGCCCGGCGGCAGCTTGAAGTTCAGGTCGTCGATGAGCAACCGGTCCCCGAACGCCTTGCGCAGCCCCTTGGCCTCCACCACCAGCCCGCCCAGCTGCGGCCCGGGCGGAATCGTCACCTCGCCCGTCGGGTCGCGCTTCTCCTGCGACTGGTTGAGCAGCTGCTCGTACGCCGAGATGCGCGCCTTGCTCTTGGCCTGACGCGCCTTCGGAGAGGCGCGCACCCACTCGAGCTCGCGCTTGAGCGTCTTCTGCCGCGCGCTCTCCGTCTTCTCCTCCAGCTCCAGCCGCTTCTGCTTCTGCTCCAGCCAGCTCGAGTAGTTGCCCTTCCAGGGCACGCCCTCGCCGCGGTCGAGCTCCAGGATCCACTCGGCCACGTTGTCGAGGAAGTAGCGGTCGTGGGTGATGCAGACGATGGTGCCCTTGTACTCCTTGAGCGCCTGCTCGAGCCACGCCACGCTCTCGGCGTCCAGGTGGTTGGTGGGCTCGTCGAGCAGGAGCAGGTCCGGCTTCTCCAGGAGGATGCGGCAGAGCGCCACGCGGCGCTTCTCACCACCGGACAGCTTGCTCACGTCCGCGTCCCCGGGCGGCAGACGCAGTGCGTCCATGGCCATCTCCAGGGTGCGATCCAGCTCCCAGCCGTTGCTCGCGTCGATGGCGTCCTGCAGCCGGCCCTGCTCGGCCAGCAGCTTCTCCATGGCGGCGTCGTCCATGGGCTCGGCGAACTTCGCGCTCACCTCGTTGAAGCGGTCGAGCAGCACGCGGATGGGCTTGAGGCCCAGCTCCACGTTGCCCTTCACGTCCAGGGTGGGGTCGAGCTGCGGCTCCTGGGCCAGGTAGCCCACGCGCGCGCTGGGGTCCGGCTTGGCCACGCCGAAGAATTCCTTGTCCACGCCGGCCATGATGCGCAGCAGCGTCGACTTACCGGACCCGTTGGGGCCGATGACGCCGATCTTCGCGCCCGGGAAGAAGGACAGGTAGATGCCCTTGAGGATGTCCTTGCCTCCCTTGACCTTGCGCAAGTCCTGCATGGTGAAGATGAAGTTCTGGGCCATCGTGCTCTCTCGCTCTCTTGCGGCTGGGTGACGGGACGCTGGCGGATACTAAGGAGCCACGGCGGGCGCAAGACACTCGGCGGGGTCATGGCGTCCAGCGACATCAAAACGCTGCCAGGACGCTCGGTCAGGGTGCTAAAGCCCCTGCCATCATGTCCTCGCCTCCCGCGCTCGAGCTCCGAGGTCTCTCGAAGACCTATGGCGACAACAAGCTCACCGCCCTCTCCGATGTCACCCTCAGCATCCGTCCCGGGGAGATCTTCGCCCTCCTCGGCCCCAATGGTGCCGGCAAGACGACGCTCATCGGCTCGGTCTGCGGGCTGGTGAAGAAGACGAGCGGCAAGGTGCTCGTCTTCGGGCACGACCTGGACGAGGACCCGGTGCGGCCGCGCTACCAGATCGGCCTCGTGCCCCAGGAGGTGAACTTCGATCCCTTCTTCACGGTGGCCGAGTCGCTCTACATCCAGCAGGGCTACTACGGGCAGCCGCGGGACGAGGCGCGGGTGAAGGAGGTGCTCGCCGCGCTCAACCTGTCCCACAAGGCGGACGCCATCACCCGGGCGCTCTCGGGCGGCATGAAGCGCCGGTTGCTCATCGCCAAGGCGCTGGTGCACAAGCCGAAGCTGGTCTTCCTGGACGAGCCCACCGCGGGCGTGGACGTGGAGCTGCGGCGCGACCTGTGGAACTACGTGCGCCGGCTCGCCGCCGAGGGCACCACCATCGTGCTCACCACGCACTACCTGGAGGAGGCAGAGGAGCTGGCCGACCGGGTGGGCGTCATCAACGAGGGCAAGCTGCTGCTCGTGGAGGACAAGAGGACGCTGTTGCGCCGCCTGGGCGAGAAGAACCTCATCGTCACCTTCACCGCGCCGGTGAGCACGCCCCCCGAGGCCGCGCGCCAGGCGGGCGCCACGCTCTCCGCGGACGGCCTCACGCTCACCTACCCCGAGCGCGAGGGCGGTCTGCCGGGCAATGACGTCCTGCGCCTGCTGTACACGCAGGGCTTCCCGGTGGGCAACGTGGAGACGCGCAGCTCCCGCCTGGAAGACATCCTCATCGAGATCCTCCGCGGCAAACCCGCCGCCAGCGCCGCCGCCGCGCTCAACGCCCTCCCCCCCGCCACGCCATGAACACGACTGGGATGAAGACCCTGTTGGTGAAGGAGGTCCGCCGCTTCATGCGCGTGCCGGGCCAGACCGTCCTCTCACCGCTCATCAGCACCTCGCTCTACTTCCTCGTCTTCGGCTACTCGCTGTCCGGACGGGGCGCCCACGCGGTGGAGGGGGTGCCCTACCTGGCCTTCATCGTCCCGGGGCTCGTCTTCCTGGGCCTGGCCAACAACGCCTTCCTCAACAGCTCCTCGTCGCTCTTCATCAACAAGATTCAAGGCACCATCGTGGACCTGCTCGCGGCGCCGCTGGGCCCGATGGAGCTGATGGCCGGCTTCATCGGGGGCGCCATGGTGCGCGGGTTGCTGGTGGGCCTGCTCACCTGGGCGGTGGCCATGCTCTTCACCGGCTTCCAGTTGGCGCACGCGCTCGCCACGCTCCTCTTCCTGCTGCTGTCCTCCTACACCTTCAGCGTGCTGGGCGTGCTCGCGGCGGTGTGGGCCGAGAAGTTCGAGCAGATCAACTTCTTCCCCACCTTCGTCATGCTCCCGCTCACCTTCCTCGGCGGGGTGTTCTACTCGGTGCGCGAACTGCCTACGCCCTGGAACCACGTAAGCCTTTTCAATCCCATCGTCTACATGGTGGAGGGGCTGCGCTACGGGATGCTGGGGAGCAGTGGCTTCTCGCCGCTGTGGGGGGGAGCCATCCTGCTGGGGGTGGCGCTCGTGGCGACGGGCCTGGCCTGGGCGGCGTTGCGCTCTGGTTACAAATTGAAGGCCTGAGGGCTCGGTGGTGGACGCTCCCCTTGCTCCGCCGTACGAGGAGCGAGCGGGGGCGTTCGCGGATTCTAGGAAGCCACGCTATGTTGGCGAAGCATGGCGGTACCCCTCGGTAAATACCATTTGCTGCGCAAGATAGCGTCCGGCGGGATGGGGCAGGTGTTCCTGGCGCGCGAGCACAGTGGGGGGATCGAGCGGCTGGTGGTCATCAAGCGGGTGTTGCCCCACCTGGCCGAGGACGAGGAATTCCTGGCCATGTTCCAGGAAGAGGCGCACCTGGTGGCGGGGCTGCGCCACCCCAACCTCATCACCCTCCTCGAGTGGGCGCAGGTCGAGGGCCGCTACTGCCTGGCCATGGAGTACGTCCAGGGAGAGGACGTGCGGCGGCTGGACAGGTTCGCGCGGGCGCGAGGCACCCCCGTGCCGGTGGGGCTGGCGCTGCGCATCGTGGCGGAGGCGTCCGCGGGGTTGCACTACGCCCACCAGGCGCGCGACGCCGAGGGCCGGCTGCTCCACCTGGTGCATCGGGACGTGTCGCCGCAGAACATCCTGGTGGGCTTCGATGGGGGCGTGAAGGTCATCGACTTCGGCGTGGCCAAGGCCGCCGGGAGCACCTCGACCACGGCCACCGGGGTGCTCAAGGGCAAGTACCCCTACATGTCGCCCGAGCAGGCGGATGGCCGGCCCGTGGACGGGCGCAGTGACTTGTTCGCCCTGGGGGTGGTGCTGTGGGAGCTGCTCACGGGCCACCGGCTCTTCAAGGGTGAGTCGGATCTGATGACGCTGCGGCTGGTGCGCGACTGCCAGGTGCCCCCGCCCTCCCTGCTCAACCCCGCGCTGCCCGCCGGGCTGGACGCGCTCGTGCTCCGGGCGCTGGGCCCCACGCCCGAGGCGCGCTTTCCGGATTGCGGCGCGTTCCGGCTGGCCATCGAGGACTTCATCGTCCAGAACCGGCTGTCCGCCAGCAGCGCGCACCTGTCCGCCTGGCTGCGGGAGCTGTACGCCGAGCGCATCGCCAACGAGGCCAACCCCGCCTCCCTGGACCAGCTCACCGAGGACTCGGACCTGGACGCCCGGTCCAACACCTCGCGCAGCGGCAGCGACGCGCGCTCACTGTCCCTGACGATCGCCCCCCTCACGCCCACCACCCACACCGGCGAGTCCGGCAAGCGGGTGTATGTCACGCGCACCGTCTCACCCGAGGCGCCCCGGCGGCGCGTGAGGTGGGGTTGGGCGGCGATGGGACTGGGCGTGTCGCTGCTGGTCGGCGGAGCCGCCGTCATCCTCCTGCGCCAGGAGAAGCCCGCCCCGGTGCCTCCGCCCATCACGGCCTCGGCCCCGCCGCTCGCGGTGCCTCCCGAGCCGCGGCCACGGCCGGTGAGTCTCACGGTGCGCTCGGAGCCGGCGGGCGCGCGGGTCGAGGTGGAGGGGGCGCCCTACGGCGAGACGCCGCTGGAGCTGCCCCTGGAGCCGAACGCGCCACCGGTGACGCTGGCCCTGACGCTGGAGGGGTATGAGCCCACATCGCGGCGGGTGTCCGCCGGAGACGCCCCCGAGCTGTCCGTGAAGCTGCGCCCCCGGCAGGCGGCGCAGAAGCCCCCGCGCCGGGGTACGTCCGCGCCCCCCCTCGACATCAAGCTGGGCCGCTGAGCGCCACGCGCGGCCTAGCGCAGGAGGGGCAGCCGCAGGCTGAAGGTGGAACCCTCGCCGAGGCTCGACTTCGCGCTGAGCGAGCCTCCGTGTAGCCGGGCGATCGCCGAGGCGATGTACAAGCCCAGTCCGTGCCCACTGCCTCCCGAGCCCTCCGCGCGGTGGAAGCGCTCGAAGATGTTGGGCACCTCCGAGGCGGCGATTCCCTGGCCCCAGTCGCGCACGTGGACGACGACGAGCCCGGGCGAGAGCGCCAGCGCCACCTCGACATGCTTGCGCTCGCCCCCGTACTTCACCGCGTTGGACAGGAGGTTGTTGAGGATGTTGCGCACGCGCTCCGCATCGAAGGAGAGCCGCAGCGGCTGCTCCGCGCCCACCAGGGAGAAGTCCACCTGGGGCTGCAGTTCCCGCCACTCCTGCACCACCCCCTGGAGGAACGAGGCGAAGTCCCCGTTCTCCTGGTGAATCATCAGCTTGCCATCGGAGAGGCGGGCCGCATCGAGGATGGAGGTGACGAGGCCGTTCATCCGGTCGAGCTGCCGCAGGATGACCTCGGCGTGTCTGCGCTCCTCGGGGTCCGCTCGCGCCGACTGCTTGCGCAGCAGCATCTGGGCATTGAGCCGCGCGGAGCTCAGGGGCGTCTTGATTTCATGCGCCACCCAGTTGAGCATCTCCTCGCGCAAGACGCTGTCGGGGTTCACCGCGCGGGCCTTGGCCTCCGGTTCCACGTCCGCGGGACGCACGCGCAACACCTGGCGCACGGCGGTCTCGAAGGTGTCGAGGTCCACGGGCTTGGCGAGAAACGCGGTGGCCTCTTCCAGGCCCGGCGGGCGCGCGGCACTCAAGAGCAGGAAGGGCACCTCGCGCAGCACCGGGTCCGCGCGCAATTCGCGCAGCAACTCCATGCCGGTGCGCCGGGGCATCATGTGGTCGCTCACCACGAGATCCGGCGGCTGCGTCCGGGCCAGCAGCAGGGCCTCTTCTCCGTTGTGGGCCCGGAGGGCGCGGTGGCCCATGTCCTCCACGATCTGCGCGAAGATGTCGAGCATCGCGTCCTCGTCCTCGGCGATGAGGACCAGGCTCATGACGACACACCACCAATGCTCGTGCCCACGGCTCGGGCCTGTCCCGTCAACAACCCCTCCGCCGAGCGCATGGGCGCCAGCACCCGGATGCCCTCGTCGCGGATCTCGAACTCGCGCAGGTCCCCGTCGTACCGGCTGTCGCGCATCTTGAGGATGGACAGGACGCGATGGATGCGCCCGCGCAGCTCCACGTAGCGCAGCAGCACCAGGTTCTCGCCGAGCAGCGCGATGGGCGAGTCATTGAAGTCCAGCTCGGTGCCGGCCACCTTCGACACCTCCTTGGTGAACAGGGACGTCACGCCCGCGTGGCGCAGGTGCACGCTGAGCGCGGCCATGAAGATGTGCCGGCGCTCGGGGTCGCTGATGGACCGCTCCAGCTCCGACAAGCCATCCACCACGAGCCGCTGCACGCCCAGCCGCGCCACCTCCTCCAGGACGCGATGGGCGATGGCATCGGCTTCCAGCTCGGAGGGAGGAAGGTGGAGCATCTTCAGCGCCCCGCGTGACAGGTCCTCCGCCACCTCGAGGCCAATGCGCCGCGCCCGGGCGACCAACTGCACCGGGGGCTCGAAGAAGGACACGAAGAGCGTCTTCTCTCCCTGCCGGGCCCCTTGCGCGGCGAAGTGCGTGGCGAGCAGCGTCTTGCCAATGCCCATGCTGCCGGCGAGCAGCGTCGTGCTGCGCGCGGGCAGGCCCCCATACAGGAGGGTATCGAACTCGGGCAGGCCAAAGCTGGACCGGGTGGAGGGCGGGGCGACCTCGAGGTCGGAGGGCACCTGGGTCTCCAGGCGGGGGATGACCTCCACGCCCTCGCGCCCCAGCCGCATGAAGTGCTCACCGGTCAGGTGGTCCCGGCCGCGCAGCTTGACGACCTCCATCCGGCGCAGGCGGCGCCCCCCCTGGCGCAGGACATCCAACGCCACGATGCCATCCACCGTCGTGGCCTCCGGCAGCGCCAGCAACTTGTCCAGGGCGTACTCGGTGGTGAACAGCCCGATGCAGTCCATCGCGGCCAGCCCGATGCCCAGCTCGTAGAGGAACTCGCGCAGCTTCGCCTCGTCCTGCCACAGGTCTCGGATGGAGCGCAGTCCGTCGATGAAGAGCAGTTTGGCGCCGCGCTCGCGCACGGTGTGCAGGAGGATGTCGCGTGCCTCCTTGGCGCCCTTCTTGAGCGAGGCGTAGGCGCTCACCAGGAAGAGCTTGTCGCCCAGCAGCCCGCCATCGAAGAAGGAAAAGCCGGAGAGGGCCTGGACCAGCTTGTCGTGGGGCTCGGAGGTGACGGTGGCCAGCACCACGGGGATGCCGCGCGCGGCGGTGCGGAAGGCCACCTGACCGCACAGGATCGTCTTCCCGCTGCCGGGGTTCCCGGTGATGATGATCGACTGGCGCCGGGGGATGCCACCGCCCAGCAGCAGATCGAAGCTCGGAACGCCAGAAGAGAAGATCTGCTGGTTACTGGAGGTATCCATCATGGCTTGCTCGCCGCGAACAGGAAGAGGGCTGCCGGGCTCCAAATCTCCTAGCATGGAACAACGCTGCTCCCATGCCCGTACACGCCTGCCCGGCCCCCCTCCTCGCGCTCACCCCTCCAGACGAACCAACGCGGCCGAGGGCCCATCGAGACGGAGGACTCCACCGCTCAACGGAGAGTGCGTGGAGGCGCCACCAAACCGGGACTCCTCGCTCCACAACGCCAGGCGCGCGCCGGCGGGCAGGCGGTGCTCCAGGCCGCCCTTCACGTTGACGATGACCTGGAGCGCGCCTCCCGGTCCCCGGCGCTCCAGCACCAGCGCGTTCTGCCCCAGGGGCCTCGCGTCGAAGGAGCCCCGGCGGTTGGCCTTGAGGATGGGCTCCTGGGCACGCAGGCGCAGCAGCTCCCGGTAGAGCGCGAGCACCCCGGCGTGCTCCGGCTTGCTCGCCTCGTTCCAGTCGAGCTTCGAGCGGGTGAAGGTCTCCAGCGCCTGGGGATCCGGCACCTCGTTGCCCGAGAACTTCGAGAAGCCGGCGAACTCCTTGCGCCGCCCCTCGGTCACGAGCTTGCCCAGCTCGGCGTTGTGGTCGGTGAAGTAGAGGAAGGGCGTGCTCGCGTTCCACTCCTGCCCCTGGAAGAGCAGGGGCGTGTAGGGCGAGAGCAACAGCAGCGTGCTCATGGCGCGGAAGGCCGCCGGGGAGACATCCGCGCCCAGCCGCTCGCCCTGCGCCCGGTTGCCGATCTGATCGTGGTTCTGGATGCAGTGCACGAAGTGCCACGGCTCCAGCTCGCTCGCGGGCGTGCCCCGGGCCTTCTTGTGCACCTGGGACGTCTGCCCCTCGTAGAACCAACCCTGACGCAGCGTGCGCGCGATGTCCTCCACGCTGCCCGTGTAGTCCGCGTAGTAGCCCTCGCTGTCACCGGCGAAGGCCCGGCGCAGCTGGTGGTGGATGTCATCCGCCCAGATGCCATCCAGCCCCAGGCCCTTCTTCTCCACGGGCCGCGCCAGGCGCGTGTCGTTGCGATCGTCCTCGGCGATGACGACCACGCTCCGGCCCCGCGCCGCGGCCCGGGCCCGCCGGGGAATCTCCTCCAGCAGGTGCGGCGAGCTGTCGTCGATGATGGCGTGCGCCGCGTCCAGGCGCAGGCCGTCCGCGTGGTAGTCGCCGATCCACATGTCCACGTTGGAGAGCACCAGCTCGCGCACCACGTCGGAGCCCTCGCCGTCGTAGTTGATGGCGTTGCCCCAGGGCGTGTGGTGGTGGTCGGTGAAGTAGTGGGGCGAGTAGCAGCTCAGGTAGTTCCCGTCCGGACCGAAGTGGTTGTAGACGGCGTCGATGAGCACCCCGAGCCCGTGCGCGTGCGCCGCGTCGATGAAGCGCCGCAGTCCCTCGGGGCCGCCGTACACGGCCGAGGGAGCGAAGAGCGACACGCCGTCATAGCCCCAGTTGCGCGTGCCCGGAGCGCTCGCCAGCGGCAAGAGCTCCAGCGTCGTCACCCCCAGCTCCTTGAATGCGCGCAGCCGGGGGATGAGCGCGTCGAAGGTCCCCTCGGGCGTGGCCGTGCCCACGTGAATCTCGTAGATGACCTGGGACTCCGGGTGGAGCCCCTTCCAGTCGCCGTCCTTCCAGGCGAAGTCGGGCACCACCACCTCGGAGGGACCATGCACCCCCTCGGGCTGCGAGCGGCTCCAGGGATCCGGGAAGGGGCCCTGGCCATCCACCCGGAGCTTGTAGCGCACGCCGGCTCCCTTTCCAGCGAGCGTGGCGGTGAAGAAGTCACCGCTCTCACGAGTCATCGGCAGCGTGTCGCCTGGCTGCCCCTGGGGCCCGAACAACACCACCTCGAGCTTCTGATGTCCGGGAGCCCAGACCCGCCACCGCACGCCCGCCCCCTGCTCCACCCACGCGCCCAGACGAGGAACCGCCGTCCGCGCCTTCGTCGTCTTATCCATGGAGAGCTACTTACCCACCCGCTCCGTGCATGGAAGGCCCGAACGAGTCCATCCGCGTGGAAGATGTTCACTGGTGACCCAGGAAATCGTCCGGTGGATGCCCCCTCCGAGAGCGGGCGGGCACTGGCGGCCAGAGCAGGCAACGCTTGTCGCCGACGGGGCCTACCGGAAAGATGCCGCCCACCGCATGAGCCTCCGCCCCGAACGTCGAGTCCTCCCCTTCGAGCCCAATGAATCCGTTCGCGATCATGTCGCCGCCCTGGAGGTGCTCTCGCCCCGGGACATAGATCGGCGCCTGTCCGAGCTGGGCTACCGGGGACAACAGGAGGCGCGGCGTGCGGCCGCGGTGCTGGCCTACCGGCACCTGCAGCGGCTGCGGCGCATCCACCTGGAGGGCATTCCCCCCGAGCCGGGGATGCGCGAGAACTGCCTGTTCCTCGGGCCCACGGGCAGCGGAAAGACGTTCCTCGTGGAGCTGCTGTTCCGGGAGATATTGGGCGTGCCCACCGTCATCGTGGACGCCACGCAGTTCTCCGAGACGGGCTACGTGGGGGACGACGTGACCACGATGCTCTCGCGGCTGTACGAGGCGGCGGGCGGAGACGTGGAGTGGGCGGCCTGTGGCGCCATCTGCATGGACGAGTTCGACAAGCTCGCCACCAGCCGCTCCGACGCGCGTTTCGCCGGGCAGCAGACCACCAAGGACGTGAGCGGCTTTGGCGTGCAGCGCAGCCTGCTCAACCTGCTCAGCGCGCCCCGGGCGGACTTCCCCCCGGACTTCGGCTTCACCAGCCGCACGCCGCCCGTGCCGCTGGAGCTCTCGGCGCTCACCTTCATCGCGTGCGGGGCCTTCAGCGGGCTCAAGGGCACGGCGGAGGAGATGGGCGGCCAGAAGGAGCGGCTGGGCTTCGGACGCGAGGCGCGCAAGCGCGAGGCGGCCATCGCGGAGAAGGTGACCGAGGAGCAGGTGGAGCAGACGGCGGCCTTCGCGCGCTACGGCTTCATTCCGGAGCTCATCGGCCGCTTCAGCCGCATCGTCTCCTTCGCGCCCCTGGACGAGACCACGCTGGGCAGCATCCTGGAGGACAACGTGCTGCGCGGCTACCAGCGCGAGTTCTCCCACGAGGGGCTGGAGCTGGTGGTGGACCCCGCGGTGCGCGAGTGGGTGGTGGCCCGGGCGCTCAAGCGCGAGACGGGAGCGCGCGGCCTGCGCGCCGCCCTGGTGCCCCAGCTCGAGCGCGCCGCCTACGAGCACTTCGGCGAGCCCGAGGTGTCCACCGTGCGGCTGGTGCTCGAGGGCGACCAGGTGGCGGTCGTCACGGACTGAGCCCCACCTCCCGAGCCCCACCTCCCGAGCCCCACCTCCCGAGCCCCTTCAACGACGACGCGGTGCCAGGGAGGCTCCCCGGCACCGCGCGAGTCCTTCCAGACCGTGGGCTCTTCTCAGCCCTGGTACTGGTGGATGGACATGATGGGGTAGTTCATCGACGACATGGTGATGCGCTGCGAGCCATCGCTGTTCACGTTGTTGGAGCCGATGAACTGGGGCTTGCCGTCCTTCATGCCGGCGTACATCACCACGTGGTGGCCGCCCGGGGTCTTCATGCTCACCACGTCACCCGGCTTGGCCTGGGCGAGCGACACGCGCTTGAAGTTGGGATCCCGGTCCAGGTTGCCCTGCAGGCCCACCACCGAGTTGTGGTGCTGGCCGTTCTTGATCTGCCCCGCCTGCTCCAGGCACGCGGAGACGAAGTTGGCGCAGTTGACGTTGTTGGGCACCCAGTCATCCATGTCCGCGCCCACGCCGTTCTTCTCCAGCTTGAGGCTGCCGGCGTTCTTCTGCAGGTGCGACTTGGCGATGTCGAAGGGGCTGCCACCCGGACCGCGCGTCGCCGGGCCCGTGCCGCCCGTGCCCTGCGCGGAGCCCGCGCCACCCGTGCCGCCCGTCTTTCCGCCCTTGGCCGGCTCGAAGCTGTCCACCCGGCCCGGGATGTTCAGGGCCTTGCCCGCGTAGATCTTGTTCGCGTCCTTGATCTGCGGATTGGCCTTCATGAGCGCGTCCACCGTCGTGCCGTTCTTCTTGGCAATGCCCGACAGGGTGTCGCCCCACTTGATCTGGTAGTTCTGCGACCGGACAGAGGAGATGGAGCTCATGGACGTTTCCTCAGAAAAGGGGGTTCAAATTCGCAAACTCGAAGAAATTATCGAGACCCCCGGGCGGAAGTTGCGGCCCCCGGCTCCAAATTCCCGACATGCCCCCCCACGCCCCCCGTGACGCGGCGCGGCGGAGAAACCCCGCAAAGACGAAGGGCCGGAAGGCCCCGCGCCCCGTACTGGGAAGCGTGAACCCCTCCGGCCCTCGTCATGTCCCGTCCTCATCCCGAGCGGGAGGAGGAGCTGGGGACGGGCTTACGGGTAGAGCGCGCGGGCGCCGGTCTTGTCCGAGGAGGTCAGCACGAGGTCACCCGTCTGGGTGCCCCTGCACTGGGGGTAGTGCATGACGGAGGACGAGTCGTAGCTCGTCAGCGCGCGCCAGCTGGCGTCCTCGTAGCAGCCGGTGCTGGAGAGGCGGGTGTGCTCGTGGCGGAAGCCGAGCGTGTGGCCCAGCTCGTGGCGCAGCACGCCGGTGAGCGTCCAGACGCCCATGTTGCCGAAGGCGCTGCTGTCGATGAGGACGTTGCGGCTCGAGCGGCTGGAGTTGGGGAAGAAGGCGCGCGCCGTGTAGGACTGGCCGCTCACCATGCGCACGTCGAACACCACGCCCGACTGCGACGCGGTGCAGTTGGTGTCGTAGGTGCTGCTGTGCACGAAGTTGACGTTGGCGGTGGCCTCCCAGGCGGCCGCGGCGCTGTTCATCGCGCTCACCACGGTGCTGTAGCGCGTGCCGAACGAGGACTGGCTGATACAATAGGTGATGTTGCGCGCCGCGGTGGAGCTCCACTTGATGTCGCTGCCGGTGTTGTACACGGCCAGGCCACCGGTGCTCTCGCCCACGTCACCGCGCGCCACGACGGAGTCGTAGTACGCGCGCAGGTCCTCTACCGCCTCGTCGCCATTGACGATCCACACATTGCCCTCGTCCTTGATGGCCGAGGCCTGAAATTCCTCGAACGACGGAATGCGAGCGCTCTCCTCGACCGTCTCGGGACCGCCGCAACCAACGAGAGCCGCACCAGCCAGCAACGCCATGGAAATCTTGCGCATGAGCTTCCTCAAGGGGGACAACGAGGGGGCGCGAGCCGCCGGAGGTCATCCGCCGCGGCTTCGCGCCCCTGACCCTGAGCAACTCGCGGGCCAACGCGCCCTCCCCTCGGAGAACCTCCTGTCCTCCCACTTTCACCGGGTAAGCCTGGAGTACTCATGCTCCAGGAAAAACCCCCAGAGCTGTAAAACCCCCTGACATCGCCCGTGCGGCGGGTCCACTTTCCGGGGGGTTGGAGGGCTCCCTCCGCATTGTCCGGAATCCGGACAGGGGCGTACGACTTTCGGGCAGTGGAGGATTGTCACCCGAACAATGCGCGGGCAGGGGCGTCGCGCCAGCGGATGAGGAAGGTGCCGGCGGTGCCATCGAAGGACCACACATCCACGAACACGTTGCGCGCGCCGGCCATCTGCTGGGCGCGGAGGATGAGGCCGGCGGCGAAGGAGGAGTAATCGTCGAGGACGTCGTTCATCCACAGCTCGACGTAGCGGGGGGCGTGTTCCACGAGGCGCACCTCGCTGAAGTTGTTGCCGCTGCTCAGGTCCGTCCCGATGCGCTCGAGCATCCGGCGGGGGCCGAGCATCGGCGCCAGTTCCGCCAGCACGCGCCCCATGGACGTCTGGAGGTAGCCTTCCACGAAGTGGATGCCCATCCACCAGTGGGCCTCGGCGGCGGGCAGGTGCGGGTAGAGCACCTGGGCGGCGATGTGCAGGAAGACCTTCCACTGCGCCAGGGGGTAGGCGACCTCGAGGGGCTGCTCCAGGTCCAGCCCCACGTCGCGCAGCAGCCTGCGGCCCACTCCCGACAGGGTGGCGCCCAACTCGCGCACGAACAACGCCTCGACAGCGGTGGCGAACACCAGCTTCTGCAGCGGCATGGACGGCCTCCCTGGCACTCCGGCGGCGCTCCGCCCGGACAGAAAAGCGGATCCCCGGTGGAAGTGCTCCCTCTCTCACCGGGCCGATGCTCACTTTCGCATAGAGACGCGCCCGTCAGCGGCCCTCCCGTCCCGGCACAGGACACATGGCTCCGACCGGAGTCTCAGCCGGGCATGCGCCCCACGAGCGCGAGGATGGTCTCGCCATAGCGCTCGGTGAGCGTGGGACCGACACCATGGATGCGCTGCAGGGCGGCACCATCCTGGGGACGGGCGCTGGCGATGGCGCCGAGCACCCGGTCGGTGAGGATGCGGAAGGCGGGCACGCGGCGCCTGCGCGCCTCGGTGAGACGCCAGGCCTTGAGCGCCTCCACGAGCTGGGGCGGGGCCCCGTCCACGCCCGTCCCCGCGCGCCGCGAGCGCGAGCGCTCCAGGGCCCGGGACAGGGCCTCACGGCCGCGAGGGGCCTGGGGGGTGGACGGCTCGGCCGCCTCGTATTCGAGCTCGGGCCGGGCCGGGCTCTTGCGGCGCGAGCCCCGGCGGCTGGCCCGGGGCTTCCTGGCCGGGGCGCGGGAGTCCCGGCGGCCGCGAGCGGGGGCCTCCTCGGGAGGCAGCGGCAGTTGCACGAGGCCCGCGGCGGGAGCATGGGTGCGGCGGCCCTCGGGGGTGAGCGCCACGCGCTGGAAGGTGATGCTCTGGCCGTCCTTGTCGAAGGTGTCCTCGGACAGCCGCACGAGCCCGGCACGCACCAGGCCCCCCAGCAGGCGCTCGAAGTCGCGGCGGGGGAGCGCCTCGCCGAACAGCTCCCGGTGGAGCCGGCCGGTGGCCTGGGCATCGCGCTCGTGGAGCGCGCCGAGGATGCGGGTGAGCGCCTGGGTCTCGGCGGCGGAGGGCGCGCCGAAGCGCAGGGTGGCGCACGCCTGGGGAGCGCACACGTCGCACAGGCCGCAGGCGGCGCCCGAGTCCTGCACGTCACCGAAGTGCGCCACGAGGTGTTTCATCCGGCAGCCATGCGCCTCGGCGTAGCGGGCCATGTGCTCGAGCTGCGCCTGTTTGTGCGCGCGCTGCGCCGAGTACGACGTCTTCCAGCCGGGCTTGCCCTGGCGCACGGACTCGTCCGGGGACAGCTCCAGCCCGCCGTGGATCCACAGCTGCTCGAGCGCCTTGTCGAAGACGTCCGACTCCATGC
Organism: Cystobacter fuscus DSM 2262; assembly: GCF_000335475.2. NCBI lineage: Bacteria > Pseudomonadati > Myxococcota > Myxococcia > Myxococcales > Archangiaceae > Cystobacter > Cystobacter fuscus. Next base: position 32,479 of record NZ_ANAH02000014.1, on the reverse strand, counting down.
GCACCCGGGCCGCGAGCGCCTCCTTGGGCTCGGGCTCCTCGCGCGCGGCGCGGTAGAGCCGCTCGAGCACGGCGGGCTCGGGGTAGTCGCGCTGGTGGAAGAACTCGTGGGTGCGCCGGTCGATGAAGCCGTGCAGCAGCACCGCGCGCGAGGGCAGACCATCGCGGCCCGCGCGGCCCAGTTCCTGGTAGTAGCCCTCGAGGCTGGCGGGCAGCGCGGCATGCACCACGGTGCGCACGTCCGCCTTGTCGATGCCCATGCCGAAGGCGGTCGTCGCCACGATGACGTCCAGGCGGCCGCCGAGGAAGGCCGTCTGCACCGCGTCGCGCTCCGAGGCGCTCATGCCCGCGTGGTAGGTGCCCGTGCGGAAGTCCGCGCCGAGCCGCTCCGTGTACTGCTCGGCGTGCTTGCGCGTGGCGGCGTAGACGATGGCGGGACGGTGGGAGGGCTCGGCGAGCAGCTCGCGGATGGCGTCGGAGCGCTGGCTCGGGTTGAGCTCGCGCACCTCGATGGCGATGTTGGTGCGCCGGAAGCCGTGGATGAAGGTGCGGGCGGGCGCGCTGCCGGCGCCCTCGAGGCCCAGTTGCTGGAGGATGTCGCGCTGGACGTCGGGGGTGGCCGTGGCGGTGAGGGCGATGACGGGCGCGGGGCGCAGCATGGGCAGCCGGGCGCCCAGCAGCCGGTAGTCGGGGCGGAAGTCATGTCCCCACTGGGAGATGCAGTGCGCCTCGTCGACGGCCACGAGCGAGGGCGTGCGCCGGGCCAGCAGCTCCACGAAGCCCGGCACGCCGAGCCGCTCGGGAGCGATGAAGAGGAAGTCCAGCCGGCCCTCGAGGTAGTCCGCGCACACCTGGCGCGAGGAGGCGCGGTCGCGTCCGGAGTGGATGCGATCCGCCGCGAGCCCCAGGGACTGCAGGCGCGCCACCTGGTCCTCCATGAGCGCGATGAGGGGGCTGATGACCAGCGTCGTCCCGGCGCGCGCGAGGCCCGGCAACTGGTAGCACAGCGACTTGCCCGCGCCGGTGGGCATCACCAGCAGCAGATCCTTGCCCTCGGTGGCCGTGCGGCACACCGCCTCCTGGTACGGGCGGAAGTCCGGGAAGCCGAACACGGCCTTGAGCAGGCCACGCAGCTCGGAGGGAGGAGTGCGTGGACGCACCGTGCGCTCGGGCCGGACGGTGCCGGGCAGGGCGAGCGCGGGTTGCCGGAGCGGGGAGGACGCGAGGGACTCGCCCGGGGTGCTCGTGCGCTTGCCCTTCTTCACGGGGGTCGCTCTGGGAGCTGCTTCGGAGGCCACGGCCGGGGCGGGGCGCGATGGAGGGGAGATGGCTCCGGGCGGCAGGGAGATGGACGGGGGCACCTTGCCCACCACCTCGATGACATAGGCCTCGATGCCGCGCAGGAAGGAGTCGAGGTCTCCGCTGCCGCCCTCGATGCGCCGCAACCACGCTTCCCACTGGCCCGTCATCGCCGGGCTCTTCACGTCCGGGTGCACCACGCGGATGAGGCCGATGCCCTTCTCCGTCGCCTCGAAGGACTTGCCGCGCCGCACGAGGTAGCCCCGGTCCAGCAGCGTCTCGATGATGGCGGCGCGCGTGGCGGGGGTGCCCAGACCCGACTCGCGCATCGCGTCCGCCAATTCCTTGTCGTCGAGCGTGCGCCCCGCCGTCTCCATCGCCGTGAGCAGGCTCGCGTCCGAGAGCCGGGGGGGAGGCCGCGTCCGCTTGGACACCGGCTTCACCTCGCGCACCGTGCGCGCCAGTCCCTTCACGAGCCCCGGCGGCAGTTCCTGCTCGTCCTCCGGCTCCTCCGCCTCGGCCTCGCCATCCTTCTTCGCCTTGGCCGGCTCGCGGGGCTTGGGCGCGCGCTGTCCGCCGCCCACGTCCAGCACCTTCCAGCCCTGACGCTCCACGAGGGTGCCCGCGCTGTGGAAACGGTCCACCGTGGGCACGGCGGGATCCGCGCCCGGCGAGGTGACGGCGGTGATGACGGTCGTCACCGACCAGACGAAGTCCTCGTGCCACGCCGCGAGCAGCCGCCGGCAGACGAGCTCGTAGATGTTGCGCTCCTCCACGGACAGCCGCGCGTCCCCGGGCGGGGTCGTGGTGGGGATGAGGGCGTGGTGGTCCGTCACCTTCGCGTCGTCCACGAAGCGGCGGCCGAGCGCCCGCGTGCCGGTGCCCGGTGCGAGCTGGGCCTCCCACGGGGCGCGGATGGCGTCCACCACCTGCGGCAGGGTGCGGGCGATGTCCTGGGACAGGTGCCGGCTGGAGGTGCGGGGGTAGCTCAGCAGCTTGTGCTTCTCGTAGAGCGCCTGCGCCAGCTCCAGGGTGCGCTGGGCGCTGTAGCCATACAGGCGGTTGGCGTGGCGCTGCAGCTCGGTGAGATCGTAGAGCAGCGGCGGCGCCATGCGCTTGGTCTCGGAGGTGATGGACTCCACGACGGCGCGGCCCGTCTTCACGCGGGCCACCACCGCGCGCGCCTCCTCGCCGTCCGCGGGCAGGCGCCGGGCCTCGCGCGCGTCCCACTCCTTCTGCTTGCCGGGGAGCGCGGGGCGGAACCAGGTGCCCTGGTAGCGGCCCGGCGCCTCGGGACCCGCCGGATCGAAGGTGGCGAGCACCTCCAGGTACTCCTGGGGGACGAAGTCGCGGATGGCCAGCTCGCGCTCCACCAGCATGGCCAGCGTGGGCGTCTGCACCCGCCCCACCGAGAACGTGTCCCCGCAGGCGAGCGTGTACAGGCGTGACAGGTTCATCCCCACCAGCCAGTCCGCCCGGCTGCGACCCCGGGCCGCGTCCGCCAGGGGCTCGTAGTCCCGCCCCGGCTTGAGCGTGCGGAAGCCCTCGCGGATGGCGCCCTCCGTCAGCGAGGACACCCACAGGCGCCGCACCGGCTTGCGGCACCCGGCCGCCTCGTAGATGTAGCGGAAGATGAGCTCGCCCTCGCGCCCGGCGTCCGTCGCGCACACCACGGAGTCCACCTCGGGGGCGTTCATCACCCGGCGCACCACCTGGAACTGGCTCGCCGTCTTCTCCTCCACCACCAGCGGCCAGTCGCCCGGCAGCATGGGCAGCAGCTCGCGCTGCCAGCGCTTCCACTCGGGCCGCATCTCGTGCGGCTGCGCCAGTCCTACCAGGTGGCCGATGGCCCACGTCACCACGTAGCCGTTGCCGCGAAAGCACCCCTCCCCCTGGTCGCGCGCGCCCAGCGCCCGGGCGATGTCGCGCGCCATGGAGGGCTTCTCCGCCACCACGGCCAGCACACCCCGCGCTCCATCACCCATGCTCATCCCACCTCACTCGCGTCTCCCACCGGCGTCCCGGTCCTCCGACCATACCCCGCGCCGCCCTCTTCCACCTGCAAGTCCGTTCAGCCCAGGGGTCTTCCCGCTGCAGGGCAGGCAAGCAGGCCGTCGAGGATACACTGAGAGTGGAAAACCGAGGGCCCCACCCCTCCAGGATGGCGCTTGGTTCCCGGGTTGGCGCCTTCGCGCAAGCGGTTGTCGTCCGCGTGGAAAACTCGCCGGCGCATTTTGGCCAATATCCGCCCCTGTCACCAACGCGCTCACGAGCAAGCCACGGGGTCGGGACACCATGCAGCTGCAAGTGGAACTGGGGATGGGGGCTTCGCGTCACGCAAGCCACGGGGTGGTCGAGGGTAGGGCGGGAGGCGTGCTGCATCGGGGGGGTGAGCATTCCGCGTCGGTGGCGAAGACTCTGACCCGGCTGTCCTGGACGGCCGGGAAACACGAGCCCGATGGGAGCCATCGGCTGGAGGTGTCGGCGCTGGTGTCCTTCGCGGGGGCGAAGCGACGCCAGTTGGCGGCACTGACAGAGGCCGAGGTGATGGCTGGACTGCGCGGCGTGGTCACGGGGGTGACCTCTCTGGCGCGGCTCCGGTCTCAAGCACCGCGGCTGGCGCTGGCTCCCATCGTGCTCGTCAGAGAGCGTGGCCACGGCCCGTCCTCGTTGGAGCACGGTGCCGGGATTCACGAGGTGGACGAGGGCGGTATCTACAGCTGGTAGAGCCTCCCACCACCAACGACATATGCCGTACCAGGATGCCGTCAGGAGGACCCGCGGGGGCGGGGAGTCCTGGCGGATGACCCAACGATGCTCGTCCGCCGCAAGGGGGAGGATGGAGCGGTCGGGGTCAAATATGGTGGGGGGTGTCTCGCTTTCAAACGAGGCACCCCCCATTTTTTTCCGGGCTCCGCGTGGGGCCTACTTCACCGCCTCGCGCAGCACCGCCTCCACGCGAGGCAGCGCCGCCTGGATGTCCTCCACCGACACGGCCCCGACCGACAGGCGGAACCACCCGGTGTCCTCCATGAGGCCGAAGGCCTGGAAGGGCACCAGCGCGAAGCCCGCCTTCTCCAGCAGCAGCTTGCGGATGTCGGTGTTGGTGCGCAGCCCCGCCTTGCCGAGCAGCTCGAAGCGGACCGACAGGTAGATGGCGCCCTGGGGAGGGATGGAGAGCACGGGCAGGCCCGCCGCGCGCATCGCGGAGAAGCCCTGGTGCAGCGCCGTCAGCCGCTCGTCCACCCGCCGCCGCATCGTCTCCAGGTAGGCCGACACGGCTGGCGCGTCATCCAGGAAGCGCGCCACCGCCACCTGCTCGGCCTTGGGGGCCCAGGCACCCACGTGGCCCAGCACGTCCTTCATTCGCGAGATGATGGACGGGGCTCCCACCGCCCAGCCCACGCGCACGCCCGTGGAGGCGAACGCCTTGGAGATGCCGTCCACGAACACCGTGTAGGGCGCCAGCTCCGGCACCAGCTCCACCGGCGTCACGTGCCGCGACTGGCCGAAGGTGAGCGTCCAGTAGATGTGGTCGAACAGCACCAGGAGGGGCCGGGCGCCCCGCGCCTCGCGCTGGCGGTTCTCCTCCACCACGCGCTGGCCAATGGCCTTCATGGCCTCGGGGGAGATCATCGTCCCCGTGGGGTTGAGCGGGCTGCACAGGCACAACAGCCGGGCCTGCGGCAGGTGCGGCGCCAGTTGCTCCACCGTGGGCATGAAGCCGTGCTCGGCGTCCGTCTTCACCTCCACGGGCCGCGCCCCCATCATGTGCACGTAGTGGTTGTTGTTCCACGAGGGCACCGGGTAGACGACCGTGTCGCCCGCGTCCAGCACCGAGCGGTAGACGCCATAGATGATGGGCCGCGCGCCCGCGGTGATGAGCACGCTCTCCAGCGGGTACTTCAGGCCCAGCGCCCGCTCGTAGAAGCGCTGCACGGACTGACGCAAGGCCGGCATGCCGTCCGAGGGCGGATAGTTCGTCTCGCCCGCCTCGAGCGCCTGGGCGATGCCCTTGCCCAGGGAGGCGGGGATGGGAAACTCGCGGGGGCTGAAGTCGCCCACGGTGAGGTTGCACACCTGTTTCCCCTGGGCCACCAGTTCGCGGATCTCCGCCGCGATGCGGAGGATTTCACTGCCCTGGAGTCCTCGCGCCATCGTGCCGACGGTGTCGTCCCGCCGGGGGCCAAACAGGGGATTGAGATCAAGAGCCATGGGTTTCACACTCCAGGGAAGCGCCAAGCGCGACGAGTCGCGGCGACGGTATACGCGCCACGTGGCCTCCGCCCAAGCGGTCCGTGCGCTACCGGGCACTTGCCTGCACGCCGAATCGATGCGAGCCCAGAAGTCCTCTAGACACGGACCGGCACACAGGGTCAGGGTCCCCAGCCCATCCCGGGCACCCGCCCGGACCCTGGTGGAAGACAGAGGAGAAACCATGAATATGCGTTACACGATGCGTCAGGCGGTGCGGATGCTGGTGGGAGTGGGCCTGGTCGGGCTGGTCGGCTGCGGAGGGGCGCCCTACGTCGCCACCGCGCAGTTGTCGGGAGCCAACGAGGCGCCCGCGGTGAACACCAACGCCTCGGGCGTCGCCACCGCCGAACTCGACGGCAGTGAACTCAAGGTCACGGGCACCTTCAGCGGCCTGTTGAGCGACCTGCACGAAGTGTCTGGCAGCTCGGTCCACATCCACCAGGGCGCGCCCAGCGTGGCGGGAGGCATCGTCTTCGGCCTCCAGGTCACCACCGGCACCGACCTGCGCATCGGCAGCTTCTCGGGCACCCGGAAGCTCAGCTCCGAGGAGCAGGAGGCCTTCAAGAACGGGCAGTTCTACGTGAACGTCCACACCGTGAACAATCCGGGGGGCGAGATCCGCGGCCAGTTCGTTCCCCGCCAGCAGGACTGAGTCCCCCTCCGGCGGAACGGGCGTCAGGCCCGTTCCGCCTTCCTTGCTGGCCCCCGGGCGCACGCCGTGACACACCGGGCCTCCACCCGGCCCCAGGGGCCACCAGGAGGACGTGCATGAAGCGCAGGGGATGCTCGCTGTCGGCCGTGGGACTCGCGGCCTGTCTCACACTCGTGGGCTGCAAGGAAGCGGCGCCTCCCGCCCCCGCGACGCCTCCCGCGAAGGCCCAGACACCTCCCTCCCCCACGACACCCCCGCCGGACGCTCCCACCCCAGCCGCCGAGCCCACCTCCGCCCCGCCTCCGTCCACCCCATCTCCCGCCACGCCACCCCCGGCGAAGGAGCCCGAGTGGATCCAGGCGAAGACGAACGTCCCGCGCTCCGGCCAGAAGGCCGCGACGCTGCGCGAGGTGCGCGCCGCGCGCAACGAGGGCTTCGACCGCGTCGTCTTCCAGTTCGACGGAGAGACGCTGCCCGGCTACCGCGTCGAGTACCTCGACGGGCCCGCCATCCGCTGCGGCTCCGGAGACCCCACGGAAGTCGCCGGACAGGGCCGCCTGCAGGTGAGCCTCCAGCCCGCCCAGGCCCACGACGAGAACGGCCAGGTCACCATCGCCAGCCGCGAGCGCACCGCCGCCCTCCCCGTGCTCCAGGAGCTGGAGCAGACGTGCGACTTCGAGGGCGAGGTCACCTGGGTGCTCGGCGTGAAGCAGCCCCAGGCCTACCGCGTCCTCGAGCTGCACGCCCCCACCCGCATCGTGGTGGACGTGCGCTACTGAGGGCGCTCCGCCCTACCCGTGCCGCAAGCGCGCCGCCAGCCGCTCCAGGTTCTCGATGAGCGGCTGGTGCTCCGGCTTCACCGCGCGCAGCGCCAGCGCCAAGGCCCCGGGCAGGTTCAGCGCCTCGTCGCGCCCGAGCTTCTCCCCATACTCGCGCCGGTACTCCTGGGGAATGCGCAGACTCCAGTTCTCGTCGCTCACCGTGCCGGGCGCGTTGTACGTCTCCTTCAGCCCCAACAGGTCCGAGAAGAACACCATCACGTTCTCCGCCCGGCTGACGAACAGGTCCGCGAACTTCGCCTGCACCAGCATCCCCCGCTCCTCCACCAGCCGCCGGGCGAACTCCTCCCTCCCCTCCTCCTCGGGATGCAGCCGCCACGCCAGGTAGTCCGCCTGCGCCCGCGCCTCGCCCACCGCGAACCACCGCTCCGCCAACGCCCAGATGGACTTCGTGTCGTGGTTGCCCAACATGATCCAGTCCGCGGGCGCCGCGTTCTCTCCCCGGTACACGTCCCGCGGATTCGTCAGGTCCGCCTTCTGCGTCACCCGGAAGCGCCCCAGTCCGTACTGCTCCAACACCCGCTGCAGCGAATACGGCATGGTGCTGAGCACCTCGCACAGCAGGTCCGACACTTGGCGCCCCTGCGCGTGCACCGCCGCGATGATGGCGTCGAAGAGCGCGCTGTAGCGCGTCACCTGCTCCGGCGTCAGCTCGCGCACCCACCCGTCCGCGTAGCGCGCCACCGAGCGGTCCAACCCCTCCGGCGGCACGAGCGCGTAGCGCGCCAGCTCCGGATGATCCGCCAGGTCCGGTGACGCGAACAGCCGCGCCCCGTTCTGCACCGCGCGCACCGGCTCCAGCTCCCCCGCACGGTACACCCAGGGACACACCAGCCCGTGCGGATGATCGATGCGCAGCCCGTCGTACTCGGCCAGCATCTTGTTCACCCGCGCCGCCATGAACCACAACACCGGGCCGGGCTTCGCCACCGGCTCGTAGGCATGGGGCTGCCCGGGCGGCTCGTGGTAGCGCGAGGGATCCAACACCGGATAGTTCCACGGCTGTCCCTCGGGATTGGTGCGGCTGGGCGGCGCTCCCATCAGATACGAGCCCAGGAACAGCCCCTGCCACGCCCACGCGTCCCGCGGCGAATAGCCAATCTGCAAATCCCCATACAGCTTCAGGCCCCACTCCGCCGTGCGCTCGCGCAACGCCCGATGCTGCTCATGCACGAGGAACTGCCGGAAGGCATACGCCTCCACCCGCGCCGCGTGCTTCGCGAGCAGCACCTGCCGGCGATGGGCGAACGCCCCCTCCTCGCTCGGACGCGGATTCCACAACCGCCGGTCCCACTCGCTCGACCACTCCCGCCAGTACGAGCGGCCATGCTCCAGGCACAACACGTCGTAGAGCGCATCCCGCTCCAGCCACTGCACATGCTCGCGCTGGAAGTCCTCGAAGCGCTCCGCCACCCGCGCGATGACACTGCCCGGCTGCGCCTGGGCGCGCTTGAACCGGAACGTCTCCCACGCCTCCTCCAGCGCCTCCTCCTGCACCCGGAAGACATGGCGGTGCGGGACGCGAGACTCCCCGCCGGGCCGGGACGCGGCGACGGCGCGCACCCGCTCGGGCCGCAAGAGCGCCCCCCAGGACTCCTCCCGCACGAGCTCGCCCAGCGCCACGTTCAACACGTTGCGCGAGAAGAGCGTCCCGTCATACGGCGAGGCATTGTCCTCCGTCGTCTGCCCCTGCGGGCCCAGTTGGATGCCGGTGAAGCCCAGCTCCCGCGCGAACTCGAAGAAGCGCTGCCCCCCCGCCGCATAGGGCGAGCCCCGGCCCACGTCCTCCCCGGGCGCCCCCGGCAGGCTCGGGTCGTGCAGGCTCAGCACCAGATTGCGCACGTCGAGCGCGGCCAGGGCCGCCGTCACATGGCGTCGGTAGTCTTCGGGAAGAGTCACGGGAGGCATGGGGGCGCGAGAATACACCGCCCGCTCAGTGCCGCACCGTCCCCCCCACGTTGAGCACCACCACCCCCGCGATGATGAGGCCAATGCCCACCAGCCCGCTCCAGTGGAACGCATCCCGGAAGTAAAACCAGCCAATCATGGCAGTGAGGGCCGTGCCCACGCCGCTCCACACCGCGTACGAGAACCCCAGCGGCAGCGACTTCAACGCGTGACTCATCACGTAGAAGGCCGTGCCATACCCGACCACCACCACCACGCTCGGCACCAGCCGGGTGAAGCTCTCGCTCGCTCGCAACGAGGAGGTCGCCACCACCTCCATGAGAATCGAAATGCCCAACAACACATAGGGGTTCACGACATGGGGGTTCACGCGGACGATCTCTCCAGCAGGGATTCGGGCTCCTCGCGCATCCTCGCACGCTCCTCGAGGCTCCGGACCCGCCAGGACTCCTGCAGCACCTCCGGAATGCGGAAGGGCGGCCGGCTGCCGCTCCGGCCCATCCACACCAGGCCCTCCACCAGCTTGCGGCCAAACAGCTCGCACATCCTCGCCGTCAATTCACTGCACTCGCTGCCCTCCACCAGCCACCCCAGCAACCACAACGGCTTGAGCACCGAGTGCGACCAGTCCGAGGGCGGCACCGCGAGCAGATCCGCCGTCTCCTCCCCCACCAGGTGGCGGATGAGCGTGGCCGCCAGTCCCTCGAACACCTGGCCCGGCACGAGGTGATCCAACCGCTCGATGAGCACGCGCGTCATCTCCCGGCCCTGCGCGCTGGGGGCGAACACCCGCCCGAAGATGGCGTCCGCCAGACGCTCGCCCTCCTCGAGGCTCGCGGGCAACAGGCGCTCGTCCACGCCCATGAGGAAGCCCACCACCCGCCACGTGTGGTAGTACGCCTGCGCCTCGCGCGCCGAGGGCGTGTAGCCCAGCTTCCTCAACGCGCGCAGCGTCACCACCGAGAAGGTGAACAGCGTGCCCGCCATGTCCTCCTGGTTGACGGGCTGGCCCCACGCGTCATCCCACCGGCCACTCCGGCGCACCAGATGGCGCACGGCCGCATGCATCAGCCGCACCCGCTGCGCGTCGCGAATCCCCCACCCGTCCTCCTCCAATCCCCCCGGGCCCATCACATCCACCACCATCTGCGCCGTCTCCACGATGCGGCGCAGGATGTCCGTCTCCATGCGCGACGTCAGGTGCAACACCTGCACGCCCTGCGCCCCCGCGTAGCACGTGGGCAGCGCCGCCCCCACCAGCGCCACCACCGCCAACGGCCCACACCGGTGGAACAGCGCCTGGCCCTCGCTCAACAGCTCGCGGTCCACCCAGGCAGGCAACCGCCCGCTCCGCTCGAAGTAGCCCCGCAGCGGCTCGGGCACCCGCTCCATCCCCGCCGCGCCATGCCTCATCAGATAGGACATCCACACGTTCGCCGAGCCCACCTCGCCCCGCGCGAACAGCTCCTGGATGACCTCGTCCGCGAGCGGATCCACCTGCGCCCTCATGGCCTCCAGCAGTTGATTCGTCTTGTGTACGTCCATCATCTGGATGTCCGTCGACATGGCCCGGCCTCCTCGCGGAAGGAGAATTGAGGGAAAAACGACGTTGTCAGTGTGACATAGCCCTCCAGGGCCCTTTGTCCGGAGCCGCACATCAGCGGGGGCTTTCCTCGCGAACTCTTCAATCCCTTACACTCGCCAACAAACGGTCATGTCCGCGCCCGGAGCCGCCGGGCTCGTCTCGCCTCATCCCCGAGCCCTCCGCCCGGGGAGCACCTGCTGGCCCCGTCGGAGTCCGACCGCAAGCGCGGCCTTAAGATTCTCTTACGACTCGTCCGCTAGGAGACAGGACCCATGGGAGAACGACTCCTGCTCATCGAGGATGATCCCCAACTGGGCACACAGATCTCCGGCTGTCTGGAGCGCGCCGGCTTCGAGCCCACCTGGTGGACCGTGGGCCGCCCCCTGCCGCCCGGCGAGGCGTCCACGTATCGCCTCGTCATCCTGGACCTCATGCTGCCGGGCACCTACGGCCTGGACATCCTCCGGGAGCTGCGCGAGGGCGCCTCGGACGTGCCGGTGCTCATCCTCAGCGCGCGCAACGACACCGCGGACAAGGTGCGCGCCCTGAAGCTCGGCGCCGACGACTACATGACCAAGCCCTTCTGGCCCGAGGAGCTCGTGGAGCGCGTGCGCGCCCGGCTGCGCCGGCCCCTGCTCCAGCGCCAGAGCCTCGTGGAGGCCGGCTCGCTCCAGGTGGATCTCGACTCGCGCGAGGTCCGGGTGCTCGGCAAGCCCGTGGAGCTCACCCGCGTGGAGTTCGATCTGCTCGCCGCGCTGGCCCGGCGGCGCGGCGCCTCGGTGACGCGGCAGTGGCTCGCCGAGCACGTGTTGGACCCCGAGCGCGAGGGAACCGAGCGCACCCTGGACGTGCACGTGTCCCGGCTGCGGCGCAAGCTCGGCCCCGGCAAGCACATCGAGACGGTGTGGGGCATCGGCTACCGGCTCGGCGAGGGAGACGACGCGTGAAGCTGCGCATGCGGCTGGCCCTCACCACCGTGGCGGTGGCCATCCCCGTCGCGCTCTGCATGGGGTGGATCCACCTGGTCCTCGAGACACGCGCCGTGGAGACCGCCCTGTCCGAGTACGCCCTCGCGCACATGGCCGGCGAGGGACGCGAGCAGTGCGAGGCCGCCCCTGACACCTGGAGCCTCGAGGGCTCGCGCGCCCGGCGTCCTCCCCCGCCCGAGCGCCCCAAGGGCCCTCCTCCCGAGAGAGGCTGGGGTCCCCCACCCCGGCCCCGCGAGCCCCGGGGAAACACGCGGCTGTTCGCGTACGACCCGGACCTCACGGCGCGCAACCCCCAGGCGCCCCCGTTGGAGCCCTCGCTCGCGCGCGCCATGCGACAGGGTGAGGACGTGGCCGGCCAGGCCCTCGGCTGGGGAGGACCCAATGACGCCCGGGATGTCCTCGTGCGCATGCCCTGGAGCAGCGGACCGTGCGCCTTCGTGCTCGTGCGGATGTCGGGGCGCCCCGGACCGGGACCTTCCTGGTACTCGCCCATTCCACCGGAGTTCTGGCTCCTGCCCACGGTGATGTCGCTCGTGGGCGTGCTGCTCGCGCTGGGGCCGGTGGTGCGCCGCCTGCGCCAGCTCACCGGGGAGGTGAAGGTCTTCGTGCGCAGCACCTACCAGGGCCCCATCACCGTGCACGGAGACGATGAGATCTCCGAGCTGGCGCTCGCCTTCGACGAGGCGGGCCGCGCCATCCACGCGCAGATCGATTTGAAGGAGAAGCGCGAGCAGACGCTGCGCTCCTTCCTGCAGAACACCACGCATGACGTGATGATCCCCCTCACGGTGCTCCAGGGGCACCTGGCCGAGATGCAGCAGCGCGCGGCACGGGGCGAGCCGGTGGAGCGCGAGGTCATCGCGGCGGCCAGCCAGGAGGCGCACTACATGGCGGCGCTGCTGCACAACCTGGGGGCCGCGGCCCGGCTGGAAGCGGGCGAGCCCGGGATGCAGCGCGCGCCAGTGGACCTCAACGCCCTGGTGGGCCGGTGCATCGGCCGCCACCGCCCCATCGCGCGCCAGCAGGGCGTGCAGTTGGAGCACGCCGTGCCCGAGCCGCCCGTGCTCGTCCTCGGGGATGACACCCTCATCGAGCAGGCGGTGAGCAACGTCATCTACAACGCCGTGCGCTACAACGCGCGCGGGGGCCACGTGGCGGTGGTGCTCGAGCGCGAGCCCGGCGCCACCTTCCGGCTGCGCGTGCTGGACGACGGGCCCGGCATCCCCGAGCACGAGCTGCCCCACATCCTCGAGCGCCACGTGCGCGGCGACGCGGCGCGCACCCGCGGGCCGGGAGGACACGGGCTGGGGCTCGCCATCGCCTCGCGGGTGACGGTGCTGCACGGCTGGAGCCTGAAGCTGGGCCGCTCCGAGTACGGAGGACTCCAGGTGGACTTCCTCGGCGAGGAGTCGGCCCCCGGACAGAAGGACGCGTGAGCGGCGGCTCGCCGGAGCGGGCCGATATAACCGGGCGCTCAACCCCTTCGCGAGAGGCGCGGGATGAGTGGAACGAGTCAGGTGCGGCGCGTGCTTCGGGCCCGGGCCCTCAATGGGGAGAGCCCTGTCTGGGATGAGCGCTCGGGCCGCCTGTTCTGGGTGTGTCTGCGCGAGCCCGCGCTGCATGCCTTCGATCCGAGGACGGGCGAGGACACCGCCTGGAAGATGCCCGCGTGGATCGGCTGTCTGGGGCTGACGCCCACCGGAGCCGTGGTGGCGCTGCGCACCGGCTTGTTCGAGTTCACCCTGGGCGACGGCTCGCTGCGCTTCCTCGCGCCCACGCCCTTCGATTCGCGCCGCTTCGTCTTCAACGATGGAGGGGTGGATCGGCAGGGCCGCTTGTGGGCCGGGCCCATGTACGAGCCGCTCGAGCCCGGAGACGCGAGCGACGCGCCGCGCGCCCTGCCCTTCTGGCGCTACGACGGCGCGGGGAAGTGGCACCCGGGCACGGCGCCCGTGCAGACGGCGAACTCGATGACGTGGAGCCCGGACGGGCGGACGATGTACCACGGCGACACGTCACAGAAGACCATCTGGGCCTCGGACTACGACACGGAGACGGGCACGCCGTCGAACTTCCGCGTCTTCGCGCGCATCACCGAGGGCACGGGTCCGGATGGCGCCACGGTGGACAGTGAAGGCTTCGTGTGGTGCGCCATCCACGGCGACGGGAAGGTGGTGCGATTCGATCCCTCGGGCCGCGTGGAGCGCGAGGTGCGCATGCCGGTGCAGTACCCCACCATGCCCACCTTCGGGGGCGAGGGGCTGCGCACGGTCTTCGTCACCTCGGCCAATCACACGCTGAGCGAGGAGGAGAAGCGCCAGCGGCCCGAGGAGGGCAACCTGTTCGCCTTCGAGGCTCCCGTGCCGGGCGTGCCCCGCGCCGACTTCCGCCCGCCCGGGACGTGAGCGCCACGGTGGGCTTGCCCTGGTTACGTGGCTCTCCCGCAGTGGAAAGCAGTGCTGATTCAGATTACCAGCGCATCATTGGGCACGAGAGATTGAGCCGCGTCTACAACTCCCACGAGGAGGTATGTGAAGCACCTGAGCACCTTGTACTTGACTCGAACGAAGCGGTCACCGTCTGGATCCATCTCTGCCGCGGCAAGCCTGTGGAACTTCGCAGCCCGGTCGCGCAACATTCGCGTAATCACAGGGGCATAGTGAGCCATCGCTTTTTTCGTGAGGTTTGCGAAGAAGCTCATGACCTCAGCCGGTAGCTCAGCCGGTAGGTGACGGAAATAGAGCTGCATCCACACGGCGCCACAACAGGTCAATACACCCCCAATGAGCGTTGCGAGGGTTTTATCCAGAGACGACTGTCCGGCTGGTTCTGCGGGAAGTGCGCGGGCGAGGTTTACAAGCGCGCGAAGAATGATGAAAAAGCTGAGGACATATTCGGTATCAATGTTCATGATATATTGTTTTCTATACAGGTAAGGGCGCGATCCTCTCACGTTGGTGATGGATGGCACCGTCGAGGGGCTCAGGTCCTTCAATTAGTGCTGGTCTATTAGTGAGGTCGCTGTGCGTATACGAGCTTGGAGCACTTCAGGCGTTCGAACTGCACAGCACCTAAATGGCATTAGGCGGTGCTGGCGTGAACTGGCTGTTCTACCGGAGGGTGTAACCCCCAGAACTCCTGGATCAGCAGGGCGAGCAGACGACGACAAAGGGGCTCCTCCATCCTATGAGAGGCCCTATTTCCCGTTGTGCAGCATTGGGGTGTTCACATGAAAAGCTGCAAGTCGCATCAATATCAATAACCATGGCTTGCCTGCTCAACACTATACGCAGGGAAGGGTGCGCTCCTCTCACGTTGGTAATGGATGGCACCGTCGAGGGGGTAGGTTCTTCTACTGGCGTGGGACTATTAATCAGGTCGCTGCGTATGCGACTTGGGGCATTTCGGGCGTCGAACTGCACAGCATCTAAAAGGCATTAGGCGGTGCTGGCGTGAACTGGCTGTTCTACCGGAGGGTGTAACCCCCAGAACCCATGAGTCAGTAGACGAGCAGGCGACGACAACGGGGCTCCTCTGTCCTACTGGAGTACCTATAACTCCCGTCGTGCAGTGCTGAGGCGCCCACGCACCATGACGAGTTGCAGCGTGCCGGGTGCTGCATCTGCTACGGTGGACCTTGGAGGCATCCTCCCGGCCCGACATCTCCCGTGACTGCCCCTCGCGCTCTTCTTGATGGGTTCCACCACGGCGATTGGTGCTGGGCTTCTCTTGGGAGGGGGTGAGTCTCAGAATTCCCTTCGGGTGTAGGGGGTCAATCCGCCGGGCCACTTTGACCCACATGTCGAAGTGGGCGTCGCTAGCGACGTACGTCTGCTACGGTGGACCTTGGAGGTATCCACCCTGGCCCGACTTCTCCCGTGGCTACCGCTTGCGCTCCTCTGGATGGGCGCCGCGGCGGCAGCTCAGCCCCAGCCCCCCACCCGCGAGCGCCAGGAGCGGCGTGTCACCCTGCCCAGCAACCCCGAGGAGCCGGTGCCAGAGGTGCGCGTGGCCGCCGGCATCGCCACGTACCTGCGCTTCGACATGCCCGTGGACAGGGCTGCGGTGGAGGTGGAGGGACGCCCCGTCCGCTTCAAGTGGGTGGAGGCAGGAGACACCCTCATCGGCCTGGAGCCCTCGGTGGACTTGGGCGCCGAGGAGAAGCTGGTGGTGCGCGTGCGCTACCGGGACGGCGCCTCCCCAGCCCGGGCCACGCTCGCGCTGGTGACACGACCGGGGGTGGTGGACAAGGAGGTGGAGGTGGTGCGCCGCCCGCGTACGCTCGAGGCGCTGGAGGCCAAGCTGGTGGAGAAGGAGGCGGAGCTCGCGGCGCTGAAGGCCCAGTGTGGGGCGAGCGGGCACGCTGGACTCATTTTCTCGGGGCAGCTCGACGTGGAAGGTGTACGGGCCCGACGCCTCGAGGGTGGGACGACAAGCCCCCAGAATGGCCTGAAGTACTTAGGAGGAGAGGCGTACCGCGCCGACCGCTGGGCGCTCGCCGTCGTCCGCGTGCGCAACCTGCCAGGCCAACTACCCTGGGTGCCCGGCACCGCGCTCCTCACCCGAAAGGACGGCACCTCGGTGAAGGGGCTCTCCATGGCCATGGACAAAGTGCAGCTCGCTCCCGGCGAGGAGGGCCTCGTGGCGGTGGAGACAGAGGCGCACCTCTGGAGAGCGGAGGACGTTCTCCGCTTGGAACTCACAGACAAGAGCGGCCACCGGCACCTCTCCATTCCCAACGTCAAGCTGTAGGAGCGACGACGCATGACGACGCATGCCCTGCACCCGGACCAGCTCAAGCCCGGCGACATGGTGGGGCCCTGGCTCATCACCCAGGTGCTGGGCCGCGGCGGCTCCTCGCGCGTCTTCAAGGTGGAGCGCGACGGCCAGCCCTACTCCATGAAGGTGGCGCTGCGTCCCCTCTCCGATTCCCGGGCGCACCTCTTCGAGGACAAGTACCCGGAAGAGGCGTACGTGGAGGAGAAGAACACTTACCGTCGGCTGGCGCGCGAGGCCGCGGCCCTCTTCACCTATTCCTCCCACCCCAACCTGCTGCGCGTGTACGGGGTGGACTTCTGGCCCAGCCCCAGCACGGGCTACCCCTTCCTCGTCACCGACTACGTGGACGGGGACACCTGGCACGAGTGGCGTTGGCGTACGCCCCCGCACGCCCTCCGGTTGGTGCGCACCTTCAGTGATGTGGTGCGCACCGTGGGCGCGCTGCACGCGCGCGGCGTCTACCACCGGGACTTGAAGGCGGAGAACATCCTCATCCGCCGCGCGGACGGCCGCCCCTTCCTCATCGACTTCGGCACCGCGCGCCTGCCCGGTGCCCTCACTCAAACCATGGGCCTGCCCGAGGGCGTGCTGCACCTGCTTCCGCCGGAGCTGCTCGCCTACGCGCGCACCGAGGCGTGGAAGCGGGGCCAGCCCTTCCAGGGCGGTGCGAGCGCGGACCTGTATGCGCTGGGAGTGTTGCTCTACCAGGCCCTCACGGACCTGCACCCCTTCAACCCGGAGCTGCCGGACAAGGAGTTGGTAGCGGCCATCGCCACCGTCCCTCCCATGGCCCCCCACCTCCTCAACCCCCTGGCACCGCGCGCCTTGAGCGACATCGCCATGAAGCTGTTGGAGAAGCGGCCCGAGGACCGCTACCCCAGCACCCAGGCGCTGCTCCAGGCGTTGGAGGAGGCCGCCGAGAAGGGGAGCTCGTCCCCCGCCTGGAAGGTGCCGCTCTTTCCCGCCGAGGAGGGCCTGGAGGATCCACCACCCCAGGAGGAAGAAGAAAGGGTGCCTTCACCGGGGTGGCCGGAGCCGGAGCCCGAGGGGCCTCAAGAGGTACAGCCGCCTGGCGAGGACAAAGGGCCGCAGCCGCAAGCCGCGAGCGCGGCTCAGGGCGCGCCCCCACCTTCACCTGAGGAGCCGGCACAGCAGGAGCCTCCCGCCGCTGCCGACCCTCCGCGCCGCGCCTGGGGGTCCCGGCTCCTCTTCGGAATGGTGGGCCTGAGCGTGCTCGGCCTTGCCTTGGGGTTGGTGCTCGCCACACTCGCGCCCCCGCCCGCGGCGCTGCCGCCCGGGCTTGGCCGCTCCGCGAAAGGAAGTCCCCCCATGTCCACCACCTCTCCCCGTTCCTCTTCCTCGAGTCTCCTCGCCGCTTGGTTGTGCGCCACCGCCGGACTGGGGTGCCCCGCTGTGCAGGTGAAGCCTCCGGAGTCCGCGGACTGCCCCCAGGAGGCCACCGAGGCGATGGAGGCGTTGGAGCTCCGGACGGGCAGTCGACTGGAGGCGATCATCGACATCAACCAGCCCGGTGAATTCGGTGAGGCAGGCGTCTACCAGGACGGCCCCGTCATCAGCCGCATTACCCGGGGAGACGACAGCAACCTGCCGGAGGGGACGCTGCTCCACGGCCAGCTCTGGACGGGCCCCAGCATCGACGAGGTGTGGGGGGAAGAGAAGCGGCCAGCCGTCATGGGCCGCTACACCCAGGCCGTGCTGCCGGATGGCCGGAAGTACCCGGTGTGCATCGTGCTAGGCGACCGGGATGGACGCATCGCCGGAGAGGAGGGCTCCAAGCCGGGGGCCTTCATCCTCAGCCGAAACGTGCCGGTGAGCGCCGTCTGGCGCTGGCCGTGAGCGCCGCCACGCGTTGAGGCCGCGCCCGCACATGGGCGCTACTGGCCGACGAGTTCGCAGTCGCGTACGAGGACATCCATCATCAGGCCCGCGACGCGGCCGCGGATGGTGACGCGCGCGCCCTTGGAGAGAGAGGCCGCCTTCGCCGCCTGGACTTTCCCGAGGGCGCACTGCACCCGGACGGCTTCGAACGAGGCACCGTCGCTGAACACCAGGTAGGCGTCGTTGAGCATGTCCTTCCTGATGTAGGTGATGGTGCCGGTCGTCTGGATGAAGTGCCCTTGAAGGTGCTGTCCTCGCGGAGTTCGTTGTCGCGGTACTCCCCGAGGAGCGTGCGGAGCTCCACCTGCGCCGTCTCAGGGCGTGTCCGCCTGGAGCGCCAGCGAGCGCATCACTTCGAGTAGACACGCGCACAGCACCGGCGGCAGTTCCCCGAGCGTGGGCTGGCCCTCCTGTGCGAGGCCGTGGCGCTGCCGGTACTGCGGCTCGAGCGTGTACTCGAGTTGCCCCAGTTCCACCCGCTCTTCCAGCTCGAACCGCCGCTGGATGGGGGAGTGGAGCACGCGGAAGGCCACCCCGTGGTTCGGCAGGGCGCGCGCGTGCTCGTGGAGCATGCCGCTCTCCCCCACCGGGGCCCTGCACCCGAGCCGCTCCAGGGTGTTCCTCAGCCGGCTGGCCCACAGGGACACGCCCTGGAAGCGGATAATGGCCGTGGCCCCGCGCTCCGCGTCGGTGGGCCGGAGGGCCTCGCGCTGGAGCTGGCGGAAGGGCTGCACGAGCCGGTAGTCCGCCAGGTGCTCCCCCCACAGCGCGTGCGTGCGCGCATCCTCCAGCACCGGGTGCCAGAGGCCAACGCGCTCGGAGGGGTGCAGGCGCACCTCCGCGTTCTGCGCGTCCACCAGCGTCCCGTCCTCCGCGACGCGGAACGAGCCCACCACCTCGCCCGTGGGCGTGAGCCGGGACCAGAGCACGGGCTGGATGGCGAGCCGCAGCACCGGGTGGCGCGGGAAGAGCCGCTGCCAGCGCTCCCGCGGGTAGTCGTCCTGGACGAAGAGCACCTCCTCGAGCCGCGCGAGCTGCGCCTTCAGCACCGGCTGGAGGTTCTTGCGGAGCACGTCGAAGCGCTGCTTTCCCTCCGCGTGCTTCACCGGGTCCTCGTCCTTGCGGAGGGCCGGGAAGGACTGCGTCACCCTGCCGCCCTCGTGGTGCACCTCCAGCGAGAGGTCCGCCCGCACCTTCACCCGGAGCCGGCGGGGGCCCAGGTCCGCCACCAGGCCTTCCAGCGTGAGGCCCAGGTCCGGCACCAGCTCCTCGCGCAGCTGCTCGGGTGTCAGGCCACGCACGGCCGCGGCCTCCGCGAGCCCCTCGCGTGCGTTCTGCACGAGCGACTCGGTGTACCTCCCGCCCGCGGAGGCGATGCGCTCCAGTTGCGAGAGGGCGAAGACGGTGCCCATCCTGCCGAGGGCGCGGATGGCGGTGTTGGCCTTGGGCTTCTGGTGGCGGCGCCACGTGTCAATCTGGCGGCAGAGGGTCGTCACCGCCTCGTCCCCGCCGTACTCCGCGATCAGCGAGAGCATCCAGGCGGCGCCCGTCTTGCCCTTCACCGAGAGCCAGCTCTCCAGCGCGTGCCGCCCGAGCGAGGGGAGTGCCTGAGGAGGAAGGTGTCGCTCGAGCAGGTGCCGGAACGGGCGGGGCAGCCGCGCCTCCCCCAGCTCCCTGGCCTGCGTGAGCAGCCACCGCACCGGTAGATCCCCGAGCGGCGCGAGCGCGGTGACGAGTGGGAGCCCGCGAAGGTCCTTCGGCACCACGTCCGCGCCCTCGACCCGGGCGAGCTCCGCCCAGCCCTTGAGCGGAAGCGTGCACTCCCGGTCCAGAAGGGAGACGTCCTCGCCGAGCGCCTCCAGCCGATCCAGGAGGAGGCCCCGGTCCAAGGCCGTCAGCTCCGGCCGCGTGCAGAGCTGCCGGAGCACCTCCACGGCGCCGTCCACGCGCGAGCCGCAGAGCGCCTGGAGAACCGCGCGGCGGACGCGGGGGGGCGCATCCGTGGCGAGCCCCGCCTCCACCACCTGGCGCGGCGCGGCCCGGGCCAGGAACGTCTGCACGGTGCGGATGGGCTCGAGCGCCTGCGTCGTCGCGAGGAGCGCGCGGACTGCCGGCACCAGGGCCGGCAGGGACTCCGCGGGCAGCGCGGCGAGCGGGGAGCCGTCGCGGACATACGTCGAGGTCGTCTGCGCGAGCAACTCCGGGTGGAGCGTGAGCGCCTCCAGCGCCAGCGGGCGCAGGCGCTCACGCTCCGCGCCCGCCTCCTCCCGGGACTCCGGCACCCCGGCCGTGCGCGCGGCCAGCGCCGCGTCCTCCACACCCGTCAGGACGGCGTGGACGGCCTCGAGCCGCCTGAGCAGGGTGAGCGCCGCCACACGCGAAACCGCCGCCTCCCCCCGCAGCTGCTCGCCCAGTTGCACCGTGGAGAGCCGAGAGAGATCGGTGTGCTCGGGCTCGGAGGAAGGCGCGCCGGGGATGGGAGCAGGAACGGGAGTGGGGGGGAGCATGGGGGACCTCCGCTCTTATACCAGCCGGGCGGGGGCCCCCTGGACGGCGGCACTCTTCACTGGGCTACGTCAGCTCATGCGCCTGATCTGAAACAAGCGCATCAACCGCCCGGGGGCACGTCGGCGCACACGCGCAGGCCCACGGTGATGTCCCGCAGGGTGCGCTCGGGCAGCTCGCGGTTGGCCACCCGCGCCGAGCCGGCGGCGAAGTAGTACGCGCCGCCCCTCGCCACCACGCGCCCCGGCTCCACCGCCGAGCGCGTCCACTCGAAGGCATTGCCCGCCAGGTCCTCCACCCCGAAGGGACTGCGCGACGCCGGGTGCGAGCCCACCTCGTCGGGGCCAAAGCCCCCGGGCTCCTTGCCATACGTCATGTCCACGTTGGCATCGTCCGGCGCGAGCGCGTCCCCATGGGGGAACTCGCGTCCGTCCTCGCCCCGGGCCGCGCGCTCCCACTCCAGCTCCGTGCACAACCGCGCCCCCGGCACCCGCCCCGTCCGGCCCAGCCACGCCACGTACGCCTCCGCGTCCTCGAAGGAAATGCCCGTGACGGGAAAGCGCAGCCAGTCCTGAGACATCCGCCGCTCCCGCTTCGCGTAGAGCAGCCGTTGTCCGGCACGCACCCGGTACGGCACTCCCCCCGGCTGGAAGTCCAGACGCCAGCTGCCCCCCACCCACTCCAGCGCGAGCCGCCCATGGTAGGCCGTGCTCGTGTGCGGCAGGCGCCGCGCGCGCTCGCCCGGAGGCAGCGCGGCGAGATACTCCATCCACTCCGCGTACGTCGTCTCGTGCCGCGCGATGAGGAAGTCCTCCGTGTGCTTGGGGTGCAACGGCAGGGCGTTGAAGAAGCCGCGCACGCTCGCGTCCGCCGCGCTCCCGAACAGCACCCGCCCCGCCGGCACATGGAGGAACCCCCGGGGCAGGCTCGCCTCGGGCAACAACCTCGGCGTCAGGTGCCGGCGCTCTCCCCGCGCCAGCCGCAGTGGGAGGATCACCGGCTCGTGGCCCCGCGCCCGCACCACCAGCCGCCAGTCTCCCGGGGTGATCTCCCGCTCCACCCACGGCCCCGGCTCCACCGGCACCGGCTCGCCGAGCACCTCGCGTCCCTCCACGTCCCGGGACACGGGCCGCAACTCCACCACCGCCCCCTCCACCGGCAGCGTGAGCGTCACGCGCGCGGGCGCCGTCCAGTGCCGCCAGCGCTCCCCGTGCGCGTCGTACAGCCGCAAGCGCTGCAACAGCGCCGGCAGCGCTCCCTCCTCCAGCGCCTGCTCGGCATGGAAGGCCCGCTCCAGGAGGAAGTCCGCCAGGGCCTCGCGCACGTCCTCGCGCGATGGATCCAACACGAGCGCGTGCTCCAACTGGTCCCCCACCTCGTCCAGGCGGCGGTGCAACGCGGCCTCCGCCAGGAGCGAGCGCGCCCACGCCGCGTCACCCCGCTCCCGCTCCCCGGTGTCATAGAGCTCGAAGGCCTCGCGCCGCGCGCCGGAGAAGACGTCGCGCTCGTGCCGCGCGGCCTCCAGGGCGCTCGCGGCCTCGTCCAGCCAGCCGCGCACCACCGCGTTCCGCTCGCTCACCTCGCGCAGTTGCAGGCCCGCGTACACGAGCACCAGCGAGAGGAGGAACCCCACGGCGAGCGCCCGCCGCAGGTGCCGGCTGCGCACCAGCGTGCGGCGCGAGGCCTCCAGGAAGGCGCGCTCGCGGCGGGTGAGCTCCGCGGGCTCCAACAGGCGCGCCTCGGCGAGCTGCCACGAGCCCCAGAGCAAGTCGCGCGCGTGGCCCACCTGCTCCCAGTGCGCGGAGTCCGCCTGGAGGCGTGCCTGCACCTCGCGGCGCTCGGCCGCCTCGGCCAGCCAGCGCGCGAGCATGCCCCAGTCACTGAGCAACACCTCGTGGGCCACCTCGTAGCTCGTGCCCCCGTCCACCTCGCGCGCCACGAGCAGGCGCGCGCGCACCAGCGCCTCGAGCACCGCGCGCTGGCGGGGATCATCCCCCACCAGCTCTCCGTCCGTCTTGCGCGCCCGGGTGCCCTCCGGGGTGATGAGGCGCAAGAGCACGCCCCGCGCCACCGCGCGTTGATCCGGCAGCAGGCGCGCCACGGCCGCGTCCGCGTGCCGGGCCAGCGCTCCGGCCACCCCGCCCAGGCTGTCGAGCGCCGCCTGGGTGATGACGCTCCCCTCGCGCGCCTCCCACAGCTCGGCGAGCGCGAACTGCAACAGCGGCAGTCCGCCCTCCGTGGCCGAGATGGAGGCCACGAGCGCGTCCACCAGCGCCTCGGACTCGAAGTGCACGCCCTTGGCGCGCGCGGGGCCCACCACCGCCTCGTGGCTCTCCTCGGGGCCGAGCGCCCGCAGGAGGTAGAGCGCCCCGGGCACCGCCGCGCCCAGGCCCGGCACCGCCGTGAGCCGGGTGAGGAAGTCGCTGCGGCACGTGGCGAGCAGCCGCACCCCGGGCACGCCCTCGGCCAGCTCCCCGAGCGCGCGCCCCACCCGCGCCGCCTCCCCACCGTCCGAGAGCGTCACCAGTTCCTCGAGCTGATCCACGTAGACGGCGAGCCCCTGGTCCGAGCTCAAGCGCACGCGCAGTTGGCGCGCCAGGCCCGTGGGGTCCGCGCGCAGCAGGTTGCCCAGGGCCTCCTCGCCCATGGCGAGCGCGGGAGCGAGGGCGACGGTGAGCGCGGTGAGAGGATGCCGCCCCGGAATCACCCGCACCCCACGCCAGCGCCGCCCATCCTCCAGCGCGCCCTCGCCCAGGCGCGGCAGCACGCCCGCGAGGCACAGCGAGGACTTGCCCACCCCGGAGTCGCCGGTGATGAGCAGGAAGGGCTCGGCGCGCAGCCGCTCGAGCACCTCGCGCTGCTCGCGTCGGCGGCCGAAGAAGAGCGCGCGGTGCTCGGCCTCGAAGGGTTGCAGGCCCCGGTAGGGGTTGCCCTCGGGCAGCGCGTCCGCCGCCTCGTCACGCGCGAGCTGCCCCAGCGCGTCCAGCAGCGACACGGCCGAGGCGAAGCGCTCCTCGGGCACGAGCCGCAGGCACCGGTCCACCACGGCCGCGAAGTCCGCGTCCACGCCCGGCACGGCCTCGCGCAGGGGCCGGGCGTCCTGGGTGCACACCGCCAGCGCCAGCTCGCGCGGGGGCACGTGGCGGAAGGGGCCCTGGCCCGCGCACAGCTCGTAGAGCACCAGGCCCAGCGAGTACACGTCGCTGCGCGCGGTGAGCTCCATGCCCGCCCAGGCCTCCGGGGACATGTAATAAGGAGTCCCCACCAGCATGCCCTCGGGCAGGGATGGCAGCTCCACCCCGTCGAGCGAGCCCGCCAGGGCCTCGGGCGGCAGCTCCAGGGCGGCGAGCGCCCCCGGCTCACGCGGCGGCGGCGTGTCCTCGCGCGGGGCTGGGCCCTCGTCCAGCAGCTTGGCCAGCCCGAAGTCCAGGAGCTTCACCTCCCCCGTCTCGGTGAGCAGCGCGTTGGCCGGTTTGATGTCGCGGTGCAGCACGCCCCGCCGGTGCGCGGCTCCCAGCCCCCGGGCCAGACCCCGCCCGAGCGCCAGCACCTGCTCCCAGGGCAGCGGCTTGGGGAGCCGCTCCAGCGAGGAGCCCCGGACGAACTCGGAGACGAGGAAGGGATGGTTGTCCAACTGTCCCACCCGGTAGAGGGTGACGACGTTGGGGTGTTGGACGCGCGCCGCGGCCCGGGCTTCCACGAGGAAGCGGCTGAGGGCGCCGGGGCCCAGGGCGCGCACGAACTTCACCGCCACGGGCCGCTCGAGCAGCGTGTCCTGGGCGAGGTACACGCGTCCCGTGGTGCCACGGCCCAAGAGGCGCACCAGCCGGTATTCGTCGAACGCCTCGGGTGGACTCCACCCATCGGCGCTCTCGCGCGAGGTTGGAAGGGTGCCCACGGACTGTCCTCGGGGACGACGAGGGGAGGGCCGGGTGGATCAGGGCTGGTTCTTGGACTTGCTCGGCTTGAGCATCCGGCGGATGCGGTCCTCCAGATCCTGGGGGAGGCACGGCTTGGCGACGAACTCGTCCGCGCCCGCCTGGCGCGCCTGCTCGGCGTTGCCGGCCAGCACGTGGCCGCTGAGCGCCATGACGGGGATGTTGCGGGTGCGTTGATCCTGCTTGAGCCGGCGCGTGGCCTCCCAGCCATCCATCACCGGCAGGGACAGGTCCATGAGGATGATGTCGGGGAGAGCGCCCTGGGCCTTCTCCACCGCCTCCACCCCATTGCGGGCCACATCCACCTGAAACCCAACGAATTCCAGGTACTCCGCGTACATCTCGCGGGCGTCATCGAAGTCATCGACCACGAGCACCCGCTGGCGGTGCGTGAGGGGTACAGTCATGGCGCGGGGCCCTCGTACAAGGTGGGAACGCCACACCATGCTATGCACGCCCCCGCGGATGCGCTCGTCCCCCCCGGGTTTCGTCGAGCCTCCGCCACGCCCCGGCTGTTGGCGTGCGAACACTCCCCGAACGACGAGAGTGACTCACGACCTCCGGGCTGCCGGGGGTGTCCCGGAGGTCGGTGCGACAGGCGCGTGGTTAACGCACGGGCGGCGTGAGCACCTTCTCCAGCACGGTCGTGGAGGGCACGGGGGCGCCCCACGCCGTCTCGTAGTACAGGGAGAAGTCCTGCTGCTGGAACTTGCTGAAATCCACCCGGATGCGCGCCGTGGTGCTGTTGGGGTTGATGGGAGGCAGGTTGGGTTCGGCCGGCGTGCCATACGTGAAGTAGAAGCGCGGGGTGGCCTGGAAGCTCACCGTGTCGATGGGAATCTTCGTGCCCTCACTGCCGAAGCAGGCCGTCACACCGCTGGGGTAGGGCGCCGGCTGGGGCTTGACGGGCTTGGAGTCCGTCCCGTTCAACAGGAAGGCATCGAGCTGGAAGGAGGTGGAGGTCACCACCTGGTTGAAGGTGAGGATGATGCACTCGCCCGGATCCAGGACACCCGCCGTCCCGGTGGCGCCGTCCCTGAAGGTGACGGACTCGAGTTGCAGCGGGCGCGGGGTCTTCACGTCGCCGCTGACGAAGTAGCCCTTCCACGTCTGCATGGCACCGGAGTAGGCCGAGGTGGCGCGCAGGATGAGGTTGTACTCCTGGCCCTCGAGGGTGCTGTTCGCCGCGGGGGTGAGCATGTACACGTCGCCCGTTTCGTTGGGCGTCACGGTCAGGTCGATGGCGGTCTGCCCGGACTCGCTGGTGAGGATGGCGATGAGCGAGTCACGCGCCACGGGCTGGCTGAAGCCCAGGACGATGGGCTCGCCGGGCCGCAGCAGGTTGCGCAGGGGCTTCCTCGCCTCCGCGGGCGACACGGGCGTCAGCTGGAGGCTGGGCACGTTGGTGGCCACCAGGCTGAAGGTGGTGGAGCCGCCGCTGTTCTTCGCCGGGTTCAGGGTGATGATCTGCGAGCCCGACTTGAGCAGCACCGCGGCACTGATGGGGGCGGCATAGCCACCCGAGTCGATGACGCCATCACCGTTCACGTCGACCGGGTCCACCCAGAGACGGTAGGACGCCGTGCCATCGGGGGTGGTCGACCCCGTCACCGGGGTCCCGATGCGGGTGAGCTCCGAGGGCGAGGGCACGTTGTTGAAGGTGACGACGCCCATGGCGTCCGCCACGGCGGGAGTGGCGGTGACCGTGCTGGTGGCCTGGACGGTGGTGCCCGCGGCGGAGATCAATCCGGCGGGATAGGCCTCGAGGAACGCCTGGGCGCCCACCGCGGGCTGGCCCTTGTCCGTGAGCAGCGTGAAGCTCACCTTGCTCTGGGTCTTGGCGAGCATGACGAGGCCGAGGCTCGCGTTGCCGTCGTTGATGGGGATGTTGCCCGCGCTGGAGGGCACGACGGCGCTGGCGCGCAGGGTGGCGTAGCCCTCCTTGGCGATGGTCACCAGGACGGTGGAGCCGGCCGGCACGTTCTTGATCATGAAGTTGCCCAGGCCGTCGGTCTGGACGACGTACTTGCCTTCAGCGGTGTCGCTGCCGATGGTCAGCCGGATCGAGGCGCCCGCGAGCGGCTGCATCGCGGTATCGAGCACCTGCCCGGAGACGGTGCCCTTCGGATTGGCCGGAGCCACCACCGACACGGAGTCCGGATCGCGGACGCCATCGGCGATGCCGTCGCCATTCTCGTCCTTGGGTCCGCACGCCAACACGAGGAGCGGCAACACGACTGCCCAATGCTTCTTCATCTGTCCACCTTGGAATGCAATGCTTGGAGTTCGCCCGCGCGTGGCGGTAACGAGACAGTCTCCGACCGGGCCCATTGACGTCAAGCGGACGGCGGCGGATGGGCGTCCTGATAGGCTGGGGCACCATGAGTGACGTGGACGTGAACGACCCCTGCCGGGGCTGTGCCCTCGTGAGCGGCAGCCTCCACCCCGTGGGGGGTGTGCTCGCCCGCTCGGCCGGGCTGGTGCTGCATGGGCTGGCGGGGCCGAGCCCCCTGCCCGGCTGGGTGGTGCTCACCAGCGTGCGCCATGCCCGCGCGCTGTACGACCTGGACGAGGAGGCGGCACGGGAGCTGGGCCCCTTCGCCGCGCGGGTGATGCGCGCGCAGCGCGAGGTGCTCGGCGCCGAGCACGCCTATGCGTTCGCCATCGGGGACGTGCTGCGCCACTTCCACCTGCACCTGGTGCCGCGCTACCGGGACACGCCCGCACGGCTGTGGGGGCGGGGGGCCTTCGACGCCGCCCCCGGCGACTTCCGCCCGGACGCGGAGCTGGAGGCCGCGGCGCGGGCCCTCGCCGCCGCCCTGTGATGTGAGAGGATGGAGCCGCCCATGCGCGTGTTCCGACTCGGCCTCCTGCTGTCGCTGCTGTTCGGACCGCCGTGCGCATGGGCTGGCAACACCGCGGACGAGGCGGACGTGGCGTTCGAGCTGGGCAACGAGGCCTATGCCCGGCGTGAGTATGTCCAGGCGCTGCGCTCCTACTTCGCCAGCTACCGCCTGGTGCCCAACCGCAACGTCCTCTTCAACATCGCCCGGTGCTACGAGGCCCTGGGCCGCTACAACGAGGCCTACCGCTACTACCACGACCTGGCCCTGGAGGATCTCCCGGAGGCGGACGCCACCAAGGTGAACCACTCGCTCACGCGGCTGCGTCCCAAGGTGGCCCTGGTGCGTGTCACCACCGAGCCGCCCGGCGCCGAGGTGCTCGTGGACCGGGAGGATCTGGGCAGCCGGGGCCTGTCGCCCCAGACGCTCGCGCTGCCCCCCGGCGCCCACACGGTGGTGGTGCACAAGAAGGGCTACCGCCGCGCCGAGGCGACCATCCAGCTCACGCGGGGCCAGGCGGTGGTCCAGGCCTTCACGCTGGAGCTCATCACCGGCACGGTGCGGCTGTCGGGCACGCCCGGGGGCGCCGAGGTGCGCGCGTCGCCGGAGGGCCCCGTGCTCGGACAGGTGCCCGGGGACTTGCGCTTCACCCCGGGGCCGCACGTGCTCCACGTGAGCGCGCCCGGCCATGTCCCGGCCCAGTTGCTCGTGGACGTACCCGCCGATGACGAGGTGACGCTGGGCGTGGCGCTCGCCCCGCGCGAGGAGCCCACGGGACGTCTCATCATCACCGCCAACCGCGACAACGCCTCGGTGCGCGTGGATGGCCGCCCCGCGGGCTTCACCCCCACCGTGCTCACCCTCCCCCACGGCGAGCACACCCTGGAGGTGGAGAGCCCCAACCTCAGCGCCATGCGCCAGGGCGTCTACGTGGTGGCCAACCAGGAGACGCGCATCCACGCCGAGCTGCGCTACCTGCCCCCCTCCGTGCGCGCCGCGTCCAAGAACCTGGTGTCCGTGGACGAGGCCCCCGCCTCCACCACCGTCATCACCCAGGAGGAGCTGCGCGCCTTTGGCTACACCACGCTCGCCGAGGCGCTCGCGGCCGTGCGCGGCATCTTCGTCTCGGATGACCGGACCTATACCTACCTGGGGGTGCGGGGCTTCGCTCCCCCGGGTGACTTCAACACCCGCATCCTCACCCTCTGGGACGGCCACCCGCTCAACGACATGGTGGCGGGCCAGGGCCACGTGGCGAGGGACCTGGCGGTGGACCTGGAAGAGGTGGAGCGCATCGAGGTGGTGCGTGGCCCGGGCAGCGCCCTGTACGGCACGGGCGCCTTCTTCGCCGTCATCAACGTGGTGCCGCGCGACACGCTGGGGGGGGATCAGCACGTGGAGGTCACCGCCGGGGCGGGGGCGCTGGGCACCACCCGGCTGCGCGTCACCACGGCGTGGGAGTCCGGTCCCGGCTCGTTCCTGCTGTCCGGCGCCTGGGTGGGGATGCGAGGCGCGGAGGTGACGCGGCTGGGCGAGGACCTGCCCGCGGTGGTGGGCCTGGATGGGGAGCGCGCCGCCACCGCCTCGCTCCGGGCGCGCCTGGGCGGCCTCAGCTTCCACGCCCAGTTGCACGGCCGCACCAAGGAGAGCCCCGTGGGACCCTTCGGCACGGAGCTCGGGGTCCCGGGCACGCGGATCCAGGACGTCCGCGGCTTCGCCGAGGTGCGCTACGACAAACAGCTCGGCGAGCGGGTGAACCTGTCGCTGCGCGGCGCCTATGACGCCAGCCGCTACCAGGGCTACTGGATGTACTCGATGCCCACTCTGGCCGGGGAGCGGCTCGACACCGACGCCGCGCGCGCCGACTGGCTGTCCGCCGAGACCCGGCTGCGCCTGCGCTTCCGCGACACCCACCACTTCACGCTGGGCCTGGAAGGCCAGGCGCAGCTGCGCGTGGAGCAGGAAGTCGACCCCCTGGGCTCGAGCCTCGTGCTGAGCCAGCCCCGCGGCAACTTCTCCGCCTATGTCCTGGACGAGTGGCGGTTGCATCCCCGGCTGAGCCTCAGCGCGGGCCTGCGCGTGGACCGCTACTTCAACAATCTGAAGACGCTGCCCTTCACGCCGCGCCTGGCCCTCATCGGACGCCCCTACGCGCGGGGCCTCACCAAGCTGGTGGTGGGCAGTGCCTTCCGGGCGCCCACCCCTTTCGAGCTCGACTATCAGGACAACGGCAGGACCCAGATCGCCGCGGGCACGCTCGAGCCCGAGACCATCTCCACCCTGGAACTCGAGCACGCGCACAACCTCACGGACGAACTGCGCCTCACCGTGGCGGGCTACGCCAACAAGATCCGCCACCTCGTGGCGCTCAGCGAGCAGCCGGGACCCCCCCAGTGCACGGGAGGCCCCCTCGGCTCCATGCCCTGCATCGTCTTCGTCAACCGCCCCGGGGAGACCAGCGCCTTTGGCGCCGAGGCGGGCCTGCGTTGGCAGCCGGGACGCTTCATGCTCGTGGACCTGAACTACTCCTTCGTCACCCTGGTCAATGCCGCCGAGGAGGAGGCCGGCGCCACCCCGACGCACCTGGCGTCGGGACGGCTGCTGCTGCCCCTGGCCGATGGCAACCTGCGCCTGGCCACCCAGGCCACCTACCAGAGCGCTCGCGGACGACCGAGCGACGACGGCACCGCGTATGGCAAGGCGCTGCTACTCGACGTGGGCCTGTCCGGGGAGCTGCCCTACCTGCGCTACTTCGCCGGGGTGCGCAACCTGCTGGATACCCAGTACGCCCTGGCACTCGGAGACGAGCGCGCCGCGGGGCCCGTGCCCCAGTACGGGCGTACCTTCACGCTCCAGATCTCCGGCTCCTTCTGACGCTCACAGTTGCTTGGCGGGGAACTCCCGCTGACCCTCGGCGCAGAACAAGCCCAGGCGATTGTTGCCCACGAAGGGTACCTCGCGCTCGCCCTTCTCGAACTCGCTCAGGAGGATCTCCCGCGAGCCCCCGGGTGCCATTCCTCCGAGCTTGAACACCTCCCGGCCCCGGGCCACGAGGATGCAATCGCTCCAGATGAGGCTGTCCGTGTTGGTGAGTTCAATCTTCTTCATGAATGCGACGCCCCTGATCGCGATGCGTCCACTCAACTGCCGGGGTTTGGCGGGCACCGCCGGTTTGGAGGGTGCCGCCGGCTCGGCCTTGGTGCTCGGGATGGGGGCCGCCGTGGAGGGTTTCGCGACGGCCGCCTTCCGCTCGGGCACGGAGGGAGCCGCCGTGGAGGGTTTCGCGACGACCACCTTCCGCTCGGGCACGGAGGGAGCCGCCGGCTCCTGGGCTGGAGGCCCACCGGAGGGGGGTGGCGGCTCGAACGAACCGGGCGGAGGCCAGCGAGATCCCAGGGGTCCGTGATGCTCACGGGGCCCTCCGAACGGAGGATGCTCCGGTCGGTGATGAGGCCGGGCCTCCACGATCTGCTGCTCCTGGTTCGTCATCACGACGGCGGTGATACCCGCCGAGGCTCCGACCAGGCCGAGCGCCGCGAGGGAGAGCGCCACCAGCCACCCCTTGCGGCTGGGACCCTGGAGCTGGAACGCCTCGGTAGAGGCCCCCACGGTGGGCACTTGGGTGCTGCTCGGCCGCATCAGGGTGTCCGCGTAGCCCTGCGCGGGAGGCAGGGTCATCGGCATGAGGGTCTGAGAGGCGACCCCGTCCGCGGGCGGTGCGAACTGAACCCCCGTGTTCATGGGCAACACGACGGCCGGAGGCAAGGGGGTGCGGCGGGTGCTCGCGGCGGTGGCGAGTCGGCTGATGATCTCTCGCTGCGAGGCGAAAGCCTCGGGACAGATCTCCCGCACGAAGTTGCCCACCTCCTCGGCGCCGACGGAGGAGCCAGTGCGCAGGAAGTGCTCGTTGAGGGCACGGGCGAAGTCGTCCGCGCGGGCATAGCGCTCCTCGGGTGAGGGGGCCAGGGCGCGGTGGACCACGGCGTCGAGCGCGGGGTCCACGTCCGCGCGCAGCTCGCTCAACGAGGGCACCGCGGGCTGGTTCATGGCGGCCATCATCTCGCCCACGGTGCCAGGGGCGATGAGCGGCCGTCCCGCGAGCAGCTCCCACACCACCACGCCGCACGAGTAGAGATCGGTGCGGTGATCCACCGACTCGGCGCGGACCTGTTCGGGAGACATGTAGCCGAGCTTGCCCATGACGGTGGCGGGCAGCGTGTACTTGCTGCGCGCGGCGCTCTTGGCGAGGCCGAAGTCGATGACCTTCACCTCGCCCTCGTACGAGACCATCACGTTGTGGGGAGACACGTCCCGGTGGACGATCCCCAACGGCGCCCCGTCCGGGCCCATCTTGCGGTGGGCGTAGCCGAGCCCCTCGGCGATGCGCTGGCCGAGGTAGAGCGCCACCGGAACGGGGATGGACTTGCCCTGGGCGCGCGCCTGCTCCAGCAGATAGGCCAGATCCACGCCGGCCACGTACTCGAGCGCCATGTAGTAGGTGCCCTCGGCCTCGCCCATGTCGTAGACCTGCGCGATGGACGAGTGCGCCAGGTGCACCAACACCTTGGCCTCATGGTGGAAGCGATCGAGGAACTGCCGGTCCTTGAGCAGGGCGGGCAGGACGGTCTTGACGATACAGGGCTTCTCGAAGCCCGCCGCGCCGGAGATCTTGGCCAGGAAGACCTCCCCCATGCCGCCCTGCCCGAGCAGTTGGACGAGCTCATAACGTCCGAGGGCACGAGGGGCGGGCGCGGAGAAGTTCGAGAGGGAAGAATCCATGGCGAGGTGCGCCATTGTAGCCTGGGAGCCGCGAGGCGGGGGGTGGGGCATCCTCCACCCGTCGGAGATCAGGCGGGCGGGCTTGCGGGAGGAGGGGTCTCCTGGAGTAGGGTCTCTTCCATCCGCGGGTTGTCCGCGGGAGGTGGGGCGGTCAATCCGTCCACGGGGCAGGACTGTACTGAATATTTGTACAGCCCCCCCCCCCCCC